>NZ_CAKTTZ010000003.1 GCF_934617235.1 uncultured Ellagibacter sp. | reverse complement strand
TTCTCGCACACAAAACCGCAGGTCATGGGATTGTCGGAATCGCTAGACAACATCGACATAAAAGGTCGATATGTGAGGAGTAGCAAAGAGTTAACTTTCTTTCGGAAAATCTGACCTGGACAAATGCCGGCGGAAGCGCGAGCGAGCGGTCACCCGCGAGCCCGAGGACTCACATATCGACGAATTTTGTCCACCGCACCCCGTTTTTCGAAAAGAAGGGTGGCCGGCGGTTCCGGCGATGGCTCTTGATGCTTCGCAAATTGGGGCGCATCGAAGAAGCGCGGTCACCCTGCGCAACGGCGAGATCTACAATTATGAAGTTGGGGGCAGGCCGTTCGGGGGTTGAGTTTTCGACGGGAAGATCGAGAGAATGGTTAAGACGGGAGCGGGTAGATATGAGGCTGCGATTGAGGTCGTGTGCGGGTACGAAGGGAGCCACGGTATCAAATGGGAAGAGTTCTAGACTATAGCTCGTTCGGTGTTGACGACAGACCCGACCGTCTTTCGAACGTTCCAGACGAGGTTCTTGCTGCTATCGATGAAGAAGAGCGCAGAAACCCGCCTGCGACGTGGAAAGAGGCGTGGGAGCGCAGCATCGACTGGGAGATCGAGAACGGCGTGAGGCAGTTGTAGGAGCCGGAGAAACTGGCTTATAGGACAGATAGTGTGTCCGAGGGGCGTTGGCGCAGGTCAATTCCCATTTAATTACATTAATCAGTAAGAAGACCCGCCGAGGCGGGCCTTCTTCTTTCCTATGACGTGGGCGATGTTTTGCGATTAGGTTGCCCTTGCTGGGTTCCTTCGACTGGAATCTCTCTTGGTCGATCACTTACGGTTGAGTTGTTCGCTTACTTCCTCTTGTTGGAGAAGCGAATGGCTGCGGCAAGGGCTCGCACGAGCAGGCTCGGCTTGTGCGTCGGCTGCTCGATGTGGGGCAAAATCGCCATGCTTGCGGGCTTTGCAGCGGGCTCGATCGCGTCGGGCTCGAGCGCAGGCTCGCTGTTGATAGTTTTGCTTGCAGGAGTGGCTTCGCTTGTCGCGTTCGCCGCCTCAGGTGCTTCGTCCGCGCTAGTGGGTCGGCTTGCCTCCGCAGCGCCGGCAGCCTCAGCGGCCCCAGCTTCCTGTGCGCCCGTCGCCTCGGTGTCCCCGCCTGCGGCAACCTCGCCCGCCGCCTCGGCCGCTCCGCCTGCGGAAACCTCAGCAGCCTCACCTGCCGCGGGCTTCTCGATGGGTACGGGAATGCTCGCGGTCGCATACGCCGCGTTACCCGCCGGCTCTCCGGCGCTCGCGGGCTCAGCGCTCGCGAGCGCCTCGCGCTTCTCCACCTCGCGCTCGACTTCCACCTCGGTGCTCATGCGCGCCCTGAGCCGCGCTTCGTCCATGAAATGCGCCTGCGAATCGAACCTGATCGTCTTGCCTTCGGGGCTCACCTGCGCGAAGAATCCAAGCGGCGTGTAGCGGCGGTTGGGAAGCAGCTCGCGGAGCTTCGCCGTGTCAGCAAGCGAAACGTCTACGTAGGAAAGAATGCGCTCGCGCAGCTTCTCGTCGAGCACCGGCCAAGCGATTTCCACGCGCTTGTCCATATTGCGCGTCATGAGGTCGGCGCTCGCCAGGTAAACCTTCATGTTCGCGCGCGGGCCAAAGCCGTAGATACGGCTGTGCTCGAGCATTCGCCCGACGATGGACACGACGCGCACGTTCTCCGTATAGCCTTCCACGCCCGGCACCAGGCACGATATGCCGCGAACGAGCATGACGGTCTTCACGCCCGCCTGCGACGCCTCGGCAATCTTATCGATGATCTCCTTGTCGGTGACAGAGTTTGTCTTGAAGAACAGCCCGCACGGCTCGCCGCGGCGCGCCAGCTCGATCTGGTGGTTGATGTTCTTCAGGATAAGCGGCTTCACCTGCAGAGGCGCCACCCACAGCACGTCGTAGTTGTCCGAGACGTTCTCGAGCGCCATGTTGCGGAAGAACTCCATCGCGTCGCGGCCGATCGAGGGGCTTGTGGTGATGAGCGACAGGTCGGTGTAGAGCTTGGCCGTCTTCTCGTTGTAATTTCCCGTGCCGAGCTGCGTGATGTGCTGGATGCCGTCCTCGGTTTGGCGGGTGATGCAGCAGATCTTGCTGTGCACCTTGTAGTCGCGGAAGCCGTAGATAACGTTGCATCCGGCCTGTTCAAAGCGCTGCGACCATTCGATGTTGTTGCTCTCGTCGAAACGCGCGCGCAGCTCGAACAGCGCGGTGACCTCCTTGCCGTTCTCCGCGGCGTCAATGAGCGCCTCGGCGAGATGCGATTGGCTGGCCAGGCGGTAGAGCGTGATCTTGATCGAGATGACGCGCGGGTCGCGCGACGCCTCGCGCAGAAGCTGCACGAACGGGTCCATGCTCTCGTACGGATAGGAAAGCAGCACGTCGCCGCCTGCCGTCACCTGGTCCATGATGGGGCGCTTGCGGTCGAGACAGGCCGGCCACTGGGGCGTGAACGGCGGATACATCAGCGCCGCGTTCTGCTTTTCGGTGAGATGCGACGACAAACCCCAGGTGAAGCTCAAATCGAGCGGCACCGATGTCGTGAACACCTGATGCTTCTTCAGGTTCAGGCGGTCGAGCAGCAGCGGTTCGAGCGTGTCGGAGAGCTCGCGCTCGCTTTCGAGGCGCACCGGGGCCAGACGCGCGCGCTTCTTCAGGATGCGCTTCATGTGCTCGCGGTAATCCTCGTCGTTCTCGTCGGTGGATTCCGTCGCGTCGATGTCGGCGTTGCGCGTGACGCAAATGACGTTGGTGTGCTTCACGGTGTACATGGAAAACACCTGTTCGGCGACCATTTCCACCACATGCTCAAGCAGGATGAACGAGAAGCCCTCGCCTGGCAGCTTCACAACGCGCGCGCACTGGCGCGGCAGGGGGATGAGCCCGAGCATGGTCCCTTCGGCACCGACGTTCTGCGAAAGGGAGGCGCTCTTTGCCGCTTCCTTCGCCGGCTTGGCCTTGCCCTTCTTGCCTTTCTTGTCCTTCTTCTTGTGCCCGCCTTCGGCCTTCTCCTGCGTGTTGTCGGCCTCCTCGTCGAGGCGCACAACGATGTAGAGCGCGCCGTTTTCCAGGTGGGGGAAGGGGTGGCGCGCATTGATGATCTGCGGGGAGAGGAACGGCGTCACGTTCGCCTCGGCGTAGTCGGCTAGGAATGCCCGCTGCTCCTCGGTGAGCTCGTCGGGACGAACGTGCGTGACGCCCACTTTGCTCAGCATCAGGCGAACCTGCTCGAAGGTGCATTCGTAGGCGGGGTAGAGTTCGTGGCAGCGCAGGTAAATGGCGCGAAGCTGCTCGGAGGGGGTCATGTTCGACTTGGAATCGACGATGTGCTTTTTCACGAGTGACAGGTCGGTCAGGCTGCCGACGCGCACCATGAAGAATTCCTGCAGGTTGCTCCAGAAGATCGAGATGAAGTTCAGTCGCTGCAGAAGCGGGACCGACTCGTCGGCGCCCTGTTCGAGCACGCGCTCATTGAAGTCGAGCCACGACAGCTCGCGATTCTGCAAATAGGGTGCAGGATTGCCAGCTGCGGGTATGACCTGGTCAGATGAGGTGGGATTGCCGTTGGACATGCAGAGCCTCCTTGATGTGCATGATGACTCGTTCTTCGCGCTACCTTTCATAATAGCGCGTTGCGGAATTGGAAGAAGAAAGCGTTACTGACCCTTTACCCTTGAGCAAGGTGCGTTGCCCAGCATACGCTCGATAAGATAGCCTTCGCGCACGCCGCGCTTGCATATCTGCAGCTCGCGGGCGCCTAGCTCTCTCATAAGCGTGCTGAGAATGACGCAGCCAGGACCGACTGTGTGGATGCGTTCGGGAACGGCGCGCGCCGCAAGGTGGGCGAATTTCGACGGGTTGCTCTCCAGCAGATCGAGCAGGGCCTCGAAATGCGCGGGCGTGAGAGCCCTCGGCCGGCAGGGCTCGCCGACCATCTGCGCATAGAGCTTTGCCGCGGCGCGTGCGCTTCCTCCGACGCCGTAGAGTGTTTCCGCTCGGTATTTCCGAAGGTCAACGGGCGTTTCTTCGACGCGGTTCAAGAATGCGCGCTCGATTGTGCCGACTTCGCTCGCCTGAGGCATGATAAATTCAACGAAGTTCGCGTAGGAGGAAAGCGACCCTTGTCCGATGCTCACGTCGTCGAAGTCGCGCCCTCCCTCGACTCGGATGAGCTCGGTCGATCCGCCGCCCAGGTCAACCACGGTGCCCTCGTCGATTGCGCGATCGCATGAGGCCCCGGTGAAGCTGAGATGCGCCTCGTCGCGGGCGGAAAGCAAGTTCACGGGCGCCCCGATGGCGCTCTCGATCGCGCGGATGGCGGCGGGGGAGTTCGTGCAGTTGCGCAGCACGGCGGTGGCGAAGATGTCGGTGCGCACGCAGTCGAAGTAACGCGCGCGCTTCAGGTGCCCGGAGAGCACGTCGACCGCGCGAGCGATGCCCTCAGGGGTGAATTCGCCTGCTTCCACATAGGCGGAGAGCCCCGCCATCACCTTGTCGTTGATGATGCTTCGAAAGTCCTTGCTGGTGATGGGCTTCTTTTTGCTTATGCCGTCCTTCACATCGAAGATGACGAGGCGCACTGAGTTCGACCCCAGGTCGATCACGCCGTAGTTTGCCATGGTGCTTTCCATTTCCCGTTGAGCTCGTTTTTCTCCATCCTAGCGTAGCGCTTCGGGCAATGGGAAAATCTTTACGCGTCCTTTACGCTTGCTTCCCCCGACGCCCGCACCCCGCCCGAGCCGCGCCGTCCGCGCCCCAAATCTCGTTCGCGCGAGTGGCACATCGGCCGTCCGTAGGCCGTCTGCCCTGCAAGGTCGAAGTGAGCTGTGACACCGTGCGGCGATTGTGGGAAAATACGCAGCGAGAAAAGATAGCGATGCGTGTTTAGAGGTAGATTTCCATGTCAGCTCAGTTCAACATTCGACGTGCGTCGAACCGCATGGTGTCGGTGCTCCAACGCGAACTTGACCTGCCCCGCTTCGTTGCGGCAACGCTCGTCGGTCGCGGAATCGACACTCCAAAGGCGGCGCGCGCGTTCTTGTTCCCGTCATTCAAGCACGATTGGCTCGACCCCTATCTGATTCCTGGGCTCGGCGACGTCGTCGACGCGCTCGAGGACGCCGTTCGGAAGCGCCGCCGCATTCTCGTGTTCGGCGACTTCGACTTAGACGGCATATCCGCAACGACAGTTCTCACCCGTGGCCTGCGGGAACTCGGGGCCGACACGGTGCCATTCATCCCGAAGCGCTTCGAGGAGGGCTACGGCATCACGGCCGCGGCGCTCGAGCGCGTGAAGACCTACGGCCCCGATTTCCTCGTGACGGTCGATTGCGGCATCGCTTGCAAGGCCGAGGTGAAGCTCGTGCAGGCGGCGGGAATCGACGTTGCAATCACCGACCACCACGAGCCCACGGACCTGGTTCCCGAAGGCGTGCCCGTCGCTGACCCGAAGATCGATGCCAACTGCCAAAGCTGCGTGCTCGCTGGCGCGGGAGTGGCGTTGAAACTCGTGCAGGCGCTCGGTGCCCGCTTCGGCAAGCCCTACCTCTGGCGCGATTTCGTCGACTTCGCGACGCTCGGTACGGTGGCCGACCTCATGCCGATGCTCGGCGAGAACCGCCCGCTCGTGATCGAGGGCATCAAGATGATGAACAAGGCGCCGCGCCCGTGCATTGCCGCGCTGCTCGAAACCTCGGGGGCGGCTGGCAAGCCTCTCACCAGCACAAACCTCAGCTTCTCGCTCATCCCGCGCCTCAATGCCGCGGGGCGCATGGGCAACGCCGATTTGGCGCTCAACCTGCTCATGTCCGACGACTTCGACGAGGCGTATCGCTTGGCGACTGAGCTCGAGGGGCTCAACGACCAGCGCCGCACGATCGAGGCCGAGCTCTCTGAAATCGCGAAGGTCCAGGCTGCCGAGGTCTACCACGGCCAGCGCGCGCTCGTCGTTGCGGGTGAGGGGTGGCACGAGGGCGTGAAGGGCATCGTGGCAAGCCGCCTGGTCGGCATCTACGGTGTGCCGTGCATCCTGTTGACGATCGACGGCGACGAGGCGCGCGGCTCGGGTCGAAGCGTGGGGCGCGTGAACCTGTTTGCCGCGGTCGAATCGACGTCTGACCTGCTCGTTCGCTTCGGCGGACACGAGGCGGCCGTGGGCGTCACGCTCAAGACTGACGACATCCCCGCGTTCTCGAAGGCGCTTTGCGACTACCTGGACAAGCTTCCCGAGGACGACTTCCACCCGCTCATCGAGATCGACACCTGCATCGACCTCGACGAACTCACCCTCGAGACGGTGGGGGCCCTGAAGCAGGTCGCCCCCTTCGGCCAGGAGAACCCAACGCCGTGCTTCCTCGCGCGCGACGTGCTGCTCACCCATTGCCGCGCGGTCGGCGCCGAGAAGAACCACTTCTCGTGCACGCTTACGAACGGCCGCACGTCGATTTCGGGCATCATGTTCCACTGCACCGATATCGACATGCTCATGGCGACCGACAGCGTGGTGAACGCGGCGTTCCAAGTGGAAATCGACACGTGGCGCGGGCGCAAGTCCGTGAAGGCGATGCTGCAGTCCATCACGCCTGCTCGCACGTGTCCTGCGCTCGAGGCGTGCCTTGAGCCGGAGAACCTGTCGTTCGCGGCCGACCTGTACGCCACGAGCGACGCGGAGCTTTGCGAGGACTGCTGCGAGAGCCCTGAGGACATCGAGGCTTACGAGGCGGAGCGCGAGAAGAACCGTGCGCTATGGGAGCAGAAGGCGCAAAGCGACCCCGACGCGCTCGAGGACGCGGTGGTGCGGGCGATCATCGGCGACCGTGAGCTGCACAAATCCCAGCGCGTGGTGCTTTCGAGCCTTCGCGCTGGGAACTCCGTGCTCGCCGTCATGGCGACGGGACGCGGCAAGTCGCTCACCTTCCAAGTGCATGCGGCATGCGAGGCGCTCGCGCACCATACGGCGAGCCTGTTCGTCTACCCGTTGCGTGCGCTCATCGCTGACCAGGCGTTTCACATCAACGAAGCGCTCGCGCCCTTCGGGATCAACGCGTGCACGCTCACGGGGGAAAGCGCGCCCGACGAGCGCCGCCAGGTTTTTGCGGGCTTGGAGGACGGCTCGGTCGACATCGTGCTCACAACGCCGGAGTTCCTTGTGTGCCACGCTCCCGAGTTCGCGGCTACCGGCCGCATCGGCTTCGTCGTGGTTGACGAGGCTCACCACATCGGCCTTTCGCGCGCGGGCCATCGCCCCGCATATGCGCAGCTCGGAAGCGCTATCGCGCAGATGGGCAACCCGGTTGTGCTTGCGCTTACGGCAACTTCGGACGAGGCTGTTACCAGCGACATCGATCGTGTGCTTCCCGTGGCGGGGCATGTGGTGGACGACACCATGCGCACGAACCTCCACGTGGTCGACCAGCGCAACCTGCGCAATCGCGGCGACTACCTGGCGACGCTCGTCGCGCAGGGCGAGAAGAGCGTCATCTACGTGTCTTCGCGCGAGCAGTCGGTGGCGCTCGCTCGCAACCTGCGCAAACGCGTGCCACAGATGGCGCCGCTTATCGGCTTCTACAACGCGGGCCTTTCGCGCGCCGAGCGCACGCGCGTCGAGGAACTGTTCCGCACGGGTGCGATTGCGGTGCTCGTGGCCACGTCGGCGTTCGGCGAGGGCGTGGATATCCCCGACATCCGCAACGTCGTGCTCTTCCAGTTGCCATACAACGAGATCGAGTTCAACCAGATGAGCGGTCGTGCGGGGCGCGACGGCAAGGATGCGCGCGTCCATCTGCTGTTCGGACGCTCGGACGTGAAGCACAACGACCGCATCTTGCAGGACATGACGCCCGACCACGACGTGCTTGCCGAGGTGTACCGCACGCTGCGCGCGTGGCAGCGCAAGACGCCTGGCGAGTTCTTCGAGATGGCCGATGGCGAACTCGCGCACATCGTGAGCGGTGCGGGCTGCGAGATAACGGCGGCGTCGGCGGCGTGCGGCATTGCGGTCTTCCGCGAGCTGGGGCTTATCGAGACGCATGTGGCCTACGCGTCGGGCGAGGGCGCGCGTATGGTGCGTGTGAAGGAAGGCGCCGGGCGCGTGGAGCTGACTGACAGCGTGCGCTATCGCGAGGGATTAGGCGAGCGCGACATCTTCAAGGCCTTCTACGAGTGGGTGATCGACTGCGACTGCGCGCGCCTTGAGCAGCGTGTGTCCGGGCCCATCACCCCGCAGATGAAGCCTCTGCATCTGCGGTAGGGGAAGGTGACCTGTGGCGGGCGACGGGCGATGGCGAATGGCGGTGCGCCATTGGGACTGGTGCGAGGAAGGCAGCGGTAGCTCTTGCCTGCGATTTCGCCTTTGCTAGGCGTGGAACTTTCGGGCTCGCGCGCTAGCTGGCGAGCCCTGCGTTCCGGTAGATTCCCTTCGCCTCGTCGACCCCCGCGTCGATTATCGGGTCGACCTTAGAGAGCTCGGACTCCACCTCGTCGTAGGAGAGCCCCGTGCCCTCCAGGTAGCCGCGCAGGACCACGTCGCGGATGGCCTGGCGGCTGCGGTCTATCATCAGCACGGGGTCGGCCCCGTTGAGCCCGAAGATCCTTTCGGCGTAGTTGTCTTGGCTGATCTCCCCCACAAAAGCGCTGTCCCCGTTTTCCTCGTCTCCTGACGGACCGTACACGCTGTCGAGCCAGAGGGCCTTCGAATCGACGTCGTAGACCCAGGTGGCGCTATATCTATCGAAGGAGGCCGGATTGCTTCCTGGGGGATATCCCCCGAGCCCCTCCTGGGAGAAGCCCATCCAGAGCACGACGCACCTCTGTGGGTACTTCTCCGAGTGCCCCGTCTCGCCCCCGTCCTCGATGTACCACGACAAGGACTCCACCCTGCCGTCGCTTACGGTGCGCCCGTCCTGGTAGCCGAACAGGTAGACGTAGTTGTTGTTGAACGGCGCGAGCGCGTCCTTCCCCTGGTACCCATACAGGGAGTACGCCCCCTCGATGCAGATACGGGGCCTGTCGTTCCTGTACGCGCTCAGGGCCGACGCCAGGACGGTCGGGCTGAGGTGGCCTTGCTCCCACAGGGCGTCGCAAGAACGCGAGTCGAGCGTGCTGTAGTACAGCTCGTCGAGGGCGTTGTCGGCCCGCATCGCGGCGTAGGCCCTGCTCAGGAGGAGCCACGCGAGCACTGCGAGCAGCACCGCCACGACAAAGTTGCGCATGCGCCGCAGCGTCCTTGCGGGGTCGTACTCCCTCTCCCTCTTTCCCATGGCCTATCCCCTCCTAGGGCTCGCTTATCTCCCCGGCAAGTATCCTGTAGAAGCGGTACGTGTCGGGTGTAGTCTTCTTAATTCCAATCATATTTAGCGAATGGTTTGACTGTAAATCCAGGGGCCAGTTCGATTTTAAAAATCCTGAGAAAAGAATATTCCTAACAAAGAATATCCATGTTAATCTATCGCTGATAATGATGTCTTACGTTCAAGACGCCGTTATGTTTCGCACTTTCCCTATGAACTGGGTGCGCACATCTTTTTCGTACGATGACTTAAATGGCCTTTCGACACGATACTAGGAGGAAGTCGTGCGTATCAGAATTGGCGCACTGGCCATAGTTGCTCTTTTGCTCGCTTGCTGTGTATTCGGGTGTGCTCAACAGCCCGCCAGCCAAGTGCAATCCGATGTCGAGCAAGTCGTCGATTTCTCCTTCACTTTCCTTCTGGCTGATGGTGAGCCAGCGGCCAATGTTGAGGTCGACTCGGGTTGTCTGACGAAACCAGAGAATGAAATCCTTGAGTTTCGCGCTACTGACGAAACGGGAACGATATCGGCTCGAGCGCTCGTTCCGCAAAGTGCGTACTTCTACGTTTACCCGACCTATAGAGGCGACGGCTACTCGAACGAAAAGCTCGATGTTGAGCTGCAGGGGAAAGGCAGGAATATAACGCTCTATCTCTCCGAGGAGTTTTCCGAGCGATACAAAAGGTTGCACTTTCAAAGTCCTCAAAGCTCCTGATGCCCTGATGCGTGCGTTTGCGTAAGCGTCTCTTTTCCCTTTGACGAATCGAGTAGAATGAAATCACTACGATTTAGTTTCAAGGGAAAGGAGGACTGACATGAGCACCAACGGCCGCAACGGCGGCGATGACGAGATAATGCTCGGCGAGTCGCTCAAGTCGTCTTCCGAAAAACAAACGGTTGATGATGTCATGCTCGGGCGCGCATACACGCCCGAGAAATCGTTTTCGGTGGCGCCTCGTCCCACCGAGGTGGGGGAGCTTCACTCGACGGAAACCCCGGAAGAGCGCTTCGTCGAACTGCAGCGCCTGACCGACGGCTACCTGACCGACGAGGAGCGCGACATGCTCGAGCGCGCGTTCCGCTTCGCCGACGCGGCGCACAAGGGCGTCACGCGCAAATCGGGCGAGCCCTATATCATCCATCCGGTCGAGGTCGCCATCATCCTGGCGGACTTGCGCATGGACGGCGAGACGCTGTGCGCCGCGCTACTTCACGATACGATCGAGGACACCGACGTCACCTACCAGGACGTGGCAACCGAGTTCAACGAGAACGTGGCCGCGCTCGTCGACGGCGTCACCAAGATCACGCGCATCGAGGTGGAAAGCCTGTCGGACAAGCAGGCGGCAACCATCCGCAAGATGTTCGTCGCCATGAGCAAAGACATCCGCGTCATCGTGATCAAGCTGGCCGACCGCCTGCACAACATGCGCACGCTCTCGGCGCTCAAGGAGGACCGTCGCATCTTCAAGGCGCGCGAAACGCTCGAGATCTACGCCCCCATCGCGCACCGCTTGGGCATCAACTCGGTGAAGTGGGAACTTGAGGACCTTTCCTTCTACTACCTCGAACCCAACAAGTACAAGCAGGTCAGCCGCATGGTTACCGAGTCGCGCGCCGAACGCGAGCAGTACCTGGGCGAAGTGATCGACACGCTGCACGACGAGATGAAGAAGGTCAACATCGTCTGTCAGATCATGGGCCGCCCGAAGCATCTGTACTCGATCTACCAAAAGATGGTGAACAAGGGCAAAGGCTTCTCTGAGATCTACGACCTCATCGCCGTGCGCATCATCGTGAAGTCGGTGAAGGATTGCTACTCGGCGCTGGGCGCGGTGCACACGCTGTGGCACCCGATGCCCGGGCGATTCAAAGACTACATCGCCATGCCGAAGTTCAACATGTACCAAAGCCTGCATACCACGGTCATCGGCCCTGCTGGCAGGCCGCTTGAGGTGCAGATTCGCACCGAGGAGATGCATCGCCAAAGCGAATACGGCGTGGCGGCGCACTGGCGCTATAAGGAGAAGGGCGAGAAGGCCGACGCGGCGCTCGATCAGCAGCTGGCATGGCTGCGCCAGATGGTCGACTGGCAGGACGAGACGCAGGACTCGCGCGAGTTCCTGAAGGACCTGAAAGTTGACCTAGCGCCGACCGAGGTGTTTGTGTTCACCCCGAAAGGCGAGGTCATGAGCTTGCGGGCGGGCTCCACGCCGGTCGATTTCGCCTACGCCATCCACACCGAGGTGGGCAACCACTGTGTGGGCGCGAAGGTGAACGGTGCCATCGTGCCGCTGACCTACGAGCTGCAGCTGGGCGACCGCGTGGAAATCCTCACGCAGAAGAGCGCCACGCCTTCGCGCGACTGGCTGAATATCGTGAAGACGCCCTCGGCGCGCAACAAGATCCGCGGGTTCTTCAGTAAAGCGAGCCGCTCCGACGACCTGCAGATAGGCCGCGATCGCCTGACGCGCGAGATGAAGAAGCACGGCATCGGCATCTCGAGCGCCAACTCGATGCGTGCAATCAAGACGATCGCCGAGCACATGGGTTACAAAAGCCCTGATGACATGCTTGTCAACATCGGCACGGGGAAGGAAAGCCCGCAGCATGTGGGCAACCGCCTGTTGAAGCTGCTTGTCGACGACGGGAACGAGGAGTCGCGGGCCGGTGCGCTCGGGCAATCCGAGACGAGCCCCGGTGTCATGCCCCCCATGATCACAAGCGTCGTCTCGCCGAAGCGCCGCGAAGCGCACAGCTCGAACGGCATCGTCGTGAAGGGCGTCGACGACGTGCTCGTGCGCCTGTCGCGCTGTTGCAACCCGGTGCCGGGCGACAAGATCTTGGGCTTCGTGACGCGCGGCCGCGGCGTGTCGGTGCATCGCGCCGATTGCCCGAACGCCGAGGAGCTCATGAAGCACCCCGAGCGCATCATCGAGGTGGAGTGGGAGAACTCCGCGCCGTCGAGCACGTCCTACAAGGTGGAGATTTACATTGAGGCGATCGACCGCTTGAACCTGTTGCGCGACGTCACGGTGGTCCTCTCCGACATCGGTGCGAACGTGCTGTCCTGCAACACCATCTCACACCGCGACGGCATGGTCGAGATGCGCTTTTTGTTCCAGGTGTCGGACATCTCGCTCATCGACGCGGTGCAGCGCAAGCTGCTCGGGCTCGAGGGCGTGTTCGACGCGCATCGCATGCTCCCCGGGCAAGGGGGAAAGAAGAAGTAATGGTTGTCCGTTCGCGGGCGCGGCGGCTTCATTCCTACGCTGGGCCGGCAGGCGGACTGCTCGTATCGAAAGGTTGTGGCGATGTCTCTTCGAGTGGTGAAAAAAACGTGCGTTGACGTGTGCTTTCTCGTGCAGGGAATGCTCGAGAACAACGTGTACTTCATTTCGGATGGCGAGGCGACGATGGTGGTCGACCCGTCGTCGGACGCAGAGGGGATCATGCGTGCGCTCGGTGGGCGCGAGCTTGACGCGATTGTGCTGACGCACTGTCATTCCGACCACGTGGGTGCGGCGGCTGACTTGCGCCGTCTGACGGGCGCGACGGTGATCGCATCGAAGATCGATGCTCCCGAAATTTGCGGGGAGAGGCCCCTCTCCCGCGACAACTGGAAGTTCAAGACCTGTCCGATCGATTATCGCGCCGAGGACGGCGATATCCTAGAAATCGGCAATATGGGATGGAAGGTCATGATAACCCCTGGTCACACCAAGGGCGGTTTGTGCCTGTTCCTCGCACCGCAATTCGGCAACCACACAAGCGGCGCGCCTGTCCTCGTCTCAGGCGATACGCTGTTCGAGGGGTCTGTGGGACGCACCGATTTCGAGGGCGGAAGCATGAAGGAAATGCGCGCGTCGCTGCGCAAACTGGCGTTTCTGCCCGATGAGACGATCGTCCTTCCCGGGCACGGCAGGCAGACCACCATCGGCGCCGAGCGTGGTCGCACCTTCGCGCAGTGGGCGTAGGCCCCGCCGTTTGCGCCGCTGCGGGGTATTCTGATATCGTCCGCGGCAATTCGAGCGAATAGCGTTGAGAACTAAGTAAAGAGCACGTTAAAATCTGGTCGTTTGAGCGGCATCGCGACCCCTCCCGAAGGTCGCGTTCTTCTGGTCAATTCGCTTAGCGAAAAGGAGTCGATGAATGGGCAAGAGGCACCATAAGTACGACTATTTCAGCGCGTTCGAGAGCTTGTCGGAGCTTGCGGTCGATGAGGCAGACCTGCTCATCAAGGCTATCGAGGACTTCTCCACAGCCGACGCGCTCAAGGAGACGATGGAAAAGGCGCACGCCATCGAGCACAAGGGCGACGACATCAACCACGATATCTTCCGCAACGTGGCGACCGATTTCATCACGCCGATCGACCGCGAGGACATCATCGGCCTTGCTCAGGCGCTCGACACGATCATCGACGAGCTTGAAGAGGTCATCCAGCGCTTCTACATGTACGACGTGCATATCATGCACAAGGATGCGCTCGAGTTCGCGCAGCTGCTGAAGAAGGAGTGCAAGGCGCTCAACAAGGCCATGGAGGACTTCCGCAACTTCAAGAAGTCCAAGAAGTTCAAGTCGCTTGTCATCGAGGTGAACACCTACGAGGAAGAGGCCGACCAGCTGTTGATGCACGTCATCCGCGATTTGCACACCACCGACTGCGAGAACACCATGCGCGTGATGGTGTGGTCGCGCATCTTCGAGCACATGGAGAACTGCGCGGACGCGACCGAGCACGCCGCCGACTGCATGAGCACCATCCTGCTGAAGAACGTGTAAGAGCGCGGGGATAACGTGTAGCGCGGGAACGGCTGGGCGAGATACGGTAACGGCTGGCGGGGTGCGGGAGCAGCTGCCAAGGCACAGGAACGTCAACCGGGGTGTGGGAACAGCCGGCAAAGCGCGGCAAACACTAAAAGCGAACGGGGCCTCATCAGGAATGATGAGGCCCCGAATCTTTGGGGAGGAAAAATGGCGTGCGCCCTTACTCCACTGCGAGCAGCTTTGCCTCGACGGGCTCGCCGGAGAAGTTGAGGTCGCGCGTGATGGCGCCCGCCGCCTCCGAGCCGAAGCCGTCGGCGTCGAACAACACGCTCACCTCGTCGAAGCGCCGCTGCGCCTTCTCGTAACGATCCCAGAAGCTGTCGGTCGACTTCTCGTGCGTGAAGGGGTTTTCCCAGGCGGCGTGCTCGCGGTTGTCGTACGCGCACGTCTCCGCCAGGATCGCGCGGTGGCTCATCGCGCGGTAGAACGAGTACGGGCGCACCAGCTCCTCGATGCGCGCGATAGCCTCGCGCTTCACGCCGGAGCCCGAATGGAAGAGGTGCTGCACCAGGCGGAAGCAGCGCACCGCGTCGCCGAATGCGTTATGCGGGATGATCTTGCCGAACACGGAGAACGCCATGTTTGCGTACATGTGCGACACGATGCGCAGCATGCGGTCGGAGCCCTTGAGGATGTTCACGGCCGGGTTAAACGTCGCCACCGTTTCGCCGCGCTTCACCGTGAGCACCATCTCGTCGTACTCGCTTTCGATAACTGCGTGCACCTCGCTGCCGTCTGCGCGCGAAAGGCCCGGTTCGCCTGCATCGCACAGTTGGAACTCGTGGAAGTACACAAGCGGATGCATGGTCGAGTCGAGCACGTAGTGGCCCAAGAACCCGAGCGCGTAGGCGCGCCCGACGGAGCGATCCGCCTCATCGAGCGCGTCGATTGCCTGCTTGAAGGCGACGAGAATCTCGTTCGGCTTCTCCTTGTGCATGATGTTCCCGAGTCGATGGACCGACGAGAGCAGGGGGTTGGGGACGGAGTAGAACAGCGGGTCGGGCCCTTGGTTTCCCAAGAGGAAAGCCTCGGCCTCGTCCTTCGTTCCGCCGATGGAGGAGAAATGACGCGCGTAGGCGTCCTGCCCGAACGTGTCGTGCGTGATGATTGCCGGCATAGTCTGAACTCCATCCTTTGAGCCCCTGACGGGAATTTTACTGTCGCTAAGTAAAGCATCATATACAATGATGAGCGGCTTGTTAACGTCCCCCATGCGTCTTTGCGTACGTTTTACATAGGCCGCCATGACGCGTGAGCAGGGATTTTCCAAACTTTGAGTGAAAGGCGTTGCGTTGTCGCGCACCCATATGACGAAACCCGAGCGCAGCTGGGTCCTCTACGACGTGGGCAATTCGGCCTACGTGCTTCTTGCATCGACGCTTATCCCCATCTATTTCTCAGCGATTGCCGATCCGAACTCTTCCGCGGTTGTGGCCTGGGGTTATGCCTCGACAGTGGCCTCGCTTGTGCTGGCGTTGCTCATGCCGTTTCTCGGCAGCCTCGCCGATTTGAAAGGCAACAAGAAGAAGTTCCTCGCAGGCACCATCGGCACGGGCGCGGTGACGCTCGCCGTGATGGGCATTCCTTCCGACGCGATGGTGTTCCTCGTGATTTACGTGGTGTCGTCGGTCATGTTGAACGCGTCGCTTGTGTTCTACGACGCCTTCCTGGTGGACGCCGCGTCGAGCGAGGAACGCTACGACGAAGTGTCGTCGCAGGGGTACGCCTGGGGATACATCGGGTCGTGTGTGCCGTTCATCATCTGTTTGGTGCTCGTGCTGTTCGGCGAGAACTTCGGGATCGGGCAGCTTGACGGCATCCGCATCTCGTTCGTTATCACGGCGGTGTGGTGGCTCGCGTTCAGCGTTCCCATCTGGCGCGATGTGCATCAGACGCACTACAAGCCGCGTGAGGAGCACCTGTTCAAAAACACGATCGTGGGTCTTGTGGGGACGTGCAAGAAGATTTTCCACGACCGCAGGCTCATGATGTTCATGCTGGCGTTCTTCTTCTACATCGACGGCGTGCACACGATCATCGCGATGTCCACAAGCTACGGCACCGACTTGGGCATCAGCTCGACGAGCCTTGTGCTGGCGCTTCTGGTCACGCAGTTCGTGGCATTCCCCTCGGCGATTGCCTACGGGCGCCTTGCGGGGCGTTTCGGCACGAAGAAGATGCTGCTCATCGCCGTGTTCGCGTACTTTTTGATTACGCTGTTCGCGGCGTTTTTCCTGCGCAGCGCCGCCGAGTTCTGGGTGCTCGCGATTTGCGTCGGCCTGTTCCAAGGCGGCATCCAGGCGCTTTCGCGCAGCGAGTTCGGCAAGCTCATCCCCAAGGAGCACGCCAACGAGTACTACGGCTTCTTCGATATCTTCGGCAAGTACGCGACCATCATGGGCACGTTGCTTGTGAGCGTATTCACCCAGGTGACGGGTTCGAGCTCGGTCGGCGTCCTTTCCGTGGCGGTGTTGTTCATCGTCGGCTTCGTGCTGCTCTTGAAGATGCCCGAGGGCACGGCGGCAGGAGAGTAGAGGCTGGGGCGCCGTTTGCGCGCGAGGTGCGGCTTGGGGTCGTGCGCTTTCCCCGCGCGACATGCAGCTCGCAACTGCGTGCTTCCCCCGCGCGACGTGCGGCTTGGTGTACTCGGCATGGAAAATCGCTCGCTCGTGTACGGCTCGGGAGTGTATCCCGAGCCGTTTGGTATAGTGGCGCAAAGGTTTCCCTTTCAAAAGAAAGATCGAGATGTCGTTAGTCGTATGCAAATTCGGGGGGACGTCGGTCGCGTCGCCCGAGCGTATCAAGATGGTCGCGAACAAGCTCATCGCCAAGAAGAAGGCGGGCGACGATGTGGTCGCCGTCGTCTCGGCGATGGGAAAAACGACCGATGAGCTGGTAGGACTTGCAAACGCGCTCAACATGAATCCTCCAGCGCGCGAGCTTGACCGCCTCCTTTCGACCGGCGAGCAGGTGTCGATGACGCTTCTGGCCATGGCGCTTGAAGCGCAGGGCTATCACGCCATGAGCTTCACGGGCCGCCAGGCGGGCATTCGCACGGACGGGACGCACAACAAGGCGAAGATCGTCAGCGTGTGCTCCGACCGCATCATGGAGACGGTCGACAAGGGCATCATCCCGGTGATCGCGGGCTTCCAGGGTATCGACGACAACGATGACATGACCACGCTCGGCCGCGGTGGTTCCGACACGACGGCCGTTGCTGTGGCCTGGGGAATCAACGCCGACGTGTGCGAGATCTATTCCGACGTCGAAGGCGTTTTCACCGCCGATCCGCGCGTATGCCCGCGCGCCAAGAAGCTCGACCAGATTTCCTACGACGACATGCTCGAACTTGCCGGCGCGGGTGCCGGCGTGCTCCAGATGCGCGCCGTCGAGTTCGCCCGCAAATGGAACGTCGTCATCCATTCCCGTTCGGCGTTTTCCGACGCCGAGGGCACGTATATCAAGGAGGCTCCCGACATGGAGGAAGCGGTAATCACCGGCATTGCACACGACACGTCCGAGGTCAAGGTCACGATTCGCGGCGTTCCCGATATGTCGGGCGTGGCGGCGAAGCTGTTCAGCGCGCTGGCGTCTAACCAGGTCAGCGTCGACATGATCATCCAGAACGTGTCGGAGTCGGGCATCACCGACATCAGCTTCACCTGCCCGGGCGGTGATCTGCCGCGCGCCCGCGAAACCGTTGAGCGCATCGTGCCGACCATCAACGCGCGCACCTACATCGTCGACGAGGACATCGCGAAGGTAAGCCTGGTGGGCACGGGCATGAAGTCCTCGCCGGGCGTTGCCGCGAAGGCGTTCGAAACGCTGGGCGAAAACGACATCAACATCCTGGCTATCTCCACGAGCCCGATTCGTCTGTCCGTGGTTGTCGATGCCGCGCAGGCTGCTCAGGCGGTCCAGTGCCTGCACACCGCTTTCGGCCTGGATTCCGACAGCGTGTTCGTGGAAACCCAGCTTTCGGCGGAAGAAATCGCCGCCAAGATGAACAAGGGCCGATAGGGAGGTAAGTATGGCTTGGACGAAGGTTATCCCTGCTCATCCGGTTGTCGCCGTTGCTGGTGCGACGGGCGCTGTGGGAAATGAGTTCCTGAAGGTCTTGCATGACCTGGACTTCCCCGCGAGCGAGGTGCGCGCGCTCGCGTCTGCTCGCTCAGCTGGCAAGAAGCTTCCCTTCGAGGGTTGCGGCGACGTTCCCGCAGGTGCGCTCACGGTACAGGAAATGACCCCCGAGTCGTTCGAGGGCGTCGACATCGCGTTGTTCTCTGCGGGCTCTGATGTTTCCAAGGCGATGCGCGAGGCCGTGGTTGCCGCGGGCGCCGTCATGATCGACAACTCGAGCGCATTCCGCATGGACGAGGACGTGCCCCTGGTGGTTCCCGAGGTGAACCCGGGCGACGTGTCGTGGCACTCGGGCGTCATCGCCAACCCGAACTGCTCGACCATCCAGATGGTCGTTGCCTTAAAACCCCTCTATGACCTGGCGAAAATCACCCGCGTCGTCGTTTCGACCTATCAGGCGGCAAGCGGTGCTGGCGCGCCCGCGATGGCCGAGCTCTACGACCAGACGCGCGAGTTTCTGGACGGCACGCCCGACGACGAGCTTACGGTGTCGGCGTTCCAGCACCGCATCGCCTTCAACTGCATTCCGCATATCGACAAGTTCCTCGACGATGATTCCACGAAGGAAGAGTGGAAGATGGTCGCGGAGACGAAGAAGATCATGGGCGACGAGGGCGTGAAGGTTGCCGCTACCTGTGTTCGCGTTCCCGTGCTGCGCTGCCACGGCGAGTCCGTGAACGTGGAGTTCGCCGCTGACGTGACGCCCGAGGCTGCCCGAGAGGCTCTCGCTGCGGCGCCCGGTGTCACCGTGATGGACGACCCCGCGAACAATGTGTACCCGATGCCCGGCCTGCTCGCGGGCACGAACGACACCTACGTGGGGCGCATTCGCCGCGACGACACGGTCGACCATGGCCTGTCGATGTGGGTTGTTGCCGATCAGATCCGTAAGGGCGCAGCGCTTAATGCCGTGCAGATCGCGCAGCTTTTGCTTCCGAAGGATTAACGGTGGATTGTCCGGCCGAGCGTCGGGCCAGGATGGTATACTGAACGCGTGCAAGGTGGCTCGCCGCTGCTACGGCAGCTACCCCGGTTTCAAGTTTTTAGCTTGTGGGAGTAGCCGTTTCCCGTCTTAGCGGGGGCGGCTACTTCACTTTCTTAAGCGTAACGAAAGCTCGATAACCGCTATCACAACCAGACAGAATGTGAACAATTCCGTATAGGTAACCATGAGCAACCTCCTAATGGGATAGGGGGTAGCCCGCCACCTTGCACCAACGTAGTGTATCATAGAAAAACGAACTTGTGTTCGTGTATTAAGCCTGTATAATGCCCCTATGATGAAAAAGCCTAAAAAGATACGCCTTGACGAACTCCTTGTTGAGCAGGGAGTTTTTCCTGATGCAGGCACGGTTTTGCGCGCTGTGCTCGCGCATGAGGTGAAGGTGGACGACGTGTACGTCACGAGTGCCGCGGTGAAGGTGGCGCCTGATGCGGAAATCGTCGTGCGCGGGCGCAAACAGTTCGTCTCGCGTGGGGGGCATAAGCTGCAGGGCGCGCTCGACGCGTTCGGGCAGGATGTGCGAGGGCTGAACTGCATTGACGTTGGGTCGTCGACGGGCGGTTTCACCGATTGCCTTTTGCAGGCGGGTGCTGCGCATGTGGCGTGCGTCGATGTGAACTATGGCCAGCTTGCTTGGAAGATTCGCACTGACGAGCGCGTGAGCGTTTTCGAGCGCACGAACATCAAGCTCGCCGATCCAGAGGAATTGGGCGCGCCGTTCGACTTGATCGTGTGCGATGTGAGCTTCATCGGGCTTGCCGTGTTGGCTCCCGCTTTCGCGCGCTTGTCACGCCCGGCGACCGAAGACGCGCCGGCGAGTGTGTTCTTAGGGCTGGTCAAGCCCCAGTTTGAGTCCCGTCATGACGAAACGGACCACGGTATCGTGCGCGACGAGGCCGTGCGTGCTCGCACGGTGGAGGAAGTGCGCTGCGCTCTTAAGCAAGAGGGTTTCGAGGTGACGGGCACCATCGAGTCGCCTATTAAGGGTGCGGAAGGGAACGTGGAATACCTCGTCCGCGCAGTCTTTCGGGGCTAAGACGCGGCTTTTCTTGGCGTGACCTTCCCGCGGGGGATCTTATCGAGCCTCCTCGGTTCGCCCAGCTTCGCACCCTCAAATTCCCCGCCTTCAGGGGTATACTGTTCTCAAAACATTGCAATCGACCGAAGGAGCTGGCATGGACGGGCAGCAATATCTCGACCTCTTGAAGAAGCGCTACTCGGTGCGCTCGTTTTCCGATCAGCAGTTGACCGACGCGGAGCTCGACGTGCTGCTTCAGGCGGCGCAGCTTTCCCCCACGGCGAAGAACTCGCAGCCGTTCCGCCTCTGCGTGGTACAGAGCGACGAGGGTCTTGCAAAGATCGACGAGGCGACCAGCTGCCGCTACGGTGCGCCCACGGTGATTATCGGCGCTTATGATGCCGATGCGTCCGCGAAGGGCCTCGGCTACGAAACGGGCGATTTCGGCGACATCGACACGTCGATCGTGCTCACCAACATCGCGAACGCTGCGGCCGCCGAAAACCTCGGAAGTTGCTGGGTTGGGGCGTATGATTCTGCGATTATTCGAAAGAATTTCAATATCCCGAACAATTATGTGCTCGTAGACCTTATGATGGTAGGGCACCGTGCTGAGGATGCTGAACCGAGTCCTCGCCACGAGCAAACCGAACCGCTCGATACTTTGGTGGTTCGCGAAACGTTTTAAGGAACCCGCCTGGGTTCAGCTGCATAGCCCTCACTCACGTCGCAACTGATGAAGGGCTAAAGGCGTCGCTTTCAAAGCGGCGCCTTCTTTTTTGGCAAAGGCTTTCTGGAAGGGGTTGAAGGCTTCTTCGGGGAAGGTGCCGAAGGCTATCCTGAAAGGTGCTAGTCTTTCCCGAAAGGCCTTGAAGGCATGAAGCGAAAGGGTTTTACCATGCGGTTAACGATGCTGGGCACTGGCCATGCGCTCGCAACGAAATGCTACAACGCGTGCTTTGCGCTTCAGGATGACGGCGCGATGGGGAAGGCACCTGGTCGTACGTTCCTTGTCGATGCGGGCGGCGGGAACGGCATCTTGACCCAGCTCGAGCGTGCGGGCATCGATTGGCATTCCATCCACGACCTGTTCGTCACCCATACCCACGTCGACCATCTGCTCGGGTCCGTTTGGATTCTCCGTGTGGTGTGCTACGGCATGGAATGTGGCAACTATCAGGGGGAATTCCACTTCTGGGGAAACGGCGATGTCGTGGCAGCCGCCGATAAGCTGGCCCATATGCTGCTTCGCCCGAGCGAGTCGGCGTTCATCGACAAGCGTGTGTTCCTACATGCGGTTGAAGAAGGCGACGCGGCGCAGATCCTCGGGCGCCCCGTGACCTTCTTCGACATCCACTCGACTGGATCTGCCAAGCAGTTCGGGTTCACGATGGAATACGCGCCGGGCAAGGTTTTCGCCTGCAGCGGAGATGAGCCGCTGACCAGCGAGAACTTCTTGCATGTCGAAGGGGCGGCGTGGCTTGTCCACGAGGCCTACTGTCGTCATGCCGATATCGAGCGCTATAATCCCCACCCGATTCACCATGGGACCGTGCGCGAGGCATGCGCGACGGCGGAGCAGCTCGGCGTGGAAAACCTCGTGCTCTACCATACGGAGGACGACGACTTGGCGCATCGCAAGGATCGCTATCTCGCCGAAGGCTGCAGCGTGTATGGTGGCAATCTCCATGTGCCCGACGATTTGGAAACCTTCGAGCTGTTGCAGACGTTTGCTTGATACAATATGCCAACGTATGCAATGACCAGGACAATAGGGAGTCTATCGAATGGCCGAATTCATTTACCAGATGTACAAGGCGCGCAAGGCGCACGGCGACAAGGTGATCTTGGATGATGTTACGTTGTCGTTCTATCCCGGCGCGAAGATCGGCGTGGTCGGCCCGAACGGCATGGGCAAGTCCACGCTTTTGAAGCTGATGGCAGGCATGGAGGAGGTCTCCAACGGCGAGGCGCGCCTCACGCCCGGCTACACCGTGGGAATCCTTCAGCAGGAGCCGCCGCTCGATGAGGACAAGACGGTGCTTGAGAATATCGAGCTCGCGTTTGGCGACGTGAAGGCGAAGATCGATCGCTTCAACGAGATCGGCGGGCTCATGGCCGAGCCCGACGCCGACTTCGACGCGCTCATGGCGGAAATGGGCGAGCTGCAGGATGCTATCGACGCAGTTGACGGCTGGGATTTGGACAGCCAGCTCTCGCAGGCGATGGACGCGCTGCAGTGTCCCGACCCCGATATGCCGGTGAACGTGCTCTCCGGCGGCGAACGCAGGCGCGTGGCGCTCTGCCGCTTGCTGCTTGAGGCGCCTGACCTGCTGCTTTTGGACGAGCCGACGAACCACTTGGATGCCGAGTCCGTCCTGTGGCTCGAGCAGTTCCTCCACAAGTACCAAGGAGCGGTGCTCGCCGTCACGCACGACCGCTACTTCTTGGACAACGTGGCCGAGTGGATCTGCGAGGTCGACCGCGGGCATCTGTACCCCTACAAGGGCAACTACACCACCTACCTCGAGACGAAGGCCGCACGCCTGGCGTCGCAGAAGCAGCGCGACGAGAGGTTGGCGAAGCGCCTTTCCGAAGAACTCGAGTGGGTGCGCTCGTCCCCGAAGGCGCGCCAGGCGAAAAGCCGCGCGCGTCTGGAGCGCTACGACCAGATGGTGGCCGAGGCCGCGCAGTCGAAGAAGGTTGACTTCACCGAGATCCATATTCCCGCAGGTCCGCGCCTTGGTGCGAACGTGCTCAAGGTGGACGGGCTTTGCAAGGGCTTCGGCGATCGCGTGCTCATCGACAACCTGTCGTTCGAGCTGCCGCGCAACGGCATCGTGGGCGTTATCGGCCCGAACGGTGTGGGCAAGTCCACGCTCTTCAAGATGATCGTTGGCAAGGAGCAGCCGACCGCGGGTACGCTCGAGCTGGGCGAGACGGTGAAGCTTTCCTATGTTGACCAGGGACGCGAGGGTATCGACCCCAAGAAAAACGTGTGGGAAGTGGTCTCTGACGGGCTTGACTACATGATGGTGTGCGAGACTGAGGTGCCGAGTCGTGCGTATGTGGCAAGCTTTGGCTTCAAAGGCTCTGACCAGCAGAAACCAGCTGGTGTGCTCTCAGGAGGCGAGCGCAATCGCCTGAATCTCGCGCTCACGCTGAAGCAGGGCGGCAACTTGCTGCTGCTCGACGAGCCAACGAACGACCTGGACGTCGAGACGCTTTCCAGCTTGGAGAAGGCGCTGCTCGAATTCCCCGGATGCGCCGTCGTGACGAGCCACGACCGCATGTTCCTCGACCGCATCGCCACGCATATCCTCGCGTGGGAGGGTACCGACGAGAATCCGGGCAACTGGTTCTGGTTCGAGGGCAACTTCGACAGCTATCAGAAGAATCGCGTCGAGCGCTTGGGCGAGGAAGCTTCGAAGCCGCATCGCCTCCACCGCAAGCTGACGCGGGACTAGTCGAACGATGCCGAAGCCGATTGCGGCGCTGCGGGCGTGGTTCGGCGGCTCGTGGGAGGACGTGTGCATGCATTGCGGCATGTGCTGCTACGAACGGGAAGTCGACGAAGACGGCTCTGTCGGCATCGACTTCTCGGCGCCGTGCGAGTTCCTCGATGAGGATTCGCGGCTCTGTTGCGTGTACGACGAGCGCTTTAAGAAATGCGAGCGTTGCCGGCGCTTGACGCCCGCAGCCGCATTGTTCGGAAGGCACCTACCGCCGACCTGCGGATACGTGCTGAGGTTTCGATAGATAGGGGAGTGGGTTTTCTCGAGCTTCTTGCTTAACGGGGAGGGGTCGAAGTGAAGTGCTTCGGCCCCTCTTGATGTTTTTAGAGTTGGTGCTGTTTGCGTACCAAAAACGGTTTCGCACCGTAAAAAATAAAGTGCCGAACATTTCGCTCGGCCCCTTATTTTCGAAAGATGTTTCAGCCCGTTTAGTTCTTCAGCGAGTTGGTCGGAGCGGGCATGCGGCCTCCGCAGTGGGCGAAGACGGTGCCAGCGTTCTCGTGTTCGCGGGCATGACGGGGCATATCTCAGAAGGCAGCCGAAAAGCGTGAAATCCATGGTCGGTGTCCACGAGCGAAAGCAGAAACCTCTCGCCCGTGTCTTCTTTATCTAGGGAAGTGTGGGAAAAGTGTCTTCGAAGCTTGACTGGCACGAAGACGGTCTCATCTTCTAAATAGCAGTAATTGAATTAGAGGCGATTTAGCGAAATAGTTAGTTGATTTAGAGGCATAATTGATTAAAAATTGGTTGAGTTAGAGGCAATGGGATAGAGAACGCTATGCTTGAGCGACTTGCATACGGCAGTTTGAAGCGTTGGAAGAGCAGTGCGAGGAGAAAGGTCTTGCTGGTCGATGGCGCCCGCCAGACTGGCAAAACTTATCTTATCGAGTCTTTCGCTCAAGCTGAGTACGATGACTACGTAAGAATTGTATGCTCATGGTACAAAATGCGGGGCTCGTCGGAATTCCGACGAGCCCCGCATCGTTTTTTTGTTATACCTTCCGAAAGCCCCTGTTTGGGAAATCATTGAGAAGGGGCGTGCTCGCTCAGGCGGACAGTATGAGAACTGGCAATCTGCCGAATCGCTAGTTCTTCAAGCTGTTGATCGGGGCGGGCATGCGGCCTCCGCGGTGGGCGAAGACGGTGCCGGCGTGTCCGTTCACGGGCATGACGGGGGCGTATCCCAGAAGGCCGCCGAATTCCAGTCGGTCGCCGACCTTCTTGCCGATGGCGGGGATGACGCGCACGGCGGTGGTCTTGTTGTTGATCATGCCGATGGCGCACTCGTCGGCGATGATGCCGAAGATCGTTTCCACCGAGGTGTCGCCCGGGATGGCGATCATATCGAGGCCCACGCTGCAGACGCAGGTCATGGCCTCGAGCTTCTCAAGGGAAAGGGCGCCTGCCTCGGCTGCGCGGATCATGCCGGCATCTTCCGAGACGGGAATGAACGCGCCCGAAAGCCCGCCGACGCTCGACGACGCCATGACGCCGCCCTTCTTCACCGCGTCGTTGAGCATGGCGAGCGCGGCCGTGGTGCCCGGGCCGCCGCACTTTCCGACGCCGATGGTTTCCAGGATCTCCGCGACCGAGTCGCCCTCGGCCGGCGTCGGCGCGAGCGACAAATCGAGAATGCCCTTCGTCACGCCCAGGCGCTTGCTCGCCTCGCGAGCCATGAGCTCGCCCGCGCGCGTGATCTTGAAGACGGTCGCCTTGATCGCTTCCGAGATGGCGGTCATGTCGGCGTCCTTCGGCATGTTAGCGAGCACCGAACGCACAACGCCCGGGCCCGAAACGCCCACGTTCACGACGGCGTCGGCCTCGCCCGAACCATGGAACGCGCCCGCCATGAAGGGGTTATCCTCCACGGCATTGCAGAAAACAACCAGTTTACCTGCGCCGATGCACTGGCGATCGGCAGTTGCCTCGGCGGTCTTCTTCACAATGCCTGCCATCTTGAAAGCGGCGTCCATATTGATACCCGCGCGCGTCGAGCCTACGTTCACGCTCGAGCACACGAAGTCGGTCGCGGCGAGGGCGTCGGGGATGGAGTCCATAAGGTTGTTGTCCGCGCGCGATGCGCCCTTGTGCACGAGGGCGGAGAAGCCGCCGACGAAGTCGACGCCGACGACCTTCGCGGCCTTGTCCATGGCCACAGCGATAGGCGACAGGTCGCGGGCGTCGGTCGCCGCGCAGATCTCGGCGATGGGCGTCACCGAGATTCGCTTGTTTACGATGGGGATGCCGTATTCGCGCTCGAGCTGTTCGGCGGTGGGAACGAGCTGCTCGGCTGCGGTGGTCATGCGGTCGTAGACCTTGCGGGCCATCGTGTTGACGTCCGAATCGGTGCATCCTCGCAGGTTCAATCCGAGCGTGATCGTTCGAATGTCAAGATGCTCCTTGTTCACCATCGCCAGTGTTTCGGCGATTTCGGCAGGTGTGATTTGCATAAAGCGCTCTCCCTCTCGCGAATGGGCATTTGAATAGCGTACGGGTTGTTGATTTCTCCGAACAGGATACCCTGTTTTGGAGGGGAAACGACAGCCGTCACCGTTTTAGCGGGAAAACGACGGCGATTCGGTGCGGCGGCGGGAAGACGAGCGGCCAACGCTTTGCCGCCTTCCTGTTTTTCCAGCAAAACCTGTGTAAACAGGGCGTGAATCCGTTGCCATTCGCGTGTCCGCTCGCTACAATCACGCTATTGAACAATATGTTTATTATTGGTCGGATTGTCGAATGGGGGGTGGAGCTTATGGCATGTTCGGCGAACGAAGGTGCCGCTTCCGAAGATCGGCGGATCACGCGCTCGAAACAGGCGCTGCGCGAGGCCTTCATCGAGCTGACGGAGGAATGCGGGCTCGACGGGTTCTCCGCAAGCGACCTGTGCGCTCGCGCGGGGCTCAATCGGGGCACGCTTTACAACATCTTCGGGGACAAAGACGGGCTGCTCCGTGCGCTCGAGGGCGATATCATGGCCGATCTCGATGCTCTTCAGGCTAAGATGCAGACAATCGGCCTGAAAGACGTCATGCGCTATCGCGTGAGCAAGCGCCCGATGCCCTTTTTGGTGGAACTGTTCGACTGCCTGCGCGAACAGGGCGATTTCCTGCATGCGGTGATGGGCCCCAAGGGTGACCCGAGCTTCGGGCCGCGCGTGCGCGATGCGCTGTGCACCGAAATCATCCAAACCATCCTGCACGAGCGCTATCGCAACAATCCCGAGCCGTTCGTGCAATATTACGTCGCGTTCTATGCGAGCGCGTATCTGGGGGTCATCACGCGTTGGGTCGAGACGGGCATGCGCGAGAGCTCCCAGGACATGGCACTTATCGCGATGAAGCTCTTCTTCATCAAACCGGGCGATCCGATCAAGCTGTAAACGAAGGCGATAACGATGGAAGACGGAAACATGAACAATCAGGAACTGACGGCGGACGAGAAGGCGTCGCTTGGCGCATGCTCGGGCGAGGGTTGTGCGCCCCGCACCACGACGGTTGACGCGACTCCGGTTGGGGAACCCGTTGTGAAAGACGCGCTCCATATCGGTATCGATGTCGGCTCGACGACGGTGAAGCTTGCTATCTTGGACGAAAGCGACCAGGTCAAGTACTCGGTCTATCGCCGTCACCACGCCGATGTGCGCGCGACGATCGTGGAGGTGCTCTCCGAGGCTGCCGAAGGCTTCGGGGATGAGCGTATGACGATCGCCATCACTGGATCGGGTGGTCTGCTTTTGGCACAGTGGCTCGGCATCGAGTTCGTGCAGGAGGTTATCGCGAGCAAAACCGCGGTCGAGACCTTCATTCCCAAAACCGACGTTGCTATCGAGCTTGGCGGCGAGGACGCGAAGATCATCTACTTCGACAACGGCATCGAGCAGCGCATGAACGGCACCTGCGCAGGCGGTACCGGCGCATTCATCGACCAGATGGCGGCGCTTCTGAACACCGACGCGGGCGGCTTGAACGAGCTCGCGCAAAACGCGACCACCATCTATCCCATTGCCTCGCGCTGCGGCGTGTTCGCGAAGACAGACGTGCAGCCGCTTTTGAACGAGGGCGCGCGCAAGGAGGACATCGCTGCCTCTATCTTCCAGTCCGTCGTGACGCAAACTATCTCCGGCCTCGCTTGCGGCCGACCCATCCGCGGTTACGTGGCGTTTTTGGGTGGCCCGCTGCAGTATCTTCCTGAGCTGCGCAAACGTTTCTACGAGACGCTCGAGCTCGACGAGGAGCACCGCATCGTGCCCGACAACGCGCATCTGTTCGTGGCGAGCGGCTGCGCTATCGCGGGCGCGGCGAGCGAGACCGTGCGCGCCGAGAAGCTCTCCGATGTGCTCGATCGCTTGAAGAACCTGGGCGATATCCAGGGCTCCGAAGTCGTGCGCCTGCCGCCGCTGTTTGCGAACGACGCCGAGCTCGACGAGTTCAACGAGCGCCACGCCGCCGAGTGCGTGAAGCGCGAGAGCCTCATGGACTACACGGGTGTGGCCTATCTGGGTATCGACGCGGGCTCGACCACGTTCAAGGCGACGCTCATCGACGAGGAAGGCAGCCTGCTCTGGTCGCATTACGTATCGAACAAAGGCGACGTTTTGGGGTGCGCGAAGGCCGCCATCGCCAAGCTCTACAACGAGATGCCGGTCGACGCCGAAACGGGCGAACCGCTTGTCACCATCGGCCACGCCACGGTTACGGGATACGGCGAAGCACTGCTCTTAGAGGCGCTGCGCGTCGACTCGGGCGAGATCGAGACGGTCGCGCACCTGCGCGGCGCTCAGCAGATGCTTCCGGGCGTGGAATTCATCCTCGACATCGGCGGCCAGGACATGAAGTGCCTGCGCGTGAAGGACGGCGTGATCGACCATATCATGCTGAACGAGGCGTGCTCGTCGGGCTGCGGCAGCTTCATCGAGAGCTTCGCGACGGGCTTGAACCTGGACGTTTCCGAGTTCGCCAAGACGGCAATCCATGCGGAAAACCCTGTTGACCTGGGAAGCCGCTGCACCGTGTTCATGAACTCCCGCGTGAAGCAGGCGCAGAAGGAAGGCGCCACGGTGGGTGACATCGCCGCGGGCCTGGCTATCTCGGTCATCAAAAATGCGCTGTTCAAGGTTATCAAAATCCGCGACCCGCATGATGTGGGCACGAAGGTCATCGTGCAGGGCGGTACGTTCTTGAACGACGCCGTGCTGCGCGCGTTCGAGCAGCTCGCAGGCGTGCATGCCGTGCGCCCCGACATTGCGGGCAACATGGGCGCCTACGGTGCCGCACTCCTCGCGCGCGATCGCTACCGCAAGCAGGTTGCGGCGTTGGGATCAGGGAACGACCAGGCGGAACTCAATCCTGGGCAAGCGAAAGAATCCACCGCGGAGAAAGTTGAAGCAGCTGACGCCCTCAACTCCGATCAGGCGGAAGCCGCCGGCGAGCGGAGCGAAGGCTGCGAAGATTCTGAGCGCAGCTCGACCGCGGCTGCCGCCGTCCCGCAGGTTGAATCGGCTTCCGACCAGGTTGCTTCGGCGTCCGCGGGACGCAGCGAAGGCTGCGAAGCTTCTGAGCGGAGTTCCGCCGACGCCGAAGAAGCCGCCCTGCAGGTCAAATCCACGTTGCTTTCCCTCGAGCAGATCGAGTCGCTCGCTCCCACGCACAAGACCGTGCGTTGCAAGGGCTGCTCGAACGCCTGCCTGCTCACGGTGAACGACTTCGGTAAGGATGAAAGCACCGGCAAGCATCGCCGCTTCATCACAGGCAACCGCTGCGAGAAGGGTGCTGGCTCGCTCGACAAGAAATCTCAGCAGGTGCCGAACCTTTTCGAGTACAAGAGCAAGCGCCTGTTCGACCACTACACGCCGCTTTCCGCCGACAAAGCCCCGCGCGGCACGGTGGGTATTCCCTGCGCGCTCAACATGTATGAGAACTACCCGTTCTGGTTCACCTTCTTCACGAAGCTCGGATGGCGCGTGGTGCTTTCCGACCCGTCCACGAAGAAGACCTACGAGGCGGGCATCGAATCCATGCCGTCGGAGAGCGTGTGCTACCCGGCGAAGCTCTCGCACGGTCACATCATGAATCTGCTCGACAAGCATCCGGACTTCATCTGGTTCCCCTGCAGCAAATGGGAGCGCCAGGAGGACGACACGGCGGGCAACCATTTCAACTGCCCGATCGTTGCGAGCTACGCCGAGGCGCTGCGCCTGAACATCGACGAGTTGCGTGAGTCGTCGACGCAGTTCTTGAACCCGTGGTTGCCCTACGATAAGAAGGAACACCTGAAGAAACGCCTGATGGTGGAGCTTATCGAGGCGCACCCCGAGCTCATGGGCGAAGGTGTTGCCGCCCCGACGCAGGCGGATGTGGACGCTGCGGTCGACGCCGCTTGGGCCGAGGACGAGGCGTTCAAGCGCGACATGCGCGTGAAGGGCACCGAGACCCTGAAGTGGATGGAGGAAACGGGCACCCACGGCATCGTGCTGGCGGGCCGTCCCTATCATAACGACCCCGAGATCAATCATGCCATCCCCGAGCTGCTCACAAGCTTCGGGCTGGCGGTGCTCACCGAGGACTCCATCGCGCACTTGGGCACGCTCGAGCGCCCGATTCGCCTGGTCGATCAGTGGATGTACCACACGCGCCTCTATGCCGCGGCGAAGGTGGCGACCGAGCGTCGCGACCTCGACCTCATCCAGCTGAACTCGTTCGGTTGCGGCTTGGACGCGCTCACCACCGACCAGGTGCAGGAGATTCTCGAGTCGGCGGGCAAGGTGTACACCGTGCTTAAAATCGACGAGGTGTCCAACTTGGGCGCCGCGCGCATCCGCGTGCGCAGCCTCCTTGCCGCGCTGAAGGATCAGGCCGATGAAGAGGCCGAACGTACCGCGAAGCCCGCAAGTTGCCCTGCGTGCGACATAGAGATCTCGCCCGACGCCATCCCCGATGCGTTCAACGAGAAGGCTGCGCCCGAGGCTCAGGAGCGCATGCGCCAGCGCGAAGGTGCCGACACGGAGTTCCCGCGCGCGGTGTTCACTGAGGAGATGAAGGAACAGGGCTACACCATCTTGGCCCCGCAGATGGCGCCGTACCATTTCGAGCTTTTGGTGCCCATCTTCAGCCGCTTCGGCTACAACGTCGAGCTTCTGCCGAGCGTGGACCACGGCGCGGTGGACGCGGGCCTCAAGTACGTGAACAACGACATCTGCTACCCGTCCATCCTGGTCACCGGCCAGATTATGGAAGCCGTCATGTCGGGGCGCTACGACACCGACAAGCTTGCCGTGCTCATCACGCAGACGGGCGGCGGTTGCCGTGCCACCAACTACATCTCGCTTATCCGCAAGGCGCTGAAAGCTGTGGGCCTCGCGCACATTCCCGTGATCGCCATCTCGTTCAAGGACTTGGGCGAGCACAACCCCGGCTTCAAGATCACGCCGAAGATGCTGCTCCAGGCCGTGTATGCGCTGCAGTACGGCGACGTGCTCATGCAATGTCTCTACCGCACGCGCCCCTACGAGGTCGAGCCCGGTAGCGCGAATCGCCTGTTCGACCACTGGATGGCTACGTGCAAGGGCCAGTTGGAAAGCGGAGAGTCCTACGGTCGTTTCAAGCGCACGATCCGCCAGATCGTGGAGGACTTCGACACGCTGCCGTTGCAGGGCGAGGGAACCAAGCCGCGCGTCGGTGTGGTGGGCGAGATCCTCGTGAAGTTCCACCCCACGGCGAACAACCAGATCGTCGACGTGATCGAACGCGAAGGGTGCGAGGCCGTGGTGCCGGGGCTCATCGAGTTCTTCCTCTTCGGCGTTGCGGGCGGCATCTTCCAGAAAGATCCGCTCGGGCGCAGCTCGAAGGGTGCGCTCGGGTCGAAGGTGGCACTTTCCGCCATCAAGAAGTTCCGTGCGCCGGTGAACAAGGCGCTTGCCGAGTCGTCGCGCTTCAACCCGCCGGCGAACATCTATGAGCTGGCCGAATATGCGAGCGAGATCCTCTCGCTGTGCAACTCGATGGGCGAGGGGTGGCTGCTCACCGCCGAGATGGTGGAGCTCATCAAGACCGGCGCGCCGAACGTGGTGTGCACCCAGCCGTTCGCGTGCCTGCCGAACCACGTGGTTGGCAAGGCTGTGATCAAGGAGCTGCGCCGCCGCTATCCCGAGAGCAACATCGTGGCCGTCGACTATGACCCGGGTGCGTCGGAGGTGAACCAGCTTAACCGCATCAAGCTGATGATCTCGGTCGCGAAGGCGAATCTGGCGGAGAAGGAGGCGGAGGCCCGCGCGGCTCGCGACACTTTCGTGAACGCTGACGGGTCGCATGGCAAAGCGCAGGACGCGGGTAAGCTCGAGGTGGAAACCGAGCTCGCGTAATCGGGACTCGAGTGCTGCCGTGAGTTGGGCGGGCGTTTCGCGTACACGAGGCGCCCGCTTCCCGCCTCACGCTTTCCCGTTGTTCTTCGCTCCCGTCCCCTCGTTTTCCTGCTCGCCCTTCCCGCCGCTCGCCCTTGCTCCCCCCATGCTTTTTGCCGTCCGCCGTCGCATCGCGAGCGCTTTGTTTCAAGTGTGTTTCCAGGTTGTCATAACCATGTTGCAGCTTGAAACAAAGCGTGAAAGAGCCGATACACTACGTCATAGACTGCCATTTTGGTAAAACGGCAGCCCTATAGACGAAGGATCGCATATGAACTATCAACTGAGCGAACAGGCGGGGGCGCCTCGTTGCGAAGCTGCGCAAGGGGCATGCGCGGCTGGCGAGGCGAAGCAGCCCGCGAGGGGTCTTTACCGCGAATCGTACGAGCACGATGCGTGCGGCATCGGCGCGCTTGCGCATCTGAAAGGCGAGCGCAGCCACGCCATGCTGGATGATGCGCTATCGGTGCTGGTCAACTTGGAGCATCGTGGCGGCACGGGGCTCGAGCGCAACACCGGCGACGGCGCAGGCGTGCTCTTCCAGATTCCGCACCGCTTCTTCCGCAAGGAAGCGCAAAAAGAAGGCCAACTTTTGCCGGGGGAAGGCGACTACGGCGTCGCCATGCTCTTCTTCCCGCACGATGACGAAATCGGCGTGCGCGATGCGAAGCGCGTCTTCGAGGAAGGCTGCGCGAAGTGCGGCGTGCCCTTGATGTTTTGGCGTGAGGTGCCGGTCGATCCGCACGACCTTGGCAGCACCGCGCAAGCGTGCATGCCGACGATCCTGCAGGCTTTCTTGCGTCGCCCAGAAGACGTTTCCGCAGGCCAAGATTTCGAGCGCAAGCTCTATGTGTGCCGTCGCACCATCGAGCGCGCAGCTGATGCGAACCCGGCGCTCGCGAACAAGATCTTCTACGTGTGCTCGATGTCGAGCCGCACTATCGTCTACAAGGGCATGCTCGTGGCGACCCAGATGCGCCGCTTCTTCACCGACTTGAACGACGCGGCGGTCGAGACCTCCCTTGCGCTCGTGCATTCGCGCTACTCCACGAACACGACGCCGTCGTGGGAGCGCGCGCATCCGAACCGCTACATCATCCACAACGGCGAGATCAACACGCTGCGCGGCAACATCTCATGGACGCGCGCACGCGAGCCGAAGCTTTACAGCCCGGTGCTCGGCGAGGACCTGAAGAAGATCCTGCCGATTATCAACCGCGAGGGCTCCGACTCCGCCATCTTGGACAACGTACTCGAGTTCCTGACGATGAACGGTCGTCCGCTCGATCGCGCCGTCACCATGATGATCCCCGAGCCGTGGGACAACAACGACCGCATCGACGAGAAGCGCCGCGCCTACGACGCCTACCAGTCCATGCTCATGGAGCCTTGGGACGGGCCTGCCGCCATCGCGTTTACCGACGGCCGCATGCTCGGTGCCGCTCTCGACCGCAACGGCCTGCGCCCGGCGCGCTATTACATTACGCGCAAGGATTGGCTCATCTTGTCCTCTGAGGTGGGGACAATCGACGTCGATCCTGAGGACATCCTGCAGGCGGGGTGCCTCGGCCCTGGCGAGATGCTCGAAGTAGACCCTGCTCAGGGGCGTGTTATCTGGAACGACGAGATTCGCAACCGCTATGCGAACGAAAAGCCCTACCGCGATTGGCTCGGCGAGGAAACGCTCTCCGTCGACGACTTGCCCCTGCCCGAGCCTGCTGCCGCGGCTGCCAAGGTTGCCGCGGAGAAGGATGCGAACGTGCCCTTCACGCGCCGCATGGCCAAGCTGGGTTACCACTTCGACGACGTGCAGGAGCTCATCCGTCCCATGGCGAACAAGGGCCAGGTTCCGCTTGCATCCATGGGCACCGACGCGCCGCTTGCGTGTCTCTCCAAAAAGACCCGCAGCTTCTTCGACTACTTCAACCAGCTGTTCGCCCAGGTGACGAACCCGCCGATCGACGCGCTGCGCGAAAGCTTCGTCACCTCGACGGTGCTCTACGTCGGCAACCACGGCAATCTCTTGGAAGACTGCCGCGACACGTGCCGCCTCGTGCGCCTCGAGAGTCCGATGCTCACGCACGACGAGTTCAACCGCCTGTGCTCGATCGATCGCGTCGGATTCAAGACGGCGCGCTTCAGCTGCACTTATCCGCGCGACGCTAAGCCGGGTGCGCTTGAAGGCGCGCTTGCCGCATTGCGCGAAAACGTGGAAGCGGCCGTGCGCGGCGGTGCGAACCTGATCGTGCTGTCCGACCGCGCGGGCGAGGGCGAGGTTCCCATCCCGAGCCTTCTGTCGCTCGCTGCGGTGCACAACCACCTGATTAACGTGGGTCTGCGCACCGACGCCGACCTTCTCGTGGAAGCCGGCGACGCCATGCGGGCGCATGATTTCGCCTGCTTGGTGGGCTATTCCGCATCGGGAATCTACCCGTACATGGCGCACGAGTGCATCCGCGATCTGTGCGAGCGCGGCGAACTCGATGTGGACGGCGACACGGCTGTTGCGAACTACGATAAGGCGGTCACTGCGGGCATCACGTCCATCATGTCGAAGATGGGCATCTCCACGATGCAGGGCTACCATTCCGCGCAGATCTTCGAGATTCTGGGCCTTGACGACGCGTTCGTCGACGAGTGCTTCACGCATACGTCCACGCGCATCGGCGGTCTTGATGCCGCGGGTGTGCAACGCGAGCTGAACGAGCGCTACGACAAGGCGATTGCGCTCGACAAGACGCCCGCGCCCGATCAGCTTCCGACGCTCGGCGTGACCTCGTGGCGCCCGATCGACGGCGAGGAGCACCTGATCAACCCCCAGACGATTTATCTGCTCCAGCGTGCGGTGCGCGAAGGCGACTACGATCTGTTCAAGGAATACAGCGCCGCGTGCCACGTTCCCGGCCGCGCGGTCACGCTGCGCGATTTGCTCGACTTCGCGCCGCAGGGCGCCCCGGTGCCGATCGACGAGGTCGAGCCTGCAAGCGAGATTGTCAAGCGCTTCAACACGGGCGCCATGAGCTACGGCTCCATTTCCAAGGAAGCGCACGAGTGCCTGGCCATCGCGATGAATCGCCTCGGAGGCAAATCGAACACGGGCGAAGGCGGCGAGGACCCGGCGCGCGAGACGCCGCTTCCCAACGGCGACAGCAAGTGCAGCGCCATCAAGCAGGTGGCGTCGGGCCGCTTCGGCGTGACGAGCCGCTATCTGTCTTCGGCCATTGAGATCCAGATCAAGATGGCGCAGGGCGCGAAGCCGGGCGAGGGCGGCCATTTGCCCGGCAAGAAGGTGTACCCCTGGATCGCCGAGGTACGTCGCTCCACCCCAGGTGTGGGGCTCATTTCCCCGCCGCCGCACCACGACATCTACTCGATCGAGGACTTAGCCGAGCTCATCTTCGACCTGAAAAACGCGAACCCCGGTGCGCGCGTGTCGGTGAAGTTGTGTGCTCTCGCGGGCGTGGGAACTATCGCGACGGGCGTTGCCAAGGGCGGCGCCGACAAGATCACCATTTCCGGCCACAACGGCGGCACGGGCGCAGCCCCGCGCGACTCGATCTACCATGCGGGCATCCCGTTCGAGATCGGCCTCGCCGAAACGCAGCAGACACTTCTGCGCAACGGCCTGCGCAGTCGCGTTGTCGTGGAAACCGACGGCAAGCTCATGTGCGGGCGCGATGTGGTCATGGCCGCACTGCTCGGCGCCGAGGAGTTCGGCTTTGCCACCATGCCGCTCGTCGCCATGGGTTGCATGATGCAGCGCGACTGCCAGCAGGACACCTGCCCCGTCGGCGTCGCGACGCAGAACTGCAAGCTGCGCAGCTGCTTTGCCGGCAAACCCGAATACGTCGTGAACTTCATGATGTTCGTGGCCGAAGAAATGCGCGAAATCATGGCGCAGCTCGGATTCCGCACGGTTGATGCGATGGTGGGCCATCCCGAGTACCTGCGCCAGGTCGAGGTGCCGGGCAACTGGAAGGCGAACGAGATGGACCTCGCCGACATGCTCGCCACGGCCACCAATGAGTTCGGCCAGGCCATCCCCGGTGCCGAGGGCAAGCACTTCCTCCCCTCGATGGCGCCCGATTGCCAGCTCGACCGCGCGCTCGACGCGACGCTGTTCATCCCCTACACGGCCGACGCGCGTGAGCATCTGCGCCCCATCCGCTTCAGCGCCGACATCGCCAACGTGAACCGCTGCGTGGGAACGATGCTCGGCAGCCAGGTGACGCGCCAACATCCCGAGGGGCTTCCCGAGGGCTCGATCACGGTGGACTGCGACGGCTCGGGCGGGCAGAGCTTCGGCGCCTTCCTGCCGCGCGGCATCACGCTGAACATCGAGGGTGACGCGAACGACTACTTCGGCAAGGGCCTTTCGGGTGGCATCCTGACGGTGCGCCCGCCTGAGGCCGCCACGTATAAGTTCGACGAGAACGTGGTCGTGGGCAACGTGGCGTTCTATGGCGCGACCAGCGGAAAGGGCTTTGTGAACGGCCTTTCCGGCCAGCGTTTCGCCGTGCGCAACTCGGGCGCCACGGTGGTCGTCGAGGGTGTGGGCAACCACGGCTGCGAGTACATGACCGGCGGCATCGCGCTCATCTTGGGCGAGGTCGGGCCGAACTTCGCGGCGGGCATGTCGGGCGGCGTGGCGTACGTGTACGACAAGTTCGGCACGCTCGCGGACAACTGCAACCTCGACATGGTGCGCCTGTGCGAGCCCTCCGAGGACGAGATCGAGCTCATCCGCAGTCTGATTGAGGAGCATGCCGAGCGCACGCAGTCGCCGCGCGGCATCAAGCTGCTCTACCAGTTCAACACATTGAAGAAGCTGTTCGTGAAGGTGATTCCCCGCGATTACGAGCGCGTGATCAACGCGGTCGAGGCCGCCGAGGCATCGGGGAAGTCGCATGAAGAGGCGTTGCAGATCGCGTTCGACGCCATGACGGAAGGGAAGTAAGCGATGGGCAAGCCAGGAGCATTTTTGGAGCATGGTCGTCATGCTCATGACCTGCGTCCCGTTGCGGAGCGCACGCAGGATTTCAACGAGCTGGGTGTGAATCTTCCCGAAGAGGGCCAGCGCGAGCAGGCGAGCCGCTGCATGGCATGTGGCGTGGCGTTTTGCCAGTTCGGGGCCTCGTTTGGGAAGGCACGCCCCTCGGGGTGCCCGCTTCACAACCTGATTCCCGAGTGGAACGACCTCGCGTGGCGCGGCCAGTGGGGCGAGGCGGCGGCGCGTCTGTCGCTCACGAGTCCCATGCCCGAGTTCACGAGCCGCGTGTGCCCGGCGCTGTGCGAGGCGGCGTGCAACTTAGGCCGCAACGACGAGCCCGTGACAATCCACGACAACGAGCGCGCCATCTCCGATTGGCAATGGGAACACGGCGGGCCGCGCAGGTTCGCGCCTGCGGCCGCAGATGCGCCGAGCATTGCCGTAATCGGTTCGGGACCTGCGGGTTTGGTCGCCGCTTGGGATCTCGCGCGCCGCGGTGCCCGCGTCACGGTGGTCGAGCGCCACGACCGTGCGGGCGGCCTTCTCATGTACGGCATCCCGAACATGAAGCTCGAGAAGTCGGTGGTCACGCGCCGCACCGAGCTCATGGCCGAGCTGGGCATCGAGTTTCGCCTGAACACCGACGCGGCCGATTCCGCGGTGGCTGTGGGGCTTGCCGAGGAATTCGACGCGGTTGTCGTGGCGGCGGGCGCGTGTGCGGCACGCGGTGTTCGCGCCGAAGGCTTCGAGGAAGGCCTCGCCTCGGGTGACGTGGTCTACGCGGTCGATTATCTCACCGAGCAGACGCGCGCGCTGCTCGAGGGCCGCGAGCCTGCTATCAGCGCCGAGGGCAAAGACGTCGTCGTTGTCGGCGGCGGCGATACGGGCAACGACTGCATGGGTACGGCGGTGCGCCAGGGTGCGCGCACGGTGCGCCAGCTGGAATACGGCCCCTGCGCGTCCGAGGTGCGTGCGGCCTCCAATGCGTGGCCGGAGTGGCCCAACGTGAAAAAGACCGACTACGGCCAGGAGGAGGCTATTGCGCTTCAGGGTGATGACCTGCGTGAATGGTGCGCTGACACGCAGCGTGTGCTCCTGGACGACAACGGGCACGTGCGCGGGCTTCAGGTTCACTTGCTCGATTGGTCGGCGGGCAAGCCTTTTGCGGTCGAGGGCTCTGAGCGGGAAATCGATGCGCAGCTGGTGCTTGTCGCTTGCGGTTTCGCGGGTCCCGAGCGCGGCGTGTTCGATGCGTTCGGCGTTCCCGTGGCGACGACGGGCCGTCCCCTTCCCGTGATGGAAGGCGGCGCGACCGGCGCGGCCGCGGCGACGCATCGCGCTGAGCTCGCCGAAGACGCTGCTGCGGCGAGTCGTGCCGCAGTGTATGTCGCGGGCGATGCGCGCAACGGCAGCTCGCTCGTGGTGAGCTCGATGGCCGACGCGCTCAAGTGCGCGGCCGAAGTGGCGGCCGACCTGGGGCTGTAACCTCGATTTCGCCGTTGAATCACCTTGCAGAAAAGGCGTCCCGCACAATACGGGGCGCCTTTTCCGTTCTCGAGGGTTCTCCTCGACCCTTACGTTGGGGCTTTCAATCCCTACGCCAGCAGCGCTTTGATCTGCGCGTTCTTCAGCTTGTTCACGGCGTCGAGCTTCCATTTGGGGTAGTCGAAGCCCGGGTCCTCGTATTCGAAGTCCTTCAAGTCGACAAGCTTCGCGCGGATGCCGGGCGTCATAAGGGCGCGTCCGATGGCGATGAAGTCGGTGCCGATCTTCGGCCCGATGAGGCGGATGTACTCGTCGAAGTCGTCCATCTCCATCATCATGGGCAGGCAGGCCATGTTGTGGTCGAACAGCGGCGCCATGCGAAGAATCTCACCGGTCGCATTGTTGACTAAAAAGCCGTAATTCCCCGCATGCCGATCGACGTTCGCCATGACTGCATCCATCACGACCATTTCGCGGAATGCCTCTTCAGCGCCGTGTTCCGAGGCGAAAGCGAGCATGTCTTTAACGCCGAAGGGGCCATCGAAGAATCTGTGAGCCGAAACGAATCCTTCACGCTCCGATGTGAACAGGGGGCATTTGCAGGCGAGCTTTTTATGGAATCGAAGCAGCGAATAAGGAACGTGGTCGATTCTAGCGGCGTCGAGCAAATCGGATGCGAGTTTCTCGGAGTACGGTTCGAACCCTGCGTTCGCATAACCGGAGGAGCCGCGCTTCAAAAGTGAAATCTGCCCGTTTTCGCGAATCCAGCATTTCGCAAACGAGCCTGACGTCGCGAACTCTGGGGAAGTGAGGGAGTTCTGCCGTCCGTACATGCCGGTGCCGTCGAAGGCGATGCGCGCGATGACATCATCGAAGGGATTGCGATAAAGCGATACGTCATCCCAGGTCAAAACTTCGTCTTCGCGCTTCATCCAGAAAGTGTCGGTCAGCGACAGGCAGCGTACCATGCCGATGAAGTCATGGCGGGTGGTAAGGCCGAGCTCGCGCATGAGCTTCTCGATCGACGTTCGGTGTTTGGCGATGGCTCGCCCGTCGATCCAGTCGTTGATATCGATGAATCCATAGGGAAGATAGGGGTCGAAGCGCTCGACCTCTTCGTAGAGAAAGTCGTCGATATCCTTATGCTCGCTGTACGTCGCGACGACGGTGTTCTTATTCATCAGCTGATAGAGCATGTCGCACCTCCCTCAGGCAAAATCGTTTACGTGCATTATACGGCACCGCGCTACTTCAGGACTCCCATGGTGAAGGCGCGCGCGAGGACGGTGGCCGCGCGCTGGCGCTCGACATTCTCGCCCGGGCAGAGGAGCTTACCCCTGTCGGGATCGTTGTAACCCTCGACAAGGCCCAGGTCATGCGCCCATGCGAGGGGCTTGCGCGACCAGTCGCTCGCCATATCGCCGTCGACGAAGGCGGACAGGTCGCCTCCTGACGCCTCGACCTCGTCGGGGTTTGCGCCGACGCGCGAGAGGATGGTGATCATCTGCTCGAAGCTCACGGGCGTGTCGGCCGCGAAGTCGAACGTGCCGTCCAGATTGTCGATTCCAGTGATGTAGCTGTTGGTGACCGCCCAGTTCGCGGCAGCGGTGTAGTACGTGCCGTCAGCTGAGCCCTCGATGCCCGTTGTGTCCACGGCGGTCTTGGGGTCGTAGGTCGCGTACTCGTCGGGACAGGCATTGCGCCAGAGAATCGTGGCGAACTGCGCGCGCGTCAGCGTATCGCCCACGCCGAAAAACCCTGCCTTCTCGCCGTCGGTGTAGCCTGTGATAAGGCCCTTTGCCGAAACAAACGAGACCGCTTCGCCGTACCAATCCGCGTAATCCACGTCGGGGAAGGCGATTTGCGCGGTGTAGGTTGCGGCCACATAGTTGGGAATCTCGTCGGGCGTGTAAACCGCACCGTCGGTCGCGCTCACCCAAAGCCCCGTGTACCCCTTCTTCTCAAGGGGCTTCGGTAGCTTGCACTGGCGCGTGATTCCCCGTCCCGTGAAAGAAAACTTCTGGCTGAGCGACACCGACTTAAGCGACGAGCAGCCGTAGAACATATAGTCCATGCTCTTCGCCATCGAGGTATCGAAGGACGTCAGGTCCAGGGTGGTGAGCTCGGAGCAGCGAAGGAACATATGGGTCATGTTCTCCACCTCCGAGGTGTCGAGGCCCGACAGGTCGAGGGACGCAAGTGATGAGCAGAACGAGAACAGGTTGCTCATGTCCGTTACCTGGGAGGTGTTGAATCCTGACAGGTCGAGCGCGGAAAGCGACGAGCATTCGGCGAACATGGCCGTCATGCTTGTGACGCTCGAGGTGTCAAAACCCGACAGGTCGAGGGAGGCGAGCTTGGAGCAGCCTTCGAACATCGATACCATGTACGTCACGTTCGAGGTGTCGAAGCTCGACAAATCGAGCGCGGAAAGGCGGGAGCAGTCTTCGAACATGAAGCTCATATTCGTTACCTTCGAGGTATTGAAGCCAGACAGGTTCACCGGTGCGAGTAACGAGCAGCCGCAGAACATGGCGGCCATGCTTGTGACGCTGGACGTATCGAATCCCGACAGGTCGAGGGAGAAAAGCCCCGAGCAGTCCCAGAACATGCCGTCCATACACGTGACGTTAGACGTGTTGAATCTCGACAAATCGAGGGACGTGAGCTTGGCGCAGCCGAAGAACATCCGGCTCATGTCCGTCACCTTCGAGGTGTCGAAGGAGGACAGATCGAGGGATGTAAGGCTCGAGCAGCGCTCGAACATCCCTGCAGCCGTTCTGCTGCTTTTGCTTCCCATGTTGGTTACCTTCGAGGTGTCGAAGCCTGACAGATCGAGGGATGTGAGCTTGGTGCAGCCGAAGAACATGCTGTTCATGTCGACGACGTTTGAGGTGTCGAAGGTGGACAGGTCGAGAGAGGTAAGCGACGAGCAGCCTTCGAACATGCAGCCCATGCTCGTGACATTGGACGTGTCGAGGCTCGAGAGGTCGAGGTAGGCGAGTCGGGAGCAGCCGGAGAACATGCCGCTTTCCCAGGTGTCCTCTCTCCCCATTTCGGTCACCTTCGAGGTGTCAAGGCCCGATAGGTCAACCGAGATCAGGCGAGAGCAGTTTCTGAACATGCGAAACGTTGTTGCGGCAACGACGCCGTCCTTGATTTGTGCGGAGGTTATGGAATCGCGGTAATCGTACCAAGGCGCGTCCTTCCAATACGAAAGCTCGCCACTATTGGCGCCCTCCATCGGCGCGATCGTGAGACAGCCGCGCGCATCGATCATCCAGCGACAGGTTCCGCAGGCCGTCCAGTCGACGAGCGGGCTGCCGGATTCGGCGGCATGCGAGAGCGCGCTTGAAGCGGAGCCGCCCAGCTGCGGGGACGCGTCGGCGTTGGCGCTGATCGCATCGTCGTCGACGGAGCCGCTGCCCGCATCGCTTTCCGCGAGGTCAAAGCCCCCGTCAAGTGCGTGGGCCTTCTCGACGGGAAGGGGAAGGCAAATCGCGAAGGCGAGGGAGAGGGCGAGAAACAATCGTGCGGTTGCCTTTGCGAGAGGGAATGAGCTGCTCATCGTGGCTCCTTGCGAATCTTGGGATGGGTCTCGGTTGTCGGGTTCTCGTTAGCATAGCACAAGCCTTTTATGCTATCCGCCGTGTAACAAATACCTTTCGCGGAATTGTCGTGATGCTGTGGCGAGTTGCGAACGCGGCGTTCAAGCCGTAGCGCGCGAACTAAACTGTGCAGCGAGTCGAAACCTTACATTAAGGAGGCCTGTGTGAAAACAGTCGCTATCATCGGCACGTTCGACACGAAAGGCGAGGAGTTCGCCTATGTGAAGGCCCGCTTCGAGGAGCTGGGCGTCAACACCCTTACCATCCATTGCGGCGTCTTCGACCCGCAAACCATGCCCGACGTTCCCAACACGGAGGTCGCGGCGGCGGTCGATATCGAGATGTCGACCATCGTGGAGAAGAAGGACCGCGCTTTCGCCACCGAGACCATGACGCACGGCGTCGAGAAGCTTCTGCCCACGCTGTATGCGAACGGCCGCTTCGACGGCGTGTTCTCCATGGGCGGCTCGGGCGGCACCGCCATCGCGACCGCCGGCATGCGCAAGCTTCCCATCGGCGTGCCCAAGGTCATGGTGTCCACCATGGCTTCCGGCGACACGTCCCCCTACATCGGCGCGTCGGACATCGCCATGTTCCCCTCGATCGTCGACGTCGCGGGCATCAACTCCTTCTCGGCGACTATTTTCAACAACGCCGTCGCCGCTATGACGGGCATGCTCGAGCACGTCGCCCCCAAGGTCGAGGACCACAAGCCGCTCGTCGCCGCGACCATGTTCGGCGTGACCACGCCCGCGGTGCAGAAGGCGCAGGCCTACCTGGAGTCGAAGGGCTTCGAGGTGCTCGTGTTCCACGCGACGGGAACGGGTGGAAAATGCATGGAAGCGCTGGTCAACGGCGGGTTCATCAAGGGCGTGCTCGACTTGACCACCACCGAGTGGTGCGACGAGGTTGCGGGCGGCGTGCTCACCGCAGGCCCCGATCGCTGCAGCGCGGCTGCTCTGAACGGCGTGCCGGCAGTCGTGTCAGTCGGCGCCGACGACATGGTGAACTTCGGTCCGTGGGATACCGTTCCCGAGCAGTACCAGTCCCGAAACTTGTACAAGCACAACCCCACGGTCACGCTCATGCGCACCACGGTGGAGGAAAACGAGAAGATCGGCCATGCCATCGCCTCCAAGGTGAACATGTCGATCGGCCCGTGCGCGGTCATGCTGCCGCTCAAGGGCGTGTCGATGATCGACGCCGAGGGCCAGCCGTTCTACGGTCCCGACGAGGACGCGGCGCTCTTCAAGACGCTCAGGGACGAGGTCGACCCCGCGAAGGCCGAGGTCATCGAGATGGACGCGCACGTAAACGACGACGAGTTCGCAATCGCCGCAGCCCAGAAGCTCATCGACCTCATGGAGAAATAGCACGAGCGGGGAGCGGGGGCGACGCGCTTCCGCCTTCCCTTTGACACCGCGTCGCGCCGGATTGCAGCCATCCCGTCGTCATCGGGCACGCCGCAAGGCGACGCACCCCCAGGCTTCATCGGCGGCGCCTGTTCTAACTCGCAGGCGCGCCGTGAACGCATATGTTCGGCAAGAAAAAGGTAGTACTCGAAAAAGAAGGAGAACACCATGCTTGAACTGTCCCGCGCGGAAATTCTCGATCGTTTCCGTAAGTCCCTCGCCGAGGGAAACATCCTGCTCGGCGTTGGCGCCGGCACGGGCATCACGGCGAAGTCGGCTGAGGCCGGCGGCGCCGACATCTTCGTCATCTACAACTCCGGCCGTTTCCGCATGGCCGGTCGCGGCTCGCTCGCGGGCCTGCTTTCCTACGGCGACGCGAACCAGATTGTCGTCGAGATGGGCGCCGAGGTGCTGCCCGTCGTGAAGGACACCCCGGTGCTCGCCGGCGTCTGCGGCACCGATCCGTTCCGCGTCATGAAGAAGTACCTGGCCGAGCTGAAGGACCAGGGCTTCAACGGCGTGCAGAACTTCCCGACCGTCGGCCTTATCGACGGCGTGTTCCGCAAGAACCTCGAGGAGACCGGCATGGGCTACGGCCTTGAGGTCGACATGATCGCCGAGGCGCACAAGCTCGACATGCTCACCTGCCCGTACGTCTTCGACGAGGAGCAGGCTGTCGCGATGACCAAGGCCGGCGCCGATATCATCGTCGCGCACATGGGCCTCACCACCGGCGGCACCATCGGCGCCGAGACCGCGCGCACGCTCGACGACTGCGTGGAGATCATCACCGGCATCGTGAAGGTCGTGAAGGACATCAACCCCGACGCGCTCGTCATCTGCCACGGCGGCCCGATTTCCGAGCCGAAGGACGCGGCGTACGTCATCGAGCACGTGCCCGGCATCGACGGCTTCTTTGGCGCCACCTCCATCGAGCGCCTGGCTGCCGAGCGCGGCATCAAGGCCCAGACCGAGGCATTCAAGGCTATCAAGAAGTAACAGCTCTCGGTTCCAAGCTCCACCGAGACTCAAACGAAGGGCGCTGCTGCGATTCGTGTCGCGGCGGCGCCCTTTTCTCGTGGCGGGTGCACTCCCTCTTGCGCACCGCGGTTCCGCTCGCGCTATACTAACGCGCATGGCTAACACATTTGGAAAACTCATCATCTGCCCGACGCCTATCGGCAACTTAGGCGACATGACCGAGCGCACGATTTCGGCGCTTGGGGATGCGGACGTCGTGTGCGCGGAGGACACGCGCGTGACGGGGAAGCTGCTCGCCGCCTTCGGCATCGAGAAGCGGCTCGAGCGTTTGGACGAGGCGCTCATCGGCGACCGCGCGGCGCAGGTTGCCGAGCGTGTGCTTGCTGGCGAGGTGATCGCATATTGCAGTGACGCTGGCATGCCGGGCGTGTCGGACCCGGGACTTCGCCTTGTTCGAGCAGCTCGCGAGGCTGGTGCACCCGTCGAGGTGCTCCCTGGCGCTTCTGCCTGCGCCACCGCCTACGTGGCGAGCGGATGCACCTGCCCCCACTTCTACTTCGGCGGATTTTTCCCGCGCAAGGATGCCGAGCGTAAGGCGATGCTCGACGCGCTGCGCTCCCTCGACGCGGCGCTTATCTTCTACGAAAGCCCCAATCGCGTGGCGTCGGCGCTCGAGTCAATGGCGCAGGCATTTCCTCTGCGCGAGGCGGCGGTGTGTCGCGAGCTCACCAAGTTGCACGAGGAAGTGGTGCGCGATACCCTGCCGAGCCTGCGCGACGAGTTCGCCCGTCGTGCGGAAGATGGCTCCATCAAAGGCGAGATCGCCATCGTGATCGACGAGCCGAGCGCCGCCGAGGAGGACGCCGCGCAGCTCGACGCCGCCGACGCCGCCCGAGTTCGCGCTGCCGAGCTCAAGGCGGAAGGCGCGCGCAACAAGGAGATTGCCAAGACGATCGCCGTCGAGTTCGGGCTTCCCCGAAACGCCGCCTACGAGATCGCGCTTGACGCGTAAAGGTGGGTGCCGTGCCGTATTCCAACCAATCAGGCCCCGTGCGCACACGGCGTATCGCGCCTGGACCTGCGGGCGCTCGCTCCTCCAGCAAGCGCGTCCCGAAGCGAGCGAGTTTTGGTTCTCAAGGTGGCAGACGAGCCGGCGCAGCTGGGCGAACCCGCTTCGCTTCGAGCGCTCGGTCCGCCGCTGTTGAGCACGTGTTCTTCGTCGACGGCATCGAGGTGAGGCTTTCCCGCAAGCGTGTGAAAAATCTCAACCTGCGCATTTCCCGCGACGGATCGCATGTGGACGTGTCGGCGCCTTCGTGGGTGAGCGAAGACGAGGTGCGTGGCTTCGTTCAGCGCAAGGCGGCGTGGATCGCATCTCACATGGCGCAGGCCGCGCAAACTCCCATGGCGCGTGCGGCCCAGGCGACTCCCGAAGAAGTCGCCCAATGGCGCGAAGCGATAAGCGCATGTGTGCCCGCGCTCGTGGCCGCGTGGGAGCCGATCATGGGCGTGAAGGCGGGCAAGCTCGCGTATCGCAACATGACGAGCCGCTGGGGCAGTTGCCAACCGGCGACAGGGCGCATCTGCATCAACGTGCGGTTGGCACTTTATCCGCCGGAATGCTTGGAATATGTGGTCGTCCACGAGCTGTGTCACTTGCTGGAGCGCGGCCACGGCCCCAGGTTCCACCAGCTCATGGACGCGTTTATGCCCGATTGGAAGCAGCGCCGCGCGAAGCTGCGCTAAGGGGTGTCCCTTCCAGCGAGCGTCCAGGTATGCCCGCCTGTGCCCGCGGCCGTGCGAGCCCTTGCGCCCCTGCGCACCCGCTTCTGATCGCGACTCGCTTCCGCTCATACGCCTGCTTCCGCCCGCCCGTATGCGCCCGTCATGTATATTTGCGCGGGATGCCCATGTTTTACATTACGCCAGGAAAAGGCGGTATAAACTTTATTTAGCTTCATATCCGACCAGCTGCGTTTGCGCGGCCTCTTCGATAAGCTGCGCGCCCCAGCTGCGGGGAACCTACAAGAAAGAGAGCCTCACTATGGATGGGGATGGCGCGCGATGTTCGCGTGTTTGGGCGCAATCGCCGTCGTGTTGTCGCTGGCGGCGCATTTTCTTCTTTCCGACGTGGTGAAGCGCTCGAAAGGCCACGACAAGCTCGACGTGGCATCGACGATTCTGTACGCGTTGAGCTTCGTCGTGCAGGCGGTGATCGTGGCCGTGGGCATAGGGGCGGGCTTCGTGCTGCTTCCCCGAACGCGTCGAAGCAAATGACGATGCAGCGAAACGTGACGAAACGATACAAAACGTGTCGAAATTCGTGCAGCGCAGAAAATTCTATTATTCCTTCTTGCGTTTAATCGCTGGGAGTTCTATTATTCCTACTCAGTTACTAGATGTTAACGCAAAGGCCGCAAGTCCTCGCCGCGAGTTCGCTCGCACGGACTGGCGGCCTTTTTCGCACTGAGGGGAGAAATCATTATGGAAAACACCGGCCACGTTCGTTCCGTCAACGTTTCCGAGCGCAAGGGTACGCGCAAAAAGCCTGTTGAGAGTGGGCAAATTCACATCGACCCGCACCATGGTGTGACGGGCGACGCTCATGCCGGTGACTGGCATCGCCAGGTGTCGCTGCTCGCGTGGGAATCCATCGAGAAGGCGCGCGCGATGGGTCTCGACGTGAAGGAAGGCGACTTTGCCGAGAATATCACCACCGAGGGGATGGATCTTCTTGCACTGCCGCTCGGCACCCAGGTGAAGATCGGCGACGAGGTCGTGCTCGAGCTTTCCCAGATCGGCAAGGTGTGCCATAAGAAGTGCGCCATCTATTACCTGGCGGGCGACTGCATTTTCCCGCGCGAGGGCATCTTCTTCGAGGTGGTCACCGGTGGCACGGTGTCGGTGGGCGACGCCATCGTGGTGACCAAGATGGGTGACGGCCACTGCAAGTACACCCCGCAGGAGGCGCTCGACGAGATTGCCAAGGTGCGCGCTGAGGAGGCCGCCGAGAAGGCTGCGAAGGCGAAAGAGGCCGCTGCTGCCAACGCGTAGCGAGAGCACACCCCTTAGTTGGTGGTCAACTGAACGAGTTGTGCGACGTTTTTTCGCCCGATTCTCCCCTTCACGATGGCTTGGGACATCCTTCGAGAACGAAACCCCAGGTCAGCTTAAAGCAAATTGAATTATTCTGAGAAATGGCAGCGCACAACTCGCTCAAGTGACCACCAACTACTGGTTCTGCTCGTTTCGGCCCCTGATTCCAAGTCTGGTTTTGTTCGGATACCCCGCATGGCGTATGGCGCGCCGTGCGGGGTTTGCGCATAATGGGGTCATGGACAGCTTGCTTATACATAATCGTGAAATGAGCCCGCGCGATTGGGCGATCGACGTTGCCGTGGCGCTTGCCGCCTTCGCTTTCGGTGCCGTGCAGCTCATGGTTTCCGCGAGTCTTATCCTGCCCGACGAGGCCTTGCGCCGCATGCTCGGAATCGAGGCGGTCGTCCCTGCAACCTCGTCGTTCATAGCGCTTGCCCTCACAACGTTTCCCCTGGTAGCGCGTAGAAAATCACCCTGGCTTGTCTTCGTTTTCACGCTTGTGGCGTTCGTCGGGCTGCAAAGCTCTTTCCACGGATCGACGCTCGCCATCTTCGGGCCTATGGTTGCGCTGTTTACCATCGTCGTGGAATGCTCGCGCATCGAGATGGCCATCGCGTCCGTCGCGAGCGTCGCGGCGCTTGCGGCAGCGACCTACGGCGGAACCTCGGCTGCGCTGTGGTTTTGGGCGTACGTGCAAAATCTCGTGCTTATGGTCGCCTCGGTGCTCGGTGGGCTGGCCGTGTGCGCTCATCGCGATTCCGTGCGAGCAACCGAGCAGCGAGCGGAGGAGGCCGAGCGCACGCGTGAAGAGGTGGCTGCTCGTCGCGTCGAGGAGGAGCGCGTCCGCATCGCGCGCGAGGTCCACGACATCACGGCTCACTCGCTTTCGGCGGTCAGCATTCAGACGGCGGCAGCCGAGCGCCTGATCGAGCGCGATCCCGCTGCTGCGAAAGAAGCGGTGTCGCTTGCGCATAAGACGGCGAAAGAGGCGCTCGAGGAAATCCGCGCGATGATCGGCGTGCTCAGGGCGGGGGATTCCTCCGCTGAAACCACCCCGACCGAGGGCACGGCGCGCCTTGAGGATTTGGCGGATTACCTTCAGGAAGCAGGGGTCGCCGCAACGCTCGATGCGTCGGGCTACAATCGGGACGCGACGCCGGCGTTTATCGACATCGCGCTGTTCGGCATCGCCCGCGAGGCCACGACCAACATCGTTCGTCATGCCCATGCGAAAAACGCGTCGATCGTCCTTGCGAGCGACGGCGCGAAGGCGACGCTTACCGTGCAAGATGACGGCGACGGCGCGCTGAATGCTGTAAGCAGCACTGCCTCGGCGGACGGCCACGGCATCGATGGCATGCGGGAGAGGGCGAAGCTGCTCGGAGGCTCTCTCGATGCAGGTCGGCTCAGCGGGGGAGGCTTTCGCGTTCGCGCGACCATCCCGGTAGGCGATGCGCCCGCAAGCTTCGATGCTGCGAGCGGGGAAGGGGAATCCCATGGATGAGGATAAGTCGAAGGCGGCGGGTTTTTCCGTAGCTCCCGTCGCGCGCGGCGCTGCCCCTGCATCTGCGGCGGGCAGCCAGGACTCGGCGAAGGACGTCCTGCGCATCCTCGTTGCCGACGATCAGGACCTCGTGAGAAGCGGGTTCCGCATGATTCTCAACTCCTACGATGGGCTTTCGGTCGCAGGCGAGGCGCGCAACGGCGAAGAGGCGGTTTATCTCGCGCAGAAGATCCGCCCCGACGTGGTGCTTATGGATATCCGCATGCCGGTGAGAAACGGCATCGAAGCCACGCGCGATATCACTTCGAACCCGCTGCTCATGGGCACGCACGTTCTCGTTCTCACCACATTCGACATCGACGAGTACGTCTACGACGCGCTCGCTGCGGGGGCGAGCGGCTTTCTGCTGAAGGATGCCGAGCCCGACGATATTGTCGAGGCCATCCGCATCGTCGCGCGCGGCGATGCGCTCATCCAGCCCTCGGTCATGCGTCGTCTGGTGGAGACGTTCGTGGCGTCGCGTCCACGTGCGGGCGCGCGGCAGGGGTCGCCTGCGCGGGAGGCCATGCGCTCGCTCACCGGTCGCGAACGGGAGATTCTCACGCTGGTGGCGCGCGGGCTTACCAACGAGGAAATCGCAGGCGAGCTGGTAATTTCGCCCGCAACGGTGAAAACGCACGTCGCGCGCGTCATGGGAAAGCTCGACGCGCACGATCGGGCGCAGCTTGTGGTATGCGCTTACGAGAGCGGGCTTGTCTCCCCGCGTGCGAAGTGAATTATGAACGCAGTGTGACGATTCGATAAAACCTAAGTCCCTAGCACTCAAGTTTTCTGCAAAATGCTTGCATTCACTTTTTCAGATGCTATAGTTACCCAATGTTGTTAGCACTCAGATGCGAAGAGTGCTAGCACTCGAAAGCTCGGTATTAACAACCATCGATTCAAGGTTGATGAGAGGAAGGCAAGCAATGATGAACCTGAAGCCGCTCGGCGATCGCGTCATCGTGAAGCAGGACGAAGCAGAGGAAACCACCGCAGGTGGCCTCATTCTCGCGCACGACGCGAAGGAAAAGCCCCAGACGGGTGTTGTTCTCAAGGTGGGCGAGGGCAAGCTCGACAAGGACGGCAACCTCGTTCCCGTGCCCGTGAAGGAAGGCGACCGCGTGCTTTATGGCAAGTACGGCGGAACCGAAGTCAAGGTCAACGGCGAAGAGGTCATGATCCTTCGCTCCGAGGACATCTACGCAGTCTTCGAATAGCTAGTCTGACGGTTTTCGCGGTAGGCCCGAAATCGCAACGTGAGGCACCGGTTTTGCGTGCGGCCCTAAGGTCGCTTGCTTCAAGCCTCCCGGCTTTCCACTTTCGGAATCCATCGCGAACCACTTCCGCTTTGCTCAGTATCTTCAAGGAAAGGAAGCCTAACAATGGCTAAGGATATCAAGTTCGAATCTGACGCCCGCTCCGCTCTCGCGGCCGGCGTTTCCAAGCTCGCCGATGCTGTGAAGGTCACGCTTGGCCCCAAGGGCCGTTATGTCGCCCTCGAGAAGTCCTACGGCGCGCCGCTCGTCACCAATGACGGCGTCACTGTCGCCAAGGAAATCGAGCTCGATGACCCCGTTGAGAACATGGGTGCCCAGCTCATCCGCGAGGCAGCCGTGAAGACCAACGACGACGCGGGCGACGGCACCACGACCGCGACCCTGCTCGCCGACGTCATCGTCAACGAGGGCCTGCGCAATGTCACCGCTGGCGCCGACGCGCTCGGCATCCGCCGCGGCATCCAGAAGGCGACCAACGCCGTCGTCGAGGCCATCAAGGCGAACGCCCAGACCATCGACACCAAGGAGCAGATTGCCAACGTCGGCACCATCTCCGCGGGCGACCCCGAAATCGGCGAGAAGATCGCCGAGGCCATGGAAGCTGTCGGCAAGGACGGCGCTATCTCCGTCGAGGACTCCCAGACGTTCGGCATGGACGTGAACATCGTCGAGGGCATGCAATACGATCGCGGCTACATCTCCCCGTACATGGCGACCGACGCCGAGAAGATGGAAGCGAACCTGAAAGATCCGTTCATCCTGCTCACCGACCAGAAGGTGACCAACATCCAGGATATGGTCTCTCTGCTCGAGTCCATCATCAAGACCGGCCGTCCGCTGTTCCTCGTCGCTGAGGACGTCGAAGGCGAAGCGCTTGCCACCATCCTGCTCAACAAGCTCCGCGGCACGTTCAACTGCGTCGCCATCAAGGCCCCCGGCTTCGGCGATCGCCGCAAGCGCATCCTCGAGGACATGGCCGCCGTCACCGGCGCAACCGTCATCTCGAAGGATCTCGGCATGACGCTTGCCGATGTCACCATCGACATGCTCGGCACCGCCAAGACCGTGAAGGTCACCAAGGAGAACTCGCTCATCGTCGACGGCGCGGGCGAGAAGAAGGACATCGAGGATCGCATCGCCCAGATCAAGGCCGAGCTCGATCGCACCGAGTCCGACTTCGACCGCGAGAAGCTCCAGGAGCGCCTTGCCAAGCTCTCCGGCGGCGTGGCCGTGCTCAAGGTCGGTGCTGCTACCGAGTCCGAGCTCAAGGAGAAGAAGTCCCGCATCGAAGACGCGCTGCAGGCAACGCGCGCGGCTGTCGAAGAGGGCATCGTTCCTGGTGGCGGCGTCGCTCTGCTCGACGTTGTCTCCGAGCTCGATAAGATTGAGACCACCGACAAGGACGAGCTCGTCGGCATCGACATCATCCGCAAGGCTCTCGAGGCTCCGATTCGCGCGATTGCTCAGAACGCCGGCTTCGAAGGCTCCGTTGTGGTTGAGAAGATCAAGGGTCTGCCCACTGGCGAAGGCCTGAACTGCGCAACCGGCGAGTACGGCGACATGATTGCGATGGGCGTGAACGACCCGGTCAAGGTTACCCGCACGGCGCTGCAGTCCGCAGCTTCCGTCGCTGGCCTCATCCTCATCACCGAGGCCACGGTCACCGAGATTCCGAAGGAAGGCGTCGACCTCTCCGCTCTCGCCGCAGCAGGCCAGGGCGGCGGCATGGGCATGATGTAATAGGTTTCGCTGGCTTACAGCCAGCGAAATAGCTCGACGCTGCGGGCCCGCCTGGCGGTCCAGCTGGCGCTCCAAGGTTTCGTCGCGTACTTGAAGTACGCGTCCTCAACCTTTCGCGCCATCTGAACTCGCCGGGCGGGCCCTCGCTGTCTTCGGGGCGAGCGTGACGTCCCGCGCGAAGTACGCGTCGAAATCCTTTCGCGCGCCCCGCATCCGCCAGAGGCCTTCTCGCTGTCTTCGGGGCGAGTGTGGCGCTTCGCACTTTCCCCTTGTGCAAGGTGACCTGGTCGGAGCGCTTGTCAAGAATTGCCTTTCCTCTTGCTGGGTGTTATTTTGTGCCTGTGTGTAACGACGCGAGACGGGGTATTTTCGCTCCCTTGCGGAATTGGGTGCAATTCAGGATCGAAAGGCGTTGAGGACGATGAGCGATATTGCTTGCGAGAGTTGCCGGGTAGTAGCTTGCGAACATCTGGACAAGACTGCGCCTGATTTCTGCGTTCAAACATCAATTACTAAAGAAATGCATGACGAGGCGCTGCGTCTTTACAACGAACCCGAGAACCACCTCATAATGGAATCTGCCGCGATAGTCAGCGCTGAAACGGTTAATTCGACACGCGTTCAGGACACGATCAAGTTTGCGTCCTGCATGGGGGCGTCTCTTGTCGGCATAGCAACCTGCACGGCCATGTTGAGGGAAACGCGTATCCTGACAGAGCTTCTCAGGAAGGCCGGGTTTGAGGTGCAGGTAGTTGGCTGCAAGCTGGAAAGCAACATGAAAGCTGACCTGAACATTGACGTACCTTCGTTGGCAGACGATTGCGTTATCTGCAATCCAATCATGCAGGCTCTGTTGCTCAACGATGCGAAGACGGATCTGAATATCCTGATGGGTATTTGCATAGGACACGATGCGCTTTTCTGCAAGTATTCGAATGCGCCCGCAGTGACCTTGGTTGCAAAGGATTTTATGACGGTGCATAACCCCTGTTCAGTGCTTTATGCCGCCGATTCTGTTTACAAGCGTAAGCTGGAAAAAACCATTGGGGAAATCGCGCCCGACAAAGGGGAATGAGGCGCCTGAGACACCCCCCTCGCGAGGCACGAGCGATGTATGCTCGATGTCAAAGATAGCTCACCCAAGGCGCAAAAGCGGCAGGATGGCAAACCAGACGGGCGGCACCAAGAGCGCGGGCAGGAGATTCATGACCGAAATCTCCTTGATTTTCAAGATGGATAGGCCCGATGCGAGAATCAGAAAACCGCCGACGATGGTAATCTCGCACATCAGGTTCGCGGTCATAAGCGGCTCGAGCCACTGCGCCAAAAGGAAGATCGAGCCCTGCCAGCAAAAAAGAACCACGCCCGCGAGCGCCATGCCGACGCCGAACGACGACGCGAGGACCATCGAGGTTACAAAGTCGAGCGTCGCGTTGGTAAGCAGGAAGGTCTCGTCGCCGTAAAGCGCGCTGTTGATCGGGCCCAAGATGGAAAGCGTGCCGAAGCAGAACAGCACGATGCCAGTCGAAAGCCCACGTGAGAGGTTGGTTCCGTCACTTCCTTCCGCCTTCGATTTCGATAGGCGCTCGGTCAGGCGGCCAAAGCGCCCCTCGATGTCGATTGCTGTGCCCACGACGCCTCCGATGGCGAGGCTCGCGATGAACAGCACGGGATAGACGCTTCCGTTCATGCCTTCGACCACGGAATGAAGACCAAGGCCCGTCGCCGCAAGACCCATCGCGCAGAATAGGATGTTCTGGTATTTCTCGCCAAGTCCGCGTTTCGCAAGGCTTCCGATAACGCTTCCCACGACGATTGCGACGGTGTTGACGATGGTTCCGATCATGGTCGTGTTTGCTCCTTTTTGTTTTTCTTGTCGCTTGGCGAAACTGCGCGCACGTTGTCGCCCGCGCGATAGTCACTGCGCTAGAATACCTCGCTATGGAAGAAATCATGCATATCGCGGGGCATGTCCTCGAACACTCAATAGAAGACACACTCTACCTTATCCCGTTTCTGTTCGTCACCTATCTAGCGATGGAATGGCTCGAGCACAAGGCGGGCGACAAGGCGCAAAACGCCATCAAGCGTGCGGGGAAGGCGGGCCCCGTCATTGGCGCGGTGCTCGGCGTTGTGCCCCAATGCGGCTTCTCGGCGGCTGCCTCGACGCTCTACGCGGGTCGCGTCATCACGGTCGGCACGCTCATCGCTGTGCTTCTGTCCACCTCCGACGAGATGATCCCCATCTTCCTCGCGGCGCAGGTGCCGCTTTCCACCATGGGCGCCATTTTGGGAGCGAAGGTGGTCGTGGGCATCGTCGCGGGCCTGGCACTCGATGGCGTGCTCCGCTTGCTTCATCGCCCCGAAGAACATCTGCGCATCCACGAGCTCTGTCAGCGCGATCACTGCCACTGCAATGGTGAATGCCATGCCTGCGAGGAAAATCCCGAGCTTGTTTACGAGGTGGAAAAGGACGAAGAGCACCATCATGATCACGCGGGCGCTTCCATCGTGAAGAGCGCGCTCAAGCACACCGCACAGGTCACGGTCTTCATCTTCATCGTCACACTGCTTTTGAACGTGGTGCTCGAAACGGTGGGCGAGGATGCGCTGGCGCAGATCCTCGGCTCGAACAGCGCGCTTTCGGTCGTTGTGGCGGCCATCGTTGGCCTTATCCCCAACTGCGCGGCGAGTGTCGTCATCGCCGACTTGTATGTGGAAGGCGTGCTCGGCGCGGGAGCCATGTTCGCGGGCTTGCTCGTCTCGGCGGGCGTCGGCCTGCTCGTCCTCTTCCGCGCGAACCGTCGTCCGAAGCAAAACCTCATTATCGTGGCGATACTTCTCATCGTCGGCATTGTGGCAGGAGCGGTCGTCTCTGCTGCGGGCATCGTGTTCTAATTCTGCTACACTGTTTCGCGCAGATTCATTGGTTCGGAAGCGCACGAAAGGGCACGGAATGAAGCTTTTGGAAGAACGCATCAAGTGTGATGGCGTCGTCAAGTCGGAAGGCGTGCTGAAGGTCGATAGCTTCCTCAACCACCAGATCGACGTCAACCTGATCGACGAGATGGGCGCGGAGTTCGCCCGGCTGTTCGCGGGTGCACCCGTGAACAAGATCCTCACGATCGAGGCGTCGGGCATCGGCATCGCGTGCTTGGTCGCGCGTCACTTCGGCAACGTGCCCGTCGTGTTCGCGAAGAAGGCTCAGTCCATCAACCTCGACGGCGAGATGTACTCCACCAAAATCCAGTCGTTCACCCATGGGCGCATCTTCGACGTCATCGTCTCGAAGAAGTTCTTAAGCCCTGATGACCATGTGCTTATCATCGACGACTTTTTGGCCAACGGTTGCGCGCTCACGGGCCTGATCGAGCTCGTGAAGGAATCAGGTGCCACTATCGAGGGCATCGGCATCGCGGTGGAAAAGGGCTTCCAGCACGGCGGCGACAAGCTGCGCGAGCAGGGTTATCACCTGGAGTCGCTTGCGATTCTCGAATCGATGGACCCCAACACCGGCGAAGTCATCTTCCGCTAGCGTTCTGGGATTTGGGCCCTTGGGCGGCTTTGGCTCCTTGACTTCTCAGGTTCCTTCGCGCCCTGCGCCCCCCTCGTCGCGGAATTGCTAACTTTTTCCTTGACGAGGCTCGCCTCGAACGCTAGCATATACAGTTGCGCTATTGGATAAGAGGGCCGTTAGCTCAGTTGGCAGAGCAGGGGACTTTTAATCCCAAGGCCCGGGGTTCGAATCCCCGACGGCCCACCATTCCGATTCCGTAAGACCTGCTTTGGGTCTGCACCAATCCAGACTGGGGTATCGTCCAACGGCAGGACTCTGGTTTTTGGTACCAGCTATCTAGGTTCGAATCCTGGTACCCCAGCCATTATGGATGCACCAAAGCAGCACTCGACTGGGGCCATCGCGAGCAAGCTGGCATCAGTCAACAAAAGCCGACAAGGCGGCTGCGCTTCGCGAAAGCGCGAATACCTGGCGATTCCACTCCGGATAAAGCGGAGCGACAATCGCGCGGCATGACCGCGGGCCTGGCAAGCAGGTATTTCGAAAACCACAGGTTTGTTGGTTTTGTGTGCTTTTACGCTCAATTCTCCCACTCAACTTCATATGTTTGATATCATCTCGTGTTGCTGTCTTAAGTCCACATTAAGAGGAGAGCACAGTTGGCGAAACAAGATGTCATCGAGCTTGAGGGCACGGTCCTTGAAGCGTTGCCGAATGCAATGTTCAAGGTCGAGCTCGAGAACGGCCACGAGATCCTGGCCCACATTTCCGGAAAGATGCGCATGCATTACATCAAGATCCTTCCGGGAGATAAAGTCACGGTCGAGTTGTCCGTCTACGACTTGAATCGCGGGCGCATCACGTACCGCTTCAAGTAGGGAAGGGAACCTCGGGTTTCTCCGCCGAATTTCGGCAATAACGTCTGCGGCTGGACGTTTGTATATAGAAGAGAACGCATAACCGAAAGGAATTGAGAAATGAAGGTACGTCCTTCGGTCAAGAAAATGTGCGACAAGTGCAAAATCATCCGACGCCATGGCAAGGTCCTCGTCATCTGCGAGAACCCTCGTCATAAGCAGCGTCAGGGCTAGGAAGAAAGAAGGGGAATTAACCTATGGCACGTCTCGTTGGTGTCGACCTTCCTCGCGATAAGCGCATTGAAGTCGGCTTGACCTACATCTACGGCATTGGCCTCACCACCTCCAAGAAGATCCTCGCGGAAACCGGCGTGAACCCGGATATCCGCGTGAAGGACCTCTCCGAAGAGGATCTCGGCAAGCTTCGCGATTACATCCAGGAGAACCTCACGGTTGAGGGCGACCTGCACCGCGAAGTTTCCCAGAACGTGAAGCGCCTCATGGAAATCGGCTGCTACCGTGGCCTTCGTCACCGCAAGGGTCTGCCCGTTCGCGGTCAGCGTACCCACACCAATGCACGCACCCGCAAGGGCCCGCGTAAGCAAATCGGCGGCAAGAAGAAGTAAGGGAGCAGATAAGTGGCAGCTAAGAAACAAGTGCGTGCGCGCATCAAGCGCTCCGAGCGCAAGAACATTGCCGTTGGCGCCGCACATATCAAATCCACGTTCAACAACACTATCGTGAGCATCACCGATCCTCAGGGCAATGTGATCTCCTGGCAGTCCGCCGGCACCGTCGGCTTCAAGGGCTCCCGCAAGTCCACGCCGTTTGCGGCGCAGATGGCTGCGGAAGCTGCTGCCAAGACCGCGATGGAGCATGGCCTCAAGAAGGTTGCCGTCTACGTGAAGGGCCCCGGTTCCGGTCGCGAGACCGCAATCCGCTCCCTGCAGGCAGCTGGCCTCGAAATCGCGAGCATCCAGGATTGCACCCCCATCCCGCACAACGGTTGCCGTCCGTGCAAGCGTCGTCGCGTGTAGTTGAAAGGATCATATAACCATGGCAATTAACAGAACTCCGGTTCTTAAGCGCTGCCGCCAGCTGGGCCTTGATCCCGTTGTGCTGGGGTACAGCAGCTCTAAAACCTCCAAGCGCGAGCCCAAGCGTCGTCGCAAGGAATCCGAGTACGGCATGCAGCTGCGCGAGAAGCAGAAGGTGAAGTTCATCTACGGCGTTCTCGAGAAGCAGTTCCATGGCTACTTCGAGAAGGCGAAGGCCATGCCGGGCATCACCGGTGAGAACCTGATGCGCATCCTCGAGTCCCGTCTCGACAGCGTCATCTTCCGCCTCGGCTTTGCCCGTACCCGCAAGGAAGCTCGTCAGATCGTCACCCACGGCCACATCATGGTCAACGGTCGTCGTGTTGACGTTCCTTCCTACCGCGTGAAGGCCGGCGACGTCGTTTCCGTGGCTCCGAAATCCAAGGAACTCCTCGTGATCAAGAGCGCTCTCGTTTCCAACGCTCGTTTCGAGGTTCCTGCTTGGCTCGAGGTCGACATCGAGAAACTCCAGGGCAACGTTTTGGCTCTTCCGCAGCGCGATCAAATCGATTTGGACATTAACGAACAGCTTATTGTCGAACTTTACTCGAAGTAATCGCAGCATAGTAAGGAGGCTTTTAAAACATGACAGAGTTCATGAGGCCTACTGTAACAACGGAAGAAGTCAACGACACGGTGGCTCGTTACATCGTCGAGCCTCTCGAGCGCGGTTATGGCCATACTCTTGGCAACAGCCTGCGTCGCGTGCTGCTCTCCTCGCTTGACGGCGCGAAAGCGACTGCCATCCAGATCGAGGGCGTGCAGCATGAGTTCACCACTGCTGAAGGCGTCATCGAGGACATCACCGATATCGTCCTGAACGTGAAGGGCCTTGTTTTCTCGGCTCTCAACGACGACATCACCGAGGCAACCGCTCACGTGCTGGCCGAAGGCCCGTGCACGGTGACCGGCGCCGACCTTGATGTCCCGACCGAGTTCACGCTGGTGAACCCCGAGCACGTCATCGCGACGGTCGCCGACGGCGGCACGCTCGACATGACGATCCGCATCGGCGTCGGCCGTGGCTACGTTTCCGCTGAGCGCAACAAGCGCACGGAGGATCCCATCGGGGTCATCCATGTCGACTCGCTGTTCTCCCCGGTTCGTCGCTGCACGCTGAACGTGACCGACACGCGCGTTGGTCAGCGCACCGACTACGACAAGCTCGTTCTCGAGGTCGAGACCGACGGTAGCATCGCCCCGACTGAGGCCGTGTGCCGTGCTGCGAACATCGTGAACCAGTATATGGGCGCGTTCCTGAGCCTTTCGAACACCGACGAAGAAGAAGGGGAGGAAGCTCCCTCCATCTTCGCCCCCGAAGGCCAGGAGTCTAATGCTGAGCTTGACAAGCAGATTGAGGATCTGGACCTCTCCGTCCGCTCCTACAACTGCTTGAAGCGCGCTGGCATTCATTCCGTCCGCCAGCTCGTCGAGTTCTCCGAGAACGACCTGCTGAACATCAGGAACTTTGGTGCGAAGTCCATCGAGGAAGTGAAGGACAAACTCATTTCCATGGACCTCAATTTGAAGCAATAGGAGACCGAGATCATGAGACACAACAAGAAGGGGCGCAAGCTCGGCACCGATTGGAGCCACACTAAGGCTATGAAGCGCAGCCTTGTTAAAGCCCTTTTCCTGAACGACCGCATCAAGACGGTCGAGTCGCGCGCCAAGGAGATTCGTCCTGACGTCGACAAAATCATCACCTGGGCGAAGAAGGGCGACCTGCATTCCCGTCGTCTCGCCATCGCTGCTCTTGGCAACGACAAAGAGCTCGTTCGCGAGATCTTCGAGAAGGTCGAGCAGGGTCTGTTCGCCGATCGCCAGGGCGGTTACACCCGCATTATGAAGCTGGGCTTCCGCAAGGGCGACAATGCTCCCATGGTCATCATGGAGCTGTGCACTGAGCCTGTCGCCAAGAAGGCGAAGACCGAGGAGAAGCCGGCTGCGAAGGCTGCCAAGAAGGTTGCTCCGAAGAAGGTCGAGGCTGCTGAGGAAGCGAAGGCTGAAGAGGCCCCCGCTGAGGAAGTTGCCGAAGAGGCTGCTCCCGTCGAGGAGGCAGCAGCTGAGGAAGCTGCTCCTGCTGAGGAAGCTGCAACCGAGGAGAAGGCTGAATAGTCTTTCCCCCTATGGGATTTGAAGAGAGTCGGGGCGATACGCCTCGGCTCTCTTTTTGCATTTGGCCCGAAGTGATGCGTCCTTAAGGCTATTGCTCGGTATACTGCATGGGTGCATTTAGCTGTGAAGACATATCATTTCGGGACATCGCTTCTCCATCGCGCTGATCCACGCGTGAAGATTGCGCTCTTGCTTGCGTATTCCATCACGCTGTTTCTGCTTGAAACTTGGACGGGCCTTGCGATCGTCGCAGTGATTTACGCGCTTGCGCATGCGGTAAGTCGCGTTCCCTTCAGGGGCGTTTTCATTCTTGCCGTGCCGACGTACGTGCTGGTCGCTGTTGCTATCGCGTTTTGCTCTTTTTCCTGGGATGTGTCGTTGCCGATATCCCTATCGGGCTCGGAGCTGTCCATGGCGGGACCGCTTTCGGCCTTCGACCCGATCGCCCTTGTGGGGTCGTTTGGTTTTGTTCCTGTCGGTTTCGCCAAAGGGTCGTTTAACGCGTTGCGCGTCGTGCTTTTGGTGTACGCGAGCCTGCTTGTGAGCTTCACAACGACTTCGACGGAGATGATGAACGCGGCGTCGAGCTTTATGGCGTCCCTCAAACGAACCCCTCTTCCCGTTGACGATGCCGCATGCGCGCTCTCGATTGCGCTTCGCTTCATTCCTGTGACGGCTGAGGAATTGTGCCAGGTCCACGATGCGCAATGGTCGCGGTGCGCACGTTTTTCCGGTGCGGGTATCACTGAGACCTTGCGCGCTTGGGAGCGCGTGTTCGTGGCCCTCTTCGTGGCTCTCTTTCGGCGCGCGGATCGCCTGGCATCTGCCATGGACGCGCGATGCTACGGGGCTCCAACCGAAGCTGGGCGTCGTAGCGCTCTCGTGGAATCGTGCCTGGGAGTGCGCGGCGCGGTGCTGATCGTTCTCGGCGTTGCGGCGTGCGCGCTTCTCGCCATCTTCTTCTAACTCGCTGCTCGGCCCACATACACCCCGCAGGCGCATCAAGATGGCGCATCGGGCGTGGGCATCGCGGTGGCGTGCGGGCGAAGTGGTATAGTTTCCCTGTTAGGTTTCGGCCGCGTTTGCGTCGGTCGAACGAAAAGAATCCTTCAGGGAGGTTTTGCATGGGCATGATCATCGACGTATTCGGGCGTGAGGTTCTCGACTCTCGCGGAAACCCGACGGTTGAGGTTGAAGTGGCGCTCGACGATGGCTCGTTCGGTCGCGCTGCGGTTCCCTCCGGTGCGTCGACGGGCGCATTCGAGGCTGTCGAGCTGCGCGATTGCGACACGCATCGTTATATGGGCAAGGGCGTTCAGGACGCCGTGGCCCATGTCAACGAGGAAATCGCCGAGGCTCTTATCGGCTTCGAGGCCGAGGATCAGCGCGCCATCGACGCGACGATGCTCGAGATCGACGGCACCGACAACAAGGGCGCACTTGGCGCGAACGCCATCTTGGGCGCATCTCTCGCCTGCGCTAAGGCTGCTGCCGAATCCGCGCAGCTTCCGCTTTACAAGTACGTCGGTGGCATCGGGGCGCATGTGCTTCCCACGCCGATGATGAATATCCTGAACGGCGGCGTGCACGCTGACAATAACGTCGACTTCCAGGAATTCATGATCATGCCGGTCGGCGCCCCCACGTTCGCCGAGGCGCTGCGCTGGTGCGCGGAGATCTACCACACGCTCAAGAAGGTCCTGCACGAGGCGGGTCTTGGCGGTGGCGTGGGCGACGAGGGCGGTTTCGCTCCGAACTTCACCACCAACGAGGAACCGCTCGAGTACATCGTTCGCGCATGCGAGGCCGCAGGTTACAAGCCGGGTGTCGACATCATGTTCGCGATGGATCCGGCTTCCACCGAGTTCTACAACGCCGAGACGGGCAAATATGAGCTTAAGGGCGAAGGCCGCGAGCTCACGAGCGTCGAGATGGTCGATTACTGGGCCGCGCTCGTTGAGAAGTACCCCATCATCTCGATCGAAGACGGCATGGCCGAGGAGGATTGGGATGGCTGGAAGGCACTGACCGACCGCATCGGCGACAAGGTGCAGCTCGTCGGCGACGACCTGTTCGTCACGAATTCCAAGCGCCTTGCGAAGGGCATCCAGCTTGGTTGCGCGAACGCGATTCTTATCAAGGTGAACCAGATCGGCAGCCTCACCGAGACGCTCGAGGCGATCGAGATGGCGAAGCGCGCAGGCTATGCGTGCGTCATGAGCCATCGCTCGGGCGAGACGGAGGACACGACCATCGCCGACTTGGCCGTCGCGTGCAACACCGGCCAGATCAAGACCGGCGCGCCGTGCCGAAGCGATCGCGTCGCGAAGTACAACCAGCTTCTCCGCATCGAAGAAGAGCTGGGCGACCAGGCAGAATACGCTGGTCTTTCCGCGTTCTACAACATCAAGGTGCCGCAGGCGTAAGAAGAAATCGCTCGGTGGACTTTCTAGCCGAAACGCTATAATAGGTGCCATCGAACGTGTGCGCGCCGTCGCTTTTCGCGGCGGCGCGTTTTTTGTGAAAGGGGATTCGATGGCAGAGATGATTTCTCTGGAAGAAGCGCAAGCGCTCGTCCTTGCGAACGTGGTGCTGCTTTCAACGGAGGTGGTTGAGGTTCTCGACGCGGTGGGCCGCGTGTCGGCTGCTGATTTGGCGAGTGACATCGATATCGCGCCCTTCGCCCATTCGGCGATGGACGGCTTCGCGGTGCATGCGGCGGAGCTTGAGAACGCGAGCGAGGACGTGCCGGTGGAACTCGACGTCATTGCGGAAATCGGCGCAGGCGAGGTCTACGACGGGCCGATCGAGGCAGGCCAGTGCGTGCGCATCATGACAGGCGCGCCGGTTCCCGATGCTGCGGATGCTGTGGTGAAATACGAGATTGTCGGCGTCGTGTCGGGTGATGGCAAGCCGGGCGGCCGCGTTTCCTTCACCGCGCCGACCAAGCTGCGCAACAACATCCGTGAGGCGGGTGAGGAAGCCCATGCGGGTGAGGTTATCGTGCGCGCGGGCGAGGTCATCACCTCGGCGGGCGTCGGATTCCTTGCGGGGTGCGGCGTGCTGCAGGTTCCGGTCTATCGTCGCCCGAAGGTGGCCATTGCGGCAACCGGGTCGGAGCTCATCGACCCCTCAGAGGTTCCCTCTGCCGGCAAGATCCGCAACTCGAACAGCCTTGCGATTGCGGCGTGTGCAAAGGCGGCTGGGTGCATCCCCACTATCCTTCCCATTGTGGAGGACACGTACGAGGCGCTTGAGAAGACGGTGCTCGATGCAGTGGAAACCTATGATTTCGTGATTACGACCGGCGGTGCTGCGAACGGCGATTTCGACTTCATCAAGCCGGTGGTGGAGGGCACAGGCGAGCTGCTCATGACCACCGTGAACATGCGTCCCGGCAAAGCGCAGACGTTCGGCCTGGTGAAGGGCACGCCTGTGTTCGGCCTTCCCGGGAATCCGGCCGCGGCGTACTGTGGTTTCGAGATGATCGTCCGTCAGGCGCTGCGCAAGATGCAGGGCTATAGCCACTTCAACCGCCCCGTTGTTCGCGCGCGCTTATCCCAGGACACCAAGAAGAAGGATCCGCGCCGCATCTTTTTGCGCGCGACGCTCACTAAGGACGACGAGGGCTACCTGGTCACGCCTGCGCAGAATCAGAGCTCGGGGCTTTTCGGGCCGATCCAGCGCAGCAACTGCATGGCGATTATGCCCGAAGGGCTGGAGTCTCGCGCGGCAGGCTCGATGATCGACTGCGTCCTGCTCGACGTCTCCGAAGAAGTGCTGATTTAGAAGAACCCTACGATTTCGCGCCACAGAGGTGCTAATGGAAGATGAAAGGAAGCAACCATGAGTGTTGAGAAACCGGTATTTGCTATCATCACCTGTTCCGATACGCGCGGCCCCGAATGCGATACCGCAGGTGACGCGCTTGAGTCGCTGATTGAGGAGCAGGGTTGGGCATGTCGTACGCACATGATTGTGAAGGACGATCGCGCCGGAATCGCCGCCGCTATCAAGCGCTGCACCGATGACCTGAAGGTCGACATCGTGCTCACCTGCGGCGGGAGCGGCTTGTCCCCGCGTGACAACACCCCCGAGGCGACGCGTGATGTGTGCGAGCGCGAGGTTCCCGGCATCGCCGAGGCCATGCGCTATCACAGCCTGCAAATCACGCCCTACGCGATGCTCTCGCGTGCGATCTGCATGCAGCGCGGCAATACCCTCGTCATCAACCTGCCGGGAAGTGAGAAGGCCGCCCGCGAGAATTGGGATGGCATCGTCGCCGCGCTTCCCCATGCGGTGAAGATGATGGCCGGTGGCGGGCACTAATATTCCCTGCTGATTTATTTCCGCTTTGTTTCGAAACGCGCCCGAAAAGCTTGATTGCTCGGGCGCGTTTTTCATGAGTGCTATACTTTGCTACCGATAACAGGTTACGAGAAAGGCTTGGAAGCGGTGGAGGAGCTCATCAACGGCTTCACGGGGTTCGCTCGCAAAGCTCAACAGCAGCAACAGCAATCGGCACGGCGGTCTGGTGCGATGACCCCCGATGAGACGAGCGCGGCCAGCGCCAAGGATGAGCAAGGGGAAAAGCCCACGTTCGATCCCGAGCAGCTTGCCCTGATTCCCGAAACCGATCGTCGCTGGTCATGGGTGGAAATCAATCTTTCGGCAATCCGTCACAACGTCGGTGTCGCGCGATCGCTCATCAAGCCGAGCACGCGCCTTCTCGCCGTGGTGAAGTCCGACGCATACGGCCACGGCGCCGTGAGGGTTGCAAAGACGGCGCTGCAATCGGGCGCGAATTACCTTGCCGTCGCTACGATTGACGAGGGCATCAAGTTGCGCGAGGGCATGGTGGGAGCCCCGATCCTGCTTTTGTCCGAGCCTCCTGCAACGGCCGCGCCCCTGCTGCTCGCCTACAAGATCATGCCGTCCATCTACACGCCCGAGTTCGCCATTGCCTACGCCGAGAAGGCCGACGAGTACGGCATCCGTGCGCCGTTCCACCTGGCGGTGAACACGGGCATGAACCGCATCGGCGTACGTTACGATAACGTGGTCGATTTCATGCGGAAGGTGAGCTTCCATCGCGCGCTCGATTTGGTGGGCACGTTCACGCACTTTGCGACGGCGGACTGCGAGGGCACGCTCGACTTCGGTATCCAGGTGAAGCGGTTCACGGAAGCTATTTCCGCACTGCGCGAGGTGGGCATCGACCCCGGCATCGTACACTGCGCGAACTCCGCCGCGACGGTTCGCTATCCGCAGGTCCACTTCGACATGGTACGGTGGGGCGTGTCGCTCTACGGACTGCACACCTGCCAGGAAACGCGCACGATGATCAACCTCAAGCCTGCGATGAGCGTCCATGCTCGCATCACCGACACGCGCACGCTTCCCATGAGCGAGGGCGTGAGCTACGGGCTGAATTACCGCAGCCCCGGCAGCGTGAAGATCTGCACGCTGCCTGTCGGCTACGCGGACGGTTTGAACCGCGGCCTTTCCGGACGCACCGACTTCATCGTCGACGGCACACGCGTGCGCCAGGTCGGCAATATCTGCATGGACCAGTGCATGTTCGAGGTCGATTTGCGCACGTACGGCACCCGCCGCCGCCTCGACCCGCAGATCGGCGATGAAGTGGTTATTGTCGGCCGCCAGGGCGATTCCGTGGTGACGCTCGATGACATGGCGAACAAGCTTGGCACGATCCACTACGAGCTGGCCTGTGCCTTCGGAATGCGCCTGCCGAAGGTGTACGTATAGATGACCAAACCGCACATACCCCTTCCCGAGATTCGCGCCGCAGTGGAGGCATGCCATCGCTGCCCGCTTTCGCAGGGGCGCACGCAAACGGTGTTTGGGGTGGGAAACCCCCGTGCCCGCGTGCTTTTCGTAGGGGAAGCGCCTGGTCGCAATGAGGATCTGCAGGGCGAGCCGTTCGTTGGCACCGCTGGGCACATGCTCAACGACCTGCTTGCGATCGCAGGGCTTTCCCGCGACGACGTGTACATCGCGAACGTGCTGAAATGCCGCCCTCCTGGAAATCGCGACCCCAGGCCTGAAGAAATCGAGCTCTGCGCGCCCTATCTGCGTGAACAGACGCGCACCATCATGCCTGACTTCATCGTGACGCTCGGCAAGTTCGCCACGCAGTTCATCCTGAAGACCGAGGTGGGAATCACACGGCTGCACGGGACCTTGCAGCATGCGGGTCGCTTCAGCGTTTTCCCGATTTACCATCCCGCCGCTGCGCTCTACGACGGCAGCAAGCGCGAGGCGTTGGAGAACGACTTCGCGACCCTCGGTGAGCTTTTGCGCCAGGCGGGCATCGTTGCCGCTGACCCCGATGGCTTATCACGTGGGGAAGACACGGCGTCGCGAACGCCTGCGTCCGTACCTGCCCCCTCCGACAAGGTGGGGGAAACATCGCCGTTTTCCCAGGTGGAAGATGGCACACCCTCTCAGCAAACACTTCTCTAAAAAGGTGGAAGCATGCCTTTCGACGCAATCGAATACATCAACACGCCCCGCTGGCTGACGTCCCGCCTCGGCCTTGAGCGCATTCGTGAGCTTCTCGATCGGCTGGGACGCCCCCAGGACCGCTTGAAGTTCGTCCATGTTGCCGGCACGAACGGCAAGGGGTCGACCTGCGCCTTCACGGCTTCTATCCTTACGGAGGCGGGCTTTAAGACGGGGCTTTTCACGAGCCCTTACGTGGAGACCTTCCACGAGCGTATTCGCGTGAACGGGCGCAACATTTCTGATGAGGACCTCACGGCTGCGACGCTTCGCGTGCGGGAATGCGCTGAGGCGATGGAGGCGGAAGGCGGGGAACACCCCACCGAGTTCGAGTTGATGACTGCCGTGGCGCTCGTGTATTTCGCGCGCGTCAGTTGCGACGTCGTGGTGCTCGAGGTGGGGCTTGGCGGCCGCCTCGATTCCACCAACGTCATCGCAGCGCCCGAGGTTGCGGCCATCGTGTCGATTGCGCTCGATCACACGAACCTTCTGGGGAACACGCTTGCCGAGATCGCCCATGAGAAGGCGGGCATCGTGAAGACGGGTTCGATCGTGGTGTCGTGGCCGCAGGAGGCATCCGCCATGGAAGTGGTGGAAGATGCGGCACGGCGCGCGGGCGACAAGCTCGTCGTGCCTGATTTCTCGCTGCTTTCGGTGGGGAAGGTGACGAGGGGCGCTGCGCTGTTGAGCTGTGGGACCGCTCTTGAGCACGAGGGGCATACTCCGTGCTCAGACAGTCCTCGCTGCGCTGCGGAACTGCGTGCGGAGCACGTTGCCCCTCATGCTCAAGAGCTTCAGGTGGGGGCCGAGGGAGGCTCAACCTGCGAGGCTGGCGACCCCGCACGGGAGGCTCCGTGCTCAGGCAGTCCTCGCTGCGCTGCGGAACTGCGCGCGGAGCACGTTGCCCCCGCCCAGAAGTTCCAAGTAAGTTCGTCAATCGATGCCGGGTTTGGTGGGCGTATGCCACGCGCAGTTCCGCACGAGCCGAACGTGCCCTCTGGCACGTTCGTGCGAGCTCAGGACTGTTTGAGCATGGCATATGCCCACCAAACCCCTATGTCGCAGGTTGAGAGTGCTGTTCCCATGCGTCAGTTCTTCTATCGCGGGCGGGAGTATGCGACGCGGCTTTTGGGGTCTTATCAGCCTTCGAATGCGGCGATGGCTATCGAAATTGCTGGTGCGCTGCGCGAGCGCGGCTGGGAGATTCCTGATGAGGCTATCGCGCGCGGAATTGCCGAGACGCGGTGGCCTGCGCGCTTTGAAGTGCTTGATCAACCAGCGGGTATGCCGACCGTGGTGATCGATGGCGGCCACAACCCGCAGGGTGCGGGCGTGCTCGCCGATTCACTGTGCGACGTTTTCCCTGATAAGCGGCCAGTATTCCTTGTGGGAATCCTTGCGGATAAGGATTATCGCTCGATGCTTCGAGAGGTTGCGCCGCTGGCGAGCGCCTTTGTGTGCGTGACGCCGCCCAATCCGCGCGCCCTTGATGCTGCCGATCTCGCTGAGGCGATTCACGAGACGTGCGATGAGCTTGGTGTTAGCGCACCCATCGAGGTTGCGGGCGATTTCGACGGCGCCGTCTCTGCTGCACGTAAAATCGCCGGCTCCGAAGGCCTTATCTGCGCATTCGGCAGCCTCTACTCGATTGCCGACGTCAAGGCCGCGTTTCTTCGCACTGCGGACGGCAACTCTTCGCAGTCGTAGAGTTTCCCGACAACATTTCGCATATACGGTGCTTGGTCATCGCAAAAGGCGGGGCTAGGCTATTCCTGTCCTCATATAACGATCGACTGCTAGGATTCTTACTATCGAAAATAATTCTCAATAATAATGAGAATAGTTATCGATAATGTGCTATCCTAACTTCCAGCAATCAATAATCGCATTTGCGAAGAGGAGGGGGTTGCGTTATGGATATCTTGACCGACGTTGCTTTACTCTCACGTATCCAGTTTGCGCTCACCGTTGCGTACCACTTCATTTTCGTCCCGCTTTCGATCGGGCTTGGCCTGATCACGGCGATTTTCGCGACGAAGTACTATCGCTCGCGTGACGAAAAGGACGGCGCGGCGGTGCGCTTCTGGGTGAAGATCTTCACCGCGACGTTCGCCATTGGCGTGGCGACGGGCATCACGATGGAGTTCTCCTTCGGCACGAACTGGGCGGATTACTCGCGCTTCGTGGGTGACATCTTCGGCGCCCCGCTTGCCGCTGAAGCACTGTTCGCCTTCTTCCTGGAGTCGGTGTTCTTGGGCGTGCTGCTGTTCGGCCGTAACAAGGTCTCGCCCAAGTTCTACACCGTGTCGGCATGGCTTGTGTGGGCAGGCTCCCTTTTAAGCGCGCTCTGGATCCTCATCGCTAACTCGTGGATGCAGACGCCCGCCGGCGCCGAGCTTGCAGCCGATGGAAAGAAAGCCATTATCACCGACTTCCTCGCGGCCGCCATGAATCCTTCGATTGCCCCGCGTTACTTCCACGTGATCGTTGCGCTGCTGATCATCGGTGCGTTCACGTCGCTCGCTTTGGGCGGGTGGTACCTGCTTAAGAACAAGCACACCGACTTCGCCATGAAAACAGTGCGCATCGGCGCTGTTGTCGGCATCGTCGCTTCGTGCGCGATGATCGTGACCGCGCATGCGTCTGCCGTCCAGGTGTCCGAGGAACAGCCCACCAAGCTTGCCATGATGGAGGGCATGTACAACGACGAGGTGCCACCGCTCTACGCGTTCGGTTGGGTTGACGAGGAAAACGAGCGGGTGATCACCCCGTTCGCCATTCCTGGCGGGACGAGCTTCCTTGCGACCGGCACGTGGGATACCGAGTACAAGGGCCTGCACTCGCTCGCGCAGGAGGACAAATACTCCGACATGAACGTTGCAGATCAGCCGGTAAACCTTGTGTTTCAGACGTATCACCTGATGGTTGCCATGTATGGGCTCATCATGGTGACGGCGATCCTTGCGATTGTTTTCACCATGCGCGGCGGGCGCGTCCGCTCGATGCGCTGGCTGCAGAAGCTGTTCGTTATTTCGCCGCTGTTCCCGTTCGTGGCCATTCAAGTTGGCTGGATCACGGCGGAGGTGGGGCGTCAGCCGTGGGTTGTCTACCCCTCGACGACCGGTCCCGACGGCGTGTCGCTTCTGACGAACGACGCGATTTCCCAATCCGTGTCGGCGCCTGAGCTTTTGATCACGCTGGCGCTGTTCCTCGCGGTGTATCTGTTCCTCCTCGTCGGCTGGGTGCGCGTCATCTCCCATTTCGTGAAGAAGGGGCCTGATGAGGGTAGTGCCAATACGGGTGACGGGAACCTCGCGGTTGCCGGCGCAGGTGAAAAGGGTGGTGAGCAGTAATGACGATTCTTCAGATACTGTGGTTCTTCCTGATTTTTGTGCTGATAGCGGGCTATTTCGTGCTCGATGGATTCGATTTGGGTGCAGGCACGCTCTACCCGATCCTCGCGAAGAACGAGACTGAGCGTGCGTACATCCGTCGCAGCATCGGTCCTGTGTGGGATGGTAACGAGGTTTGGCTGCTCACGGCGGGCGGCGCGCTGTTTGCGGCGTTCCCGGCGGCATACGCCACGACGTTTTCGGGCTTCTACCTTGCGGTGATGCTCGTGTTGTTCGGGCTTATCGTGCGCGCCGTGTCGCTTGAGTTCCGCGCGCACGATGCAAGCTGGGCACGCGTGTGGGACGTGTGCTTCATCGTGGGGTCGTTCCTGCCGGCGCTATTGCTCGGGGTTGCGGTGGGCAATGCGTTCGCGGGCATTCCCATGGCGGCGAACGGAGACTACTCGGGTGTTTCGCTTTTGGGTCTCATCACCCCGTATACGCTACTTGTCGGCTTGCTGGGTTTTGCGATGTGCCTGACGGCCGGGTGCTTGTGGATTGCGCTTAAGACCCCTGAGGGAAGCGACCTTTGTGCACGGGCGCGCAAGCTCGGACGCGTTTTGCAGGTGGTGACGCTTGCGCTGTTCGCGGTGTGCACGGTTGCGACGCTTGGGGTCATCCGACCCGTCATTGAGCCTGCGATGTGGCCTGTGGCCTGCGTGTTCGCGGTTTTTTTCGTGATTGCTCTCATCGCGTCGATGTATCTGGGTCGCGCGAAGGAAAACGACCTGGGCGCGTTTATCGCGCAATCGGTGGGTGCGGTCTGCCTCATCGGGCTTTTGGCGGCGTCGATGTTCCCGACGCTTGTGGTTGCCGACCCCGCTGGCGTGGGCGCTTCGATCACTGTGGCGACCGCGGCGTCTTCGGAGACCTCCCTTGCTTGGATGACGGGCATCGCGTGCATCGGTGTGCCGCTCGTGCTGGTGTACCACGTTATCGTTTATCGCACGTTCCGCGGTCGTTTGAGCGAGGAAGATGTGGCCTAGCATGGAGAGGAAAGACTACCTGAAATGGCTCTCCGTCGTTTGCGTGGTCCTGGCGGCGTTCGGGGTTGGCATCTTCCTTGTGGGATATCAGCCCTTAAGCGCAGGGCGTGTTGCGACGGTTTGCCTGCTCGTCGTTGCCGCCGCCGTGCTCGCGTGGCTTTCTCGCCGCGAGCGCAACTAGGCTTCTCGTTGCGGTTGTGCGCCCTGGCGCCTTGCCGAAGCCGCAGCGCGTGCCCACGCTTTTCTGCCACCGCGCCACTGCACGTTCCCGAAAATGAAAAGAGCCCGCAGATGCGGGCTCTTTCGTTGCGGTGGTGAAACCTTACAGGTTGTCGATGTACTCGACGAGGTCACCGACGGTGGTGAGGCCTTCCGGCTCGCCGAAGTCGACGCTGCACTTCTCCTCGAGATCGCAGATGAGCTCGACCATGTCGAGGGAGTCGATTCCCAGGTCTTCGAAGGTGGCGTCTTCGGTCACGTTCTCGGGGTCGATGTCGAGGTTCGATTCGAGAACTTCTTTAACGGTATCAAGCGTAGCCATTGAAGGCATCCTTTCTCACAGTGAACTAGCGAAGGTATTGTACCCTATCGCTACTCCTTCTGCTTCAAAAGGCCGTAACCTCCATTGTCGCGACGGTAAAGAACATTCACCAAGTTCGTGTCGCGATCGGTGTAAGCGAAGAAATCGTGGCCCAGAAGGTCGATTTGCACGAGTGCTTCTTCCTCGGTGAGTGGTGCGAACTCGATTTCCTTCACGCGCACGACCTCGTCGTCGGACAGCTCGCTCATAAGCCCGTCGAGGTCGAGCTCTCCTTCGGAGACGGGAATGGGCGAGGCGTCAACGGTTTTCTCGCCGTTCCGGGTCTTGCGGTCGATGACGCGCGTCTTGTACTTGCGCAGCTGGCGCAGCACCTTCGCCGCGGCGACGTCGATGGCTGCGTACATATCGTCTTCGTGCTCTTCCACGCGGATGATGTGGCCCTTCGTGCGCAGCGTGACTTCGCAGGTGTCGGGGCAGGGGTTCGCCGGGTTCTTCTCTTTGCTCAGGACGACTTCGGCGTTGAGGGGGTCGATATCCATGACCTTCATCGAGTTGCCGATTTTCTCCTCGGCATAGGCGCGCAGCGCGTCGGTTACAGGCATTTTGCGGCCGGATACGGTAATGCTCATAGTTACCACCTCACAATCGTGGCGAATAAAAAACAGCCTGGGAGGATGCCCTTGTCCATGCGGGTTTATCTGCGATTTCGATACCCGTCTGCATGGAACATGTTGGCTCCTTACCTCGAAGCTGATAGGAACAGCATAGCGCAAAACGGCGTCGGGGGAGATGAGTATTTGCGACCGTTTTGGCAACGCTTCGCTTACATTCGCAGGTGAAAGGGGGTTTTGCAAGTTAAGAACCCGTTATTTGAGGGATAATGCAGCAAACGCCCGACCCCGTGGTATGCGCTATTCGCGCATAGATTGGATTCCCCATGACCGAACATTGCGCCTCATCTGCGCACAAAGAAGAGCGCTCTGCGGAAGGCGTGGCTCTCGATGCGCCTGCAGCACCCGAGCACCCCAGCGCGCAAAACCCCGATCCGGGGCGCATCTACATCAGCGAGGTTCAGCGCCATCAGGCCCGCTATCGCAAGCTCATCCAGTTCACGAGCTCGTCCACGAAGGCTGCGGGTGCGATGCTCCTCGCGGCGATCGCGGCGCTTGTGGTGGCGAACTCTCCCGTCGCCGACGCCTTCTCCCATTTCTGGCACACCGACGTCGGCTTCGTGTTCGGGCAGGCGCAGGCGACGATGCCGCTCTCGCACGTTATCAACGACGTGCTCATGGCAGTGTTTTTCCTGCTCGTGGGCTTGGAAATCAAATACGAGATGACGGTGGGCGAGCTGACGAACATCCGCCAGGCGATTCTTCCCATCGTCGCTGCGGTGGGCGGTGTGCTCGTGCCCGTTGCCGTCTACTCTGCGCTCAACGTGGGCAATCCCGACACGGCGGGCGGTTGGGGCGTCCCGACGGCAACCGACATCGCGTTCGCGCTGGGAATCTTGGCGCTTCTCGGCAACCGCGTGCCGAACGGGGTGCGCGTGTTCTTGAGCACCTTGGCCGTCGCCGACGACATCATCGCGATCATCGTCATCGCGGTGTTCTACGGGCAGGCGCCGTCTTTGCCGTGGCTTGGCTGCGCGGCGGTCGTCTTCTGCGCGCTGTTGCTCATGAACAAGCGCCACGTGTTTTCGCTATATGCGTATCTGCTGGTGGGGGCCGTGTTGTGGTACTGCGTGTTCATGTCGGGCGTGCACTCGACCATCGCCGGCGTTCTGCTTGCGTTCGCGATTCCCTCCGGCTCGCGCGTGAACGTGAAGAGCTTCATCCGCTGGTCGGGCGAGCGCGTCGCCGAGGCGAAAAGCGCCTTCAACGCGCAAGAACCCGTCATCGGGCAGGAGGATTACCTGAAGACGGTCTCCTCGCTGGCGCGCGTATCAAAGCAGGTCGTGCCCCCGGCGACGCGTTTGGAGCATCTGCTCTACCCCTGGGTGTACTTCGCGATCTTGCCCCTGTTCGCGCTCACGAACGCGAACGTCGGGCTTGCGGGCAGCGACCTGGGCGCCCTGTTCTCGAACCCGGCGCTGCTTGGTGCGTTCTTCGGCCTGGTAGTGGGCAAGCCGCTTGGCATTATGGCCGCGAGTTTCCTTGTGGTGAAGCTGAAGGCGGCGAGCCTGCCCGAGAATGTGACCTGGATGCATATGCTCGGCGCGGCGGTTTTGGGCGGCGTCGGCTTCACCATGGCAATCTTTGTGGCGAACCTGGCCTACGTCGATGCGGCCACGATCGCCGCGGCGAAGCTCGGCGTCCTTTTAGCCTCGCTCGTCGCGGGCGTTGCGGGCTTCTCGCTGCTCGCGGTGCAGGCGAAGTCGGCGCAGAAGCAGGGCGTGGCTTTCATGTCGATCGGCCCGAGCGAGATGCAGCGTCAGACTGCAGGCGAGGAAGCCAACGCCGCATCCGAGAGGCTCCTTCGCGAAATCGACGATCCCGAGGTCATTCGCGAGGTGGAGCAGGCGCTTGCGGGGTGCGAGGGCATTGCGGAAGTGGCGGTTTCCCTCAAGGAGAAGCGCTAGCCCGGGCGCGGCGGCGTTCGGATGCGGGCGCCGCCGCGGGGCGCTTGAACTTGGCCGCCCGTGTTCTCGAGCTCTCGCATTTCGCACTCCTGAACGGGTGCGTATGGAAGTGCGTCCTGCAGGCGTAACGCGTCCCCGCCGATTTCGCCCCTGCGCGTCCCGACTAGAGGTCGAACTCTTCCCGTTCGAGGTCGAGGAATTGCGAAAGCGAGCTCGCAAGGCCCCGATAGAGCCCGCATCGTGCGCGTTCGTGCAGGTTGCGGCAGAAATCGGGCGCCCATGCAAGCAGGTGCTCGCTAAGGAAGCGCTGCTCGATGGCGCGCGCCTCGCCAAGCCCCTGCGCATCGATCGCGTCTTCACACGATGCCTCGCGTTCGCAGAGAAGCGCCATGAACTCGAGCTCGAAGCTCAGGTGATCTTCGGGAAGCGAGATACCCTCATCGAGCGCGAACCCGCAAGCGCGGTATTGTGCGCGCACATCGTCGCGCGCGTCCTGCATCAAAAGCCCCTCTTCGCTCGTGTAGACCGACTCGTAGGCGATCACAGGGTTCGGCGACATGTTGAGCAGAAGCGCCGCGAAGTCGGATGCCGCATCGGCGCGGGCTCGCTCGATGTCGCAACCGTTGAGCGTCGTGAAGTATTCCCCCAGCTCACCTTGGATGGCGGGGGCGAGTTTTGCCGCCTGCGCCAAGAACTCGGCGGAGGGTTCTTGCATCAGAAGCCCAGAGAACAGGCGATAGATCGAAGCGCGGTCGCGGGGTAGCGTGTTCGTGTCGTTTGTCGTGGGGTTGTCGGTCATGGAATCTCCGGTTCGGTGGCTCTCAGGTTCGGGCAATGCGCCCGGCGCGTTGGCGTTTTCGCCGCTAGGCACCGGGCGCATGGGGAAGGCTAGCAGCCGTTGCTGTCGACGGCTTTCGTGCCCGACCCTTCTTCCTCGGATTTGAGGTCGTCGGGGGTCTTCACGACGGTGGCTTCAGTTACAAGCTCGTCGTAGGCGGGGTTTTCCTCCTGAAGTGGCAGGGAGAGAAGCTCCTGTGCGGTCTTGCCGCTCTCCGCCTTTACCTCATCGCTTGCGACGCCGTACGTGAGGGCCTTGGTCGGGCAGGCGGTCACGCAATGGGGGGATGCCCCCGGTTCGACCCCGGCGCCCAGACAGCAGTCGCAGATTTCTGCGCCGTCGTCGGAGAAATCGGGAATGTCGAAGGGGCAGGCTTCAAGGCACGCCTTGCATCCGGTGCACTTCGTCTTGTCGACGGTTATGATGCCGGTGTCCTCTTGCTTGGTGAGCGCCTTGGTCGAGCACGCCTTCGCGCAGGGGGCGTCGGCGCACTGCAGGCAGGCAATCGAGATAAACGTGCGTTTCACCTGCGGAAACTCGCCTTCAGTAAACTCGTGCACCTTGCGTCGGGCAGCGCCTCCCGCCTTGATGCCGTTCCACTGCTTGCACGCGATTTCGCATGCCCAGCACTTGATGCACTTCTCGGAATCGACATGGAAGCCGTATTGCGTTGCCATGGTTATTCATCCCCCTCGGTCTTGCTGATCTTGACGAGCGTCTGCTTGGACATCGCCGAATGGAAGGCATCGAACTTGTCGATGTCGGAGTTGTACAAAACGGTGGTGTCTCCGCCGCCGTCGAAGCTGCTGTATCCGGGAAGCCCCAGCTCATCGCATGCTTGCCACCAGCCGCGCCGCGCCATGAGCACTTCGGGGGAAAGGCCTTCGAAGTATTCCGCTTTGAGCTTGACCCAGCCGTGGGGCGACTCGATCTTCACCCAGTCGCCGTCGGCGATGCCGTATTTCTCGGCGGTCTTGGGGTTGATGCGCACCCAGGGGTAGGGCTGCTTCTCGCGCAGGTAGGGAATGCCGACGAAGTAGCTGTGCTCGCAGAGGCGGTACGCATGGACGTCGGTGATGATGAGCGGGTACTCCTCGGTGAGCTCCGGGGTTTCCGCGATGCCCTCGGGAGGCCCGGAGTAAACGGGGAGGAACTCCAGCGTGCCCGTATCCATGCAGTTCGGCTTGCCGCCGATCCACTCGTTGTAGCACTGCACCTTGCCGCCCGGGAGCTGGGCGAAGAGCTTCTCGTAGTTCTGGTAGGTAGGCTCGCTCGGCTTCGCGCCGTCGGTGCGCTCGACGAAGATGCCGCCGTTCGCCTCACGCAGCTCTTCGAGGGTGATGCCCGAGCCTTTCAGCTGTTCGCGCAGGCACTCGTCCATGTCGCCGCCCCAGAAATCGTCGCCGTAGCCCATTTCCACGGCCAAATCGAGCCAGAAATTCCAGTCCGAGCGCGATTCTCCCATGGGCTCGGCGATTTGCTGGTTGAAGCCGATGAAGGTGCCGGCGGCGGAGTTCTTCGTGGCGAACTGCAGGCCCGCTTCGTACTGGATGCAGGCGGGAAGCACGTAGTCGGCGTAGTCGCACGAGGAATTCCAGTGCGTGTCGACCACGAAGTAGAACTCGAGCTTCTCGAGCGCTTCGGCGATCTTTTTGGGCTGGCGCGTGGCGCCGAAGGGGTTGGTTCCCTGCGCAAGCACGACGCGAAGGGCGTAAGGCTTCTCGGTGAGGATGCTCATAAGGCCCTTGTAGTACGCCGACGACCCGCCCGACTCGGTGGTCTGAGGAGTCTGGTACCAGCGCGGGAACTCGGGGGCGACCAGGGCCGATATGCCAGCAGCGTAGCCGTTTGCCTCGTCTTGCTCGCTCATCGGCATGCGATCGGCGAGGATGTTGATGGCGCTCGTCTTGATGAGGCTCGGCGGGGCGACCATGCCAGCTCCGCCGCCGCCCGCAATGTCGAGGTTGCCGGTGATGGCCTCGATGAGGCACACGGAGATGGTTTCCCAGTTGCCGTCGTTTTGCTGGTCGCCGATGCCATTGCCGTAGAGGATGCCCATGGGCTTGGTGGTTCCCATGGTGCGAGCGACATTGCGGATGACGTCGGCGTCGATTCCGCAGATCTCAGCCGCCCATTCGGGGGTGAACTGCTTCACGTGTTCGGCGAGCTTGTCGAAGCCCGAGCACCAGTTCTCGACGAAGTCGTGGTCGAAAAGGTCCTCGCCGATGATGATGTTCAAGAAGGCGAGCGCAAGTGCGCCGTCGGTGCCGGGGCGGATCGGCATCCAGATGTCGGCCTTCGACGTGAGCTGATCCATCATCGGACGGATGTCGATGAGCTGCATGCCGCGTTTCTTGGCCTCGACGATGCGCGCGGGTTTCCCTTGGTTGACCTCGGAGTTCTCCGGGTTGGCTCCCCAGATGACCAGAAGCTCGGTCTTGTCGAGCTGGCCGGGATAGCAGTTTGCGCCTGCGCCGATGGAGATGCGCTTGGAGGCTGCTCGCTGAGATGCGCAAATGGCGCTGTGCAGGTAGTTCGGGGTGCCGTAGACGTTCATGAATCGGCGGCCCATCTGGGCAAGCACCGGCCAGAACTGAGGGGAGAGCACGCCGAATGCCTCGGGGGTTCCAGCGTCTTTGAGCTCTTTGAGCTTGTCGGCGAGCGCCTTGATGCCTTCGTCCCAGGTGCAGCGCTCGAACTTGCCCTCGCCCTTCTTGCCGGTGCGGCGCATCGGGTACAGAAGGCGCGTGGGGTCGTAGATGGTCTGCATGGCCGCCTGGCCCTTTGCGCACAGGGAGCGCGAGCCTCTGCCCCAGTTGTTGCCGGCGACGGGGTTGCCTTCCACGTTGGTCCAGCGGCCGTCTTTGATGTAGCACAGCGTTGAGCAGCCCGAACGGGTCGGTCCGCACATCTGGCAATAGGAATGCCGCACTTCGGTGACGGGCTCCTTGGCGTCGCTTCCGTCTGATTTGGCAAGGGATTCGGATGTGCATCCGGTGAGCGCCGCAAGGGCGCCGATAGCTGCTGTTCCCTGGATGAACGACCTCCTGGTCAGGCAGTGCTTCGTTTCTTCCATTTGATTCCACCTCGTAGGCCACAGTGCGATGCGGTGTGTCGGACGCGCGAACGAGCGCGCAAAAAACAACCTTGCGTCTCCCACAAGGTTTTTCAATCGATTGCGTTCGGGCGATCCGAATTCGCCTTCGTGCTATGGCATTCTCGTCTTGTTGATTCTTTGCAAGCAGAATGTCGCGCCCCCGCGCGTTGCAAAGCGGAAAGGGAAGGGTTGCAGAAGAGGGCATAATGCCCCGGCCCTTCGACGGATATGATACCACCCAAGATGCATTCGGGCTAGCCTGGCGAAGCGCCGGGTGCGCGCAAGCGGCCGTTTTGCTCGATGAGCGATGGTGGATGATGGTATACCGATGAGCCCGCCGCCTGCAGGAACGTGTCAGTTTCGGGTTGCGCTATACTTTTCCTGGCATTTTTCAATCAATCGGAAGGTCGTTTCAATGGATACTGCCGCCATCGTGCTCGCAGCTGGTGCGGGAACTCGTATGAAGTCGAAGAAACCTAAGGTCGCGCACGAGATCCTCGGCAAGCCGCTCGTTCGCTGGGTCGTTGACGCTGCGCGCAAGGCGGGCGCCGATCGCATCGTGTCGGTAGTGGGACACGCCCGCGATATCGTGGAGCCTTTGGTGTCCGACACCGAGGTCGTCGTGCAGAAGGCGCAGCGCGGCACGGCGGATGCGGTGCTCACCTGCAAGGACGCGCTTGCCGGCTTCGATGGCTCGCTGCTCGTGCTCTCGGGCGACTGCCCGCTTATCACACCCGATACCATCCGTGAGCTCGCCGATATGCGCACCCGCTCGAACGCGGCGGTCGTGGTGCTCACCATGGAGCTCGACGACCCGTTCGGCTACGGGCGCATCATCCGCGACGGCGAGGGGCGCGTCGAGCGTATCGTCGAGCAGAAGGATGCGAACGCCGCCGAGGCTGCCGTCACCGAATGCAATTCCGGCTTCTACTGCTTTGACGCGCAGGCGCTTTTCGAGGCGCTTGAGCAGGTGGGAAGCGACAACGCACAGGGTGAGTTCTATCTGACCGACGTGCTCGAGATCTGTCGCGCTGCCGGGCGCGATGTGCTCGCGCTTCCCGCAAGCGATGTTTCCGAGTGCTTGGGTGTGAACTCCCGTGTGCAGCTGGCTGCGGCGACGGGCGCTCTGCAGGCACGCATCAACAAGGCGCATATGGCGGCGGGCGTCACCATGTGGGACCCGACTCAGGTGTGGATCGGACCCGACGTGCAGATCGCGCCCGACGTGGAGCTGCTCGCGCAGACGTATCTTCTGGGGAAAACCCAGGTGGGCGAAGACTCCGTTATCGGGCCGAACACGCGCCTGACCGACACGGTCGTCGGCTCGGGCTGCACGGTCGATGAAACGGTCGCAATCGAGGCGCGCATCGATGACGGCGCCACGTGCGGTCCGCGCGCGTATCTGCGTCCCGGCGCGCACCTGTGCGAGGGCGCGAAGGCCGGCACGCATGTGGAAATCAAGAAGTCCACGATCGGTCGCGGCAGCAAGGTTCCGCACCTAAGCTACATCGGCGACGCGACGCTCGGCGAGGGCGTGAACGTCGGCGCAGGCTCGATCACCTGCAACTACGATGGCGCCAAGAAGTGGCCGACCACCATCGGCGACGGCGCCTTCATCGGCAGCGACACCATGATGGTGGCCCCCGTGAACGTGGGCGCGCATACGCTTGTTGCCGCGGGCTCCGTCATCACGAAGGATGTTCCCGACGGCGCGCTCGCCATCGCCCGTGGTCGTCAGGAAAACCACGAAGGCTGGGTTGAAAAGCACCATCCGTCGAACTAGACTGCGCAGTGCTTGACAGGCGGCGTCCGCAAGGGGGTGGACGCCGCGCCCGCCGCAACGCCTGCCGGGCGTTAGTGCGTCCGGTGCCTGAGGGCTTTTCCTGTGAGCGCGATTGCGGGCCGCGGGATGTGGCCTGCGGCTTTCGAGCGTGGCCTTCGACCCGTGACCACGGCCTGCGGCGCGCGAGATGTGCGGCGGAGAGAGATTATTGATAAGAAGGGGAGTTCGATGAAGCGAGATTATCCGCATCTGTGCGCGCCGCTTACGGTGGGACGCCTGACGCTTCGCAACCGTATGCTATCTGCGCCGATGGGTGCGACCGATATCACGGCAGAGGGTACGCCTGGGCCGCGCACCCAGGGGTTCTACGAGCTGCGCGCGAAAGGCGGCGCGGCTGTTGTCACCGTGAGTGAGCTTGTGGTCCATCCCAAAACCGACGGCTCGCAAATGCTGCGACTGTCCCTTAAAACTCCAGGTCAACTTGGCGCTTTCACCTATCTTGCCGATGCGATCAAGCGTCACGGCGCGGTTGCGTCTATCGAGCTTTCCCACTCGGGCCAATATGCCGGCACCTACATGGTCGACAAGGAGAAGAAGGGCGATCTGTGCCAGTGGGGGCCTTCCGACGGCGTGCGTCCCGACGGCATGCCCGTGCGCGCGCTTTCGCATGAGCAGATCGCGAGCATTGTCGCGGCGTATGGTGAGGCGGCAGCGCTCGCGAAGCGTGCCGGCTTCCAGATGGTCATGGTGCATGCGGGTCACGGCTGGCTGATCAACCAGTTCCTCTCCCCCTATTTCAATAAGCGCGAAGACGAATACGGCGGGCCGCTTGAGAACCGCATCCGCTTTGCGCGCGAGGTGCTCGCTTCGGTGCGCAGCGCTGTTGGCCCCGGATTCCCCATTGAGCTGCGCATAAGCGGCGCCGAGCTCTTCGAGGGCGGCTACGATGTGGAGGAGGGCGCCCGCATCGCCCATGCGCTCGAGGATCTGGTCGACCTCATGCATGTTTCGGCAGGGTCCTATCAATTTGGCTTCTCGATCACGCACCCGTCGATGTTCCGCGACCACGGTTGCAACGTGCATCTTGCGGCGGAGATCAAAAAGCACGTGAGTATTCCCGTCGTGGCGATTGGCGGGCTTTCCGACCCCGCGCAGATGGAGGAAATCGTCGCGAGCGGTCAGGCCGACGCCGTCGCCATGGCGCGCGGGCTTCTGGCCGACCCCGAGCTTCCTTCCAAGGTGATGGCAAATCGCGGCGATGACGTGGTGAAATGTCTGCGTTGCTACGTCTGCATGGCCGAGCGTGCCGTGACGCAGACGCGCCGCTGCGCGGTGAATCCGCTTATCGGACGCGAGTTCGAGGGGATGGACGTCGCGCGGGCTTCCCGTTTGCGCAAGGTTCTCGTCGTGGGCGGCGGCATCGCCGGCATGGTCGCCGCGGCGACGGCTGCCCGCCGCGGGCATGATGTCATCCTGTGCGAGCGCGAGGGCGAGCTCGGCGGCATTCTGCGCACTGAGGCAGCGCTGCCCTTCAAGCGCGATATGTACGAGTTGGGGCGTACCTATGCGCGCTTGGTTGAGCGCCTTGGCGTGGACATTCGACTGAATACCGAGGTCGATGCCGCCTTCGCGGAGAGGATTGCGGCCGATGCGGTAATCGTCGCCGTGGGGTCCGCGCCGATTCCGATGCCGCTTCCTGTGGAAGAGGGCGCGCGTGTGCTCTCAATCGACGACCTGTACTTGGAAGGCGAGCAGCCAGGCGATGAGGTCGTCGTCCTCGGCGGCGGGCTGACGGGCTGCGAATGCGCGATCAACCAGGTGCGACTCGGTAGGCGTGCGCACATCGTCGAGATGCGTGACGGTCTTGCCATCGACGCCAATATTCGCCATAGGCCCATCTTACTTGCGGAGGTCGAGCGTGCGGGCATCGACGTCAGCCTGAACGCCCGCGGTGTGCGCGTGGAGCGTGGTGGGCTCGTCGTTGCGGACGGGGATGGAGAGGAGCACCTTGTTCCTGGCGACACGGTGATTTGCGCCATCGGCCAGCGCTCGTGCAGCGATGCGGTGGACGCCCTGCGAGATGCGGCGCCGTTCGTGCGCATCGTCGGCGACGCGGTGCGGCCTTCCAATATCACGACTGCGGTGTACGAGGCCTTCCACGCGGCGCTCGACATTTAGGTTGGCGCTGGCCGCGCGGCGCTGGCCAGCTGGGATGGCGCCTACCACGCGACGCTGGCCAGCTGAGGTGGCGCCTTCCACGCGGTGCGCGACATCGAGCTAAAACGCCGGAACCGGCCAATTTCGCCGGCTGCTGGTTAATCTCGCCACCTTCCCATACGCGCGGCGGCACGCAATGCCGCCGCCCCGCCCCTTCCGCCGCGCCCCCGCACCTTCCGATGCGCTGCCAATGAAGAAAAATGCCCGATGTGCGTAGGCTTTGGCGTAGGGCCTTTCGCAGCAGGCGCTTCGGAATCAGAAAAGCCCAGGTCACGCATATGGCAACTAATCGGCATCCGAGCTCGCTCCGCGAAAACCTACGCACATCGGGCAATTTTTTGTAAGCCCCTCGGTGAGCAAGTGCCGGAATGGGATGTATCGCCTCGCGCCAACTGGATCCGCAACTGAAGGTTGCTAGGAATTCGTGCTTGGTTGGGATAGAGTTTTGCCAACAGGTTCGAGAAAGGGGCTTTCAATGGATATCGCAACAAAACTGATTGAGCTGCGTAAACGCAAGGGCCTGACGCAGGAAGGACTTGCGGCGAAGCTGTACGTGACGCGGCAGGCGGTGTCGCGTTGGGAGCGCGGCGAGGTTGTGCCGGGCATCGACATGATGAAGCTCATCGCGAACGTGCTCGACGAACCCATTATGCATCTGCTCGATTTGCCCGAGCACTATTGCGAGAGCTGCGGCATGCTTTTGACGCCGGCCGATTACGGTTCCGACGCTGACGGATCTAAAGATGAGCATTACTGTAAATGGTGCTATGAACAGGGAAAATATACCTACGACACCACAATGGACGCCATGATCGAGGATTGTGCGCCGCGCTTGGCCGAAAACACGGGCATGTCCCGCGACGAAGCGGTGTCGCTTATGGGCGCGGTGCTGCCGCATTTGAAGCGTTGGAGTGTTGTACATGCCAACGAGATGATCCACGGAAAAGAAGCGCGCGAGCGCTACGGCGATGCTGCGGTCGATGCCGCGAACGAAAGACAGCTCGGCATGAGCGAGGCTGAGTGGGTCGAGAAGGAAACGCTTGAGCGGGCGATTATCGAGCAGCTGAAAGCCGCGATGGCCACAAGAGATGCAATGGGGCCCGAGGCGACGAAGCTCGCGCAGATGCATGCCCAATGGATTCGCGCGCAATGGGGCGAAGGGGCGTATTCGCCGAATGCGTATGTTGCGCTCGCCCAAAGCTACCTTGCAGATGAGCGATTCGTCAATTACTACGACTCACGAGCGGGCAAGGGCGCGACGGCGTTTTTAGTTGCGGCGATCGAGGCCGCGATGGAGGAAAGGGGAATCGATTAAGGCTGCTGTTTCTGTTCCGCAGGATTTCGCTTCCCTCTGCGAAGATACCGCGAACTTCTCGCGCATCGGCGCGGAGCTTGGATACAATGGACGATACGAGTCTTGCCTTCTGGGCGGGAAAAAGATGAGTCGATTGGCACAAGAAGGAGCGCCGCATGGAATTCGAGAAGATGAAGAGAATCGCTGTATTTTCGGGGTCTTCCAACCCGAGGCTGTCTGATAAAATTGCCCTTGAACTGGGCGTTTCATTGGGAAATGTGAAGCTTGAAAAGTTCGCTAACGGTGAAATCTACGCTCGCTACCTCGAGAGCGTGCGCGGTGCCGACGTGTTCATCGTGCAGTCCGTGTGCTCGAGCCCCAACGGCTTCGACGTGAACGACAACCTGATGGAGCTGCTCATCATGATCGACGCCGCTAAGCGCGCGAGCGCCCACAGCGTGAGCGCCGTCATCACGCACTACGGCTATGCTCGCCAGGATCGCAAGGCCGCTCCGCGCGAGCCGATCACGGCGAAGCTCGTCGCCGACCTGCTCACTACCGCCGGTGCTGACAACATCATCGCGATCGACCTGCACCAGGACGCTATCCAGGGCTTCTTCGACAAGCCGGTGAACCACATGACCGCGATGCCCATCTTCGTCGACTACTACAAGGCCATGGGCTTCGACCCCGAGGAACTTTGCGTGGTGTCTCCCGACGTGGGCCGCGCGAAGGCTGCGAAGAAGTTCTCCACGCTGCTCGATTGCGATATCGCCATCATGCATAAGGACCGCCCCAAGCACAACCAGGCCGAGATCACCGCGCTTATTGGCAATGTTGAAGGCAAGATTTGCATCCTGAACGACGACATGATCGACACGGCGGGCTCCCTTGTCGCTGCGGCGGCAACGCTTCAGGCGAAGGGCGCGAAGAAGGTCTTTGCCTGCGCGACGCACGGTCTGTTCAGCGGCCCGGCGTTCGATCGCATCGATAATAGCTGCATCGAGGAAGTCGTCGTGACCGACGCCGTCCCCGTGCCGCTCGAGCGTCAGACCGGCAAGATCAAGGTTCTCACGCTTGCCCCGCTGTTCGCGCAGACCATCAAAAACGTTTACAGCAACGGCTCGGTCGCTTCGCTGTTCGAATAGGGTACGAAGTATATGTTTCTTATTGTTGGCCTGGGGAACCCCGGGGAGGAATACGAGCATACGCGCCACAATGCCGGCTTCGACACGGTTGATAAGATCGCAGAGGAAATCGGTGTGCGTTACTGGAAAAACGAGTGCGGCGCGCTGACCGGCAAAGGCGCTTACCACGACATCGACGTGGTGCTCGCCAAGCCGCAAAGCTATATGAACACATCGGGCGGCCCGGTGAAGCAGCTTATGAACGCGTACGGCGTGTCGCCCGATCATCTGGTCGTCATCCACGACGAGCTCGACATCGACCCGGGCACGATACGCGTGAAGTTCGGCGGTGGGCACGCGGGCCACAACGGCCTGCGCTCGATCTGCGACAAGCTGGGCACGCGCGATTGGTTCCGCGTGCGCTGCGGCATCGGGCGCCCGCCGGGACGCATGCCGGTGGCCGACTACGTGCTGTCCCTCCCCAAGAAGGACGCGGCGGACGACTTTACGCAGGCGACTGACCTGGGGTGCGAGGCGGCGCTGTTCCTTATCGAGCACGGTTTGGAAAAGACGCAGCAGAAATTCAACTAGCGCGTTTTTGTCCATCTTCGCACGGTTTCTTTAAGCCCTGGAAGAGCCACTCTTCCAGGGCTTTCTTACTTGCAGTTAACGCTTTCCATCTCTGCAGGCCATGCGCCTGTTCGTAGCGCTCTCGCCGCTTTTGCTTCGAATACCGTCGTGCTGAGTGTCCCATTTTCGTCACTTTTTGCTTTACGAAAAGCGAAGAACAACTTTACATTGTCCCGCTTTCGGGGCGTTTCTTCTTTCTCTCATAATCGATGTGGCGTATTGGACGCTCTTGGGGATCGACGAAAAGGAGAAAACGCGTATGGAAGCGCAAGCGCGCATGCGGCAAACCTCTCACGCGCGGCTCGGGGTGAGTGAACCCTCGAATGCCCGCACGAGAAAGCGGAGGATGTTCGGTTGGAGAAGGCGCCTTGTTTCGGCAGGCTTGGCCGTTGCTCTTTCTGCAACGATGGTGCAGCTCCCTCCACAGCAGATGGCCTTCGCCGACGAGACGGGTATCGGCCCGGTTTCGATGGAGTGGACACGGGAGATTTACAACGGCGTTGAGCTCTCGCACAGCATGAGTGAGAACGATACTGGCCTTCAGAAGACCTACACGGTCGATTTCGACCCGAAGACTGCCGAGGTGGAGCCGGTTGTTTCGTACGGTACCTATGTTATGGGCGGCGACATCATGTCGGATTTGGTTGCCGATGAGGAGCGCGGCGGCAAGAAGGTCGTCTTCGGCATCAACGGCGATGCGTACGACACGACGAACGGCGTCCCGAACGGCTTGACGATTCGTGATGGCGTCCTGATTTCGACCTCGAAAAACGGCAACGACGCCGTGGGATTCAAAGCCGATGGCACAGCGGTATTCGGCAATCCGAGCGTATCGGTGACTGCCGACCTTGGGAACGGGAATCAGCTCGCAATCGACCAGGTGAACACGGAGCGCAAGCTCGACACAGAGGGTGCCTATCTGCTCACCGAGCAGTTTGACAAGGCGACCGAGTCGAGCCAAGCGGGCGTGGAGGTCCAGCTTTCGGTGACGACCTCCGGCTACACCGGCGTTCGCATCGGCGGCTCCTTCACGGCGACCGTAACCGCGGTGAACCAAGTGCAAGCGAATGCCGATAAAAACACTACCGCGATCGGCAAGGGAAACATCGTTCTCGCAGCGAACAGCGCGTCGAGCAAGTATGCTGCCCTGTCTGCCCTTGCGCCGGGGCAGACGGTGACCGTGAGCGCGCAAAATGCGAGCAGCGAAGTCGACTGGTCCGAAGTTCAGCAAGCAATCGGTATCTTCCACACACTGGTGAAGAACTCCGTCGAGACTTCTGCGGTGAACGATGACGACGCCGTTCACCCGCGCACCGCTATTGGCATCCGCGCCGATGGCTCGCTTGTACTCTTCCAATGCGACGGTCGCCAGCCTGGCTTTGCCGACGGCATGACTTTCGCCGAGATGACCAACTACCTGGTCAACGAGAAGCACTGCGTGAACGTCTTCAACCTCGACGGCGGCGGCAGCTCGACTATCACCGCCACGCTGCCAGGTGACGAGGATTCGACGGTGCTCAACCGCCCCTCCGACGGGCACGAGCGCGCGAACAGCAACGCGCTTCTGTTTATCGCAAGTGCTCCCAAGCAGGCTGACTCTCAAACGACCAAGCTTCACGTGTACCCAAATATGGACGAGGGATATGGCACGATAGTCGCTTTGCTCGAGAACGGCAAGATGAGCTTCTCAGTGAAGGGCACCGACGACAACTACTACGCATCCGAGGTTGATTCTTCCAAGGTGAGCTTCTCTGCTGAAGGCGGCATCGGCGAGATTTCCCCTGATGGTACGCTTACTGCCGCATCGGGAGCACATGAGGGCTCGGTGAAGGCAACCTATGCCGGCACCGAGGCGACCGGGTCGATCGACGTGAAAGTGACCGACAGCCTGACGAAGCTCGTTGCCGATCGCTCTATCGTCTCCGTTGCGCCCGGTGCCACGACTCAGCTTTCATTCACTGGCGAGGACAACGGAGTTCCCGTCGTGCTTACAAGCGATGCGCTCGCCTTTAAGCTTTCCGACGACTCTCTCGGAACCATCGCTGCAGATGGCACGTTTACCGCGGCAGATACGCAGGGGACGGGCACGCTCGAAGTGAGCTACAAGGATTGCACGCTAACCATGCCGGTTGAAATCGGCAAGCTGCCGGTGACGCTCAACGACTTCGAGCAACCTCTCGAGGAAGTGGGCTGGACCTGGCGCTACTTCACGCCCGAACGTGGTGGCGATGCCTCGATGTCCATCAATCATGACGAGCGCTTCGTGAAAAGCGGCGACGGCAGCCTGCGCGTCGATTATGATTTCGCGACGAAGCCCCTCACCGGCACGGTGACCTGCGAGGCGGGCCCGGTTGGCGGCATGGAGCTCGAGGGCCAGCCGAAGGCAATCGGTTGCTGGATTTACGGCGACGGCCAGGGCGCATGGGTTCGCATCCAGCTGGCTCCTGCAGCTTATGCGGGCGACACCTTCGTCGATTGGAAGGGATGGAAATACATCGAGACCCCCATCCCCTCGACCGCCAGCTTCCCCTATAACCTGAAGTGGGGCATTCGCGTGCTTTCCACGCCGACTACCGGCGCTCCGAACAAGAAGGGCACCATTTACGTCGACGGGCTGCGGGCGGTGTACGATTACAAGAATGATGACACTGCGGCGCCCGAGATGGTTCCCGACACCGACGTCTCGCCCTCCGACGGCGCAACTGAAGTGGGCCATCAGCCGGACATCAGCTTCACGGTGCGCGACCCGCAGGTTGAAGGTTCCGCATATACCGGCATCAACACCGACCGCACGAAGCTGTGGATCAACGGCCGCGTGATGGACAACGTGCTGCAAGAAACGCTCTCCGACGGCAGCGTCAAGGTCAGCTACATTCCCTCTGCGCTCACCAGCCTGCGATCCGGCTTGAACAAGATCAAGTACCGTATCGAGGACAATGCGGGCAACAAGTACTTCAAGGAATGGTCCTTTACCGTTGCAGGGTACGCGGTGAACCTCGAGGAGACGAAGCCCGCAGGTGAGAAGGCTGCGGCGGGGTCGACCTTCGACTATATCGTGAACGCCACCGACTATAAGAACTTCGAGAACTTCGATTTCGATCTGAGCTTCAATCCGCTTTACGTGAAGCTTGTCGATGCGAGCTACGACAATCGACTGAACGCCTCGGTCAATGAGGTCGACAAGGAAAACGGGTCGGTGAAGTTCTCGCTTTCGGGCATGAAAGATTTGCCAAAAGACGAGAACAACCCGCTTGTGAAACTGCGATTCCAGGTGACGAACAACTCGGGCGGTCAGACGGGCATCAAAGTTAACAAGGCCGTTGTGCGTCAGACGGGTGAAGTCGACGGCACGGATCTCTACCTGGAAGGCTACGACCGCGAGCTGGCTTTCAAGTACACGCTTTCTTGGGATGGATCGACGGCTGGGCGCGGCACCACGTTCACGGTGACCGACTCCGATGGCAATCCCGTGGCCGGCATGCCGATCAACGTCAAGCAGGGCGATAACGTCATCGATCTCGGTGCGGTAACCGATGAGAATGGGCAGATCGCCACTGACAAATTGACAAGCTACTCAGTTGGCACCTCGTTTACCGCATGGGTGGTTGACGACACGGGCGCTCTTTCCAACGAGCAAACCGTGCAGGTCTACGACAGCTTGGGCTCGCTTGATCCCGAGAAGATCGCGGTGACTACAGGTGAGAATCCTGCGACGTCGGTGGGCATTAGCTGGGAAACGAGCCTTGCTGTCCCCGCAAGCAGCCTTGTGGTTTCCACGAATGCCGACCTTTCGGACGCCCGCACTGTTGACGGCGAGTCGCGCACCATCACCACGAGCGAGAGCAGCTTCTCTCGCCTGTACCAAAGCTGGGGCGTGAAGCTTACCGACCTTCCGTCCGATACTACCTTCTACTACAAGGTGGGCCAGGAAGGGCATTGGAGCGAAGTCAAGAGCTTTACCACAGCGCGCGGCGGCAGCGACACCACGATTGCGTTCTATGGCGACATCCAGGGCAGCTACGACCGATTCCCCGAGACCATCGAGGCGCTGCGCGGGTTCTATCCCGATGTCGATATGAGCCTCATTGCAGGTGATGTTTCCGATTCTGGACAGCTCTACAGCGAGTGGAGCGCCATCGACGCCGGTTTCGGTAGCTATCTTGGGTCCGGCATCTGGGGTGCGACTATCGGCAACCATGACAGCTACTTCGACGCGCAGTCGTTCACGGGTCTGTTCAACGGCCCCGACAACGGCACCTACACCACGCCGCGCAACTACTGGTTCGAATCGGGCGACATGGTCATCTACAATCTCGACACCGAGGCGACCTACTCCTACGATCCGGGCTTCAAGAGCCAGATTTCCCATATGGAAGAGGTCTTCTCCGCGAGCTCGAAGCCTTACAAGGTCGTGCTCATGCATCGGAGCGCGTATCCGATGAACTACAACGAAGAAGATGTGCGCGCCCTCGCCTCCGATTTCGATCGCATGGGCGTGAGCCTGGTGCTGTCCGGACATGACCACATCTATAGCCGCACGAACATGACCGGTGGCGAGCGTGCGACCGATGGGTCCGGTGTGTACTACGTGGTGGGAGGATGCTCTTCAGGATCGAAGTTCTACGACGCCGATGTGAACGGTCGCCCCTGGCAAGATGTTGTCTATGACGACAACAGCCCCGTGTTCAGCGTGGTGAAGACCGAAGGCGGCAAGCTGACGGTTGAAGCTTACGCGATGGAAGGTGGTTCCACGCGCATGATCGACTCGTTCACCTTGAGCAAGCCGAACGAGCCTGTGGTGCCGACCTACGACATCATCTATCACTTGGACGGCGGAACGAATGTCGCCTCCAACCCGGCGTCCTATGAGGCGGGCGCGGCGGTGAAGCTCGCCGATCCTTCCAAGGAAGGTTATGTGTTCGACGGCTGGTATGCCGATGCAGACTTCACCACGCCTGTGTCCGAAATCAGCGCCGACGCTTCGGGTTCGGTGGAGCTTTGGGCGAAGTGGCGCAAGCCTGCGACCTTCTCCGACGTCGATCAGAGCGCCTGGTATGCGTCGGGAGTCTCCTTCATGGAACAGAAGGGCCTCATGACGGGTTATTCCGATACGACGCTCTTCGGCGTGGGCGATTCGCTGACGCGCGCTCAGCTTGCGATGATCCTGTGGCGACAAGCCGGCAAGCCCGAGGCCTCGAGCGACGCCAATGAAACCGGCATGCCCGACGTGGAAGCGGGGCAGTGGTACACCTCCGCAGCGAATTGGGCTGTGGCGCGCGGCGTCATCAAGGGTGTTGAGCTGGCGGATGGCACTCGAGCCTTCCAGCCAGATGAGCCTGCCACGTTCGAGCAAGCGGTGGTGATTCTCGGTAATTACGCGGCGCAAAATGACGTCGCTGCGGCAGACACGGCGGTCCTCTCCCGTTTCGTCGACCAGGCAGGAATCGCTTCTTGGTCGGCCCAGAGCATGGCGTGGGCTGTGGAGAAGGGTCTCATCACCGGATATGAGGAACCTGACGGATATTATGCGCGCGCCGGGGAGAACATGCCTCGCGAACGCGGAGCGGTTCTGCTCAAGCGAGCTTTCGAGCTGGGCATCTTGAAGTAACGGAGCGGCTCGGTCGAAAACGTCAGCCCTGAGGCATTTTAGCTGCTCCCGGGCTTCTAAGAGAGCGGATAGCTTCGTCGCTTTCTCCCTGAAAGGCCCGATTCCCAGTGAACTGCGCCCCAAAACTTGGACGGTCTAAATAAAGACTACGCCACCAGGGACTGGCTCCGGAACTCCTCCGGGGTCAGTCCCTTCAGTTTAACCTGGCGTCTTCTTGTGTTCCAATGGACGATATAGGCGTCGAGGTCCGCCTTGAAGGACTCGAAGTCGGGCCAGCTGCGTCCCCGGAAGAACTCGAAGCTCCTATGTATGTCAACTCTCTCTTTTCGCCTGAGATTTCAGCCAGGCATCGTATTCTTCCAGGAACCGAACGTTCATCAGGCGGCCGGTCTCAGCGTAGCTTACCTTTTGGAATCCGACGTTGAGGGCCTTCCCCGCTTCCACCAAAGTAATGCCCAGAGCTTGTCTTGCGGGGCGCAGATCCTTCCACGACGGCCCTTTGATTACGAGCGGGTTGCGCAACGCCCGGAACACCTCGCGGGCGATGTAGCGCTTGAGGCACCTGATGGCCTCCTTTTTGGATTTTCCGTCGCGCTTGCGCTTCCCGACGTAATCTTTGATCCTCTGATCATACGACATCCTGGTCACTGCGATCTGGTAAAGCGCCCTGTTGGCGCGCCTGTCGCCCCCTCTGTTCAAGCGATGGCATTCCGTTTTGCCCGAGCTCGCCAGTAGCGGGGCGACGCCGCATAGGGAGGCGAACTCGGCCTCGCTTCTCAGCCTTTCGGGATTTCCCCCGCCGGCCACGGCCAGGGC
>NZ_CAKTTZ010000002.1 GCF_934617235.1 uncultured Ellagibacter sp. | reverse complement strand
GTAGCATTCGCCTGGCAAGGGTGGCCGGCGGTTCCGGCGATGGCCCTTGATACACCACAAATCGGGACGCGATCCGCTGGCGAGGTGTGACGGGGGTCGGGTCGGGTGATTGTCTCGCGAGCGGTCGAGTGTGACAGGGGTCGTGTGGCAGGGGTCGGGTGATTTGTCTCACGAGCGGCCAGGCACGCCGGGCGGCGCGGCGCCTTCTTGATGCTGTTCCTGCATTGCGAATCAGGGTGCGATTGTTTGAGGTGCTGTTCCCTCGTTATCTTGGACAATTGCATCATTTTGTTCTATCTGTTATATTACCAATAGAACAAAATGAGAAACAATGCGAGAAACCGACTCGGCTGGCAAAGTCAAACCTATCGCGTTTACGAGGAGGCACCTGTGATCATTCGGATTGATCAATCGGACGAAGTCCCCATCTACCTGCAGATTCGCAATCAAATCATCGAAGGAATCGCCCGTGGTGAGCTCTTCCCGGGCGATAGTCTGCCGAGCGTTCGCCAACTTGCGGCTGATTTGGGCATCAATCTTCACACGGTCAACAAGGCGTATGCCGTTTTGCGAGATGGGGGGTACGTCGCCATGCGGGGGCGCAAGGGCGCTTTCATCGCAAACGCGCAAAGCATCGGCGCGCCAAGCCATCAGACCATAGACGACGAACGAATGGCGAGTGGGATTTATCGTCTGGCTCTTGAGCATCGCGCGCGAGGCGGCACGCCAGAAAGCTTCATGGTTATCGCAAAATCCCAGGTCAAACGTGTATTTGAAAGTGAAAGGGACTCAAGAAGCAAAGGCAGCTTGTCCCAAAAGGAGGTCGGCAATGACTGATTCCCTCACCCTGATGGTGTTTCTTATCGCAATTGTTTTATTCTCCGGAGCGATTCTCGCCGCAACGCCGTGGTTCATGAAGAAAAACGAGTGCTTCGCGGTGACCATCCCCGAATCGGCGCAAGCCGACGTGCGCTTTCTCGCCTTTCGAAAGCGCTATGCGGCGGCAGTCCTCGTGGTGACCCTCATCTGCTCGGTCGCGCTTGGTGTCGTTTCGAACGTCGTCCTCGGGAAGATGAGCTCGGCGACGGATGCCGCTTCATTGAATGCAATCCTCGCTGCGGCAATTGTCGCAGCGGCGACGATACCCCTGATCGCATCGTTTGCCCTGATGCTTCACTACCGCAAGAGGGTCAAGGCCATCAAGCGGGAAGAGGGTTGGAAGGCCGAGCGCGATGAGGCCGTTGCACTCATCGGCTTCGAGGAGGCGCCCGCGCCGCCGTCACTCGCATGGAACGTAGTGTACGTGCCCATTGTGCTCATCACGCTCGCTCTTGGTCTCGCGCTTTACCCGTCCACTCCCGATTTGGTTCCTACACATATCGACTTCGCGGGGAACGTGAACCAGTGGACGCCGAAAGGCCCCGCGCTCATCGCGTTCCCCCTGTTGGTCGAGGTGTTTATGGCTGCGTGCTTCATTTTCAGCCACTGGATGACGATTCGCTCGAAGAAAGACGTCGACCCTGCGCGACCGGCCATCTCGGCATATGCCTACGGGGCTTTTGCCCGCGCCGAGTGCATCCTGCTTCTCGTTGGCGGATCGATGCTTACGGCGGTGTTGGGAATCGTGATGATCCTGATGATGACGGAGTTCCTGTCGATGCTCGTGACCATGGTACTGATCATCGTGGCGACCTTGGTTTTCGTCGGTGCGACGATCGCTTTCTCCATCGTCTACGGACAATCGGGATCGCGCCTGGTCAAGCGCTTGGAGGAGAACGGGGACATAATCGCCGACAACGACGAGCACTGGAAGGCGGGCATCTTTTATTGGAACAAAGGCGATGCGAGCTTGATTCTGCCCAAGCGATTCGGCGTAGGTTGGACGATGAATTGGGCGCGCCCTGCGGCGTGGGTCATCGTTGGAGGGATTACGTTGGCCTCGATCGCGTTCGTGGCTGCTTGCGTGCTCCTGATGTAGGGGGCATTTGGAGCGCGCGGCGTCGTAGCGCGGGACGGGGTTGCGTGCTCCTGGCGCAAGGGCATTCGGGGCGCGTGGCGTTACATCTTGCTTTCGAAAGGGACGCGCGGGCTCGGCTTGGCTATACTTCTCGATAGCAAACGCAGCTCAAATGGACTCGGAGTTACATGGCAGGCAAACAGCTCATACTTGATCGTTATCGCCCGATGTCGGAAGCCGGCGCGGGTGGCTTCGCGACGGTGCAGGTCGCGTGGGATACGCAGATGCGCCGCAAGGTCGCCATCAAGTGCATCGAGCTGCCGAAGGTGTTGCCTGGCTCTTCGAACCGGGTCGCGCCCGCCGATCGGTCGAAGGCTGCCCGTCATGCTCGGGTCGAAGGCGGGGCCGCGCCATTGGCGCCGACGCAGGTCGTTCGCCTTGAGGACATTCCCCCTTGGGAAGACGTTCCCGAAGATTTGGGGGCGGCCGAGTCTTCTCACGCGGCGCCCGCCGATCGAATCGCGTGTGGAAAGCGGGCTGTTTCGGACTCAGATGCTTCAGGGGCGCCTCGGGCGAACCGCGGCTTTGCAGACTATCAGGACCCTCATAATCTAGAAGGCTTTGAAAACCTCGAAGGCCTCGAAGGCCTCGAAGGCCCCGAAGATTCCAAAGAACCCAGCTCTCTCGAAGAATTCGCCTCAGACATCCCCGGTCTTGCCGAGGCTCGGGCGATCGCCCAGTTCAGCGACGCGAATATCGTCACGGTGTACAACTTCGAGGTCAAGGATTCCATGGCGTACCTCATCATGGAGTACGTGGAAGGAACGACGCTCGAGCGGTTCCTACGCGAGCACGACGGCGACCTCACGCTCGACGTGGTGGCGCACGTGTTCTCGAGCATCGCGCACGCGCTCGAGGTCGCGCATTCCCACAACGTCTTGCACCTCGACATCAAGCCTGCAAACGTGCTGATCAACCGCCAGGGCGAGGTGAAGGTGACCGACTTCGGCCTTGCGACCCTTGCCGATGCCAACGGCACGGGGCGTGCAGGCGGCGGCACGATCGGCTATATGCCGCCCGAGCAGATGCGCTCCGAGGCGCTCGACGTCCGCTGCGATGAATGGGCGCTTGCGAGCCTGACCTACGAGATGCTCGTGGGCGACAATCCCTTCTTCGCGCGCGACCTGCCTCGCGCCGAGGCGGCGATTGAAAACGCCGAGCTCGTGCTTCCCTCGCTGTGCTGGGACGACGTGGAAGAGGGCATCGACGATGTGATGTTCTATGCGCTCGACCCCGACCCGGCGGAACGCTACGCCACGGTGCGCGATTTCGACGAGGAGCTCATGCCCTACTTGGGCGATGTAAAGGCGGGTAAAAAGGAGTTGTCTCGCCTGGTCAGCGGTGTGAACGAGGAAAGGGAAGACGAAGCGGGCGAGGGCGAGTTCGTGCCACGTGCGCCGCGTGCCCCCCTCATCGAGCGTTTGACGCCGCGCGTTATGGCCGTGGCCGCGCGCGTGCTTTCCGTTGCCGCGGCGGCTTTGGTGGGGACAGTCGCGTTCGCCAACTTCCCCGCGTTTGGCCCTGGGGTGTTCTCGAACCCGGTGTTTTGGGGCCTTCTTGCGGTGGTGTGCGTGCTTGCGGCGATAAAACCCCATGTCGGGGCGCTCGCGTCGTTCGCCGCTCTAGGCGTGTCCCTTGCGGCGAATGGGGCGTACGCGCCCGGGATCCTTCTCTTCCTCGGCACCGTCGCGTGGTGGTGGTTTGCCGCGCGCGGCTCCGATGCCCCGGCGGTCGCCGCTTTCTTGGCTCCGCTTTCGGGGGCGGTCGGCTTCGCGCCGCTCTCGCCGGTGGTTGCGGGGAGCCTTATCGTCTCGGTTGCCCGCGCAGCGGGAACGGCGGCATTCGCCGGACTTTGCGCGATTGCTCTCGGCAGCTTGGGAACGTCGGGCATGATTGATTGGAATGCGTCGATGTACTGGGATTACGCATCGATGTCGGGCGCGGTTTCGGCGGGAAGCAACGCCGTTGTCGACCCCGATGCGGTGGCGTCGGCGGTGCTTTCGAGCACGGGAATCGGCACCCAAACGCAGGCGCGATTGGGCGGCATGCTGTTGAAGCCGGGGACCTGGTGCGTGTTCGCGAGCTGGGTTGTCGCGGCGGTGGCAATGAGCGCGCTTTCCCGTTGGGGGATGTCGCGCAAGGTCGATGTCGCGGCCGCGTCCGTGGGAGCCGTCATCCTCGTGCTCGGTGTATGCGGCGCCGCGTGGCTGACGAATCCCGAGTCGTGGACGCCGCCGAGCACGATGGCGCTTGTCGGCTCGATTGCCCCCGGCCTTGTGGGCATCGTGCTCGCCGCCGTGGGCATTCCCGACAAAATCAGGCAGTAGGTTGCATCGGGCGAAAAGCCTCCCTCGCCAGGCAGCGCGCTTCCCGCAGCTCGCCCAAAATAAAAGCCCGTCCCGCGTATTAACTCGCGCCCTCTCCCAACCGGGGAAGCGGGTGCTCGCTCGTGCGGGGCGGGCCGGCGTGAAGCCAACAGGTGATCGGGGTGGGGGCGCCTACCCTAAAAGTTCGGCGACCTTCCCCAGAAGCGGCTCGAAGCTCACGCCGCGGTTCTTGAAATCGGGCTGCTTGGCCGACACGATCATCGCGTCGTGCGTGAAGTCGCCCGCGAACACGACAGCGTCGCGTAGGCTGCGACCAGCCATGACGGCCGCCATCAGGCAGGAGCAATACAAGTCTCCCGTGCCGTGCAGCATGTAGGGCAAGTACTCGTTCGCGGCCTCGAACATGTCGCAGTCCGCGCCGCCCACGAAGTTGCGGATGACGCTCTCGCCCTCGCGCTGGATGCCCTTGAGCACCACGTGCTTCGCGCCTTTGCCGACGAGCGCGTCGATCATGCGCTCGGCCTCGGCGTCGGAGATGTCGGTGCCGCACCAGTCGTCGCCGACGGGCTCGCCCAAGATGATGGCGGCTTCGGTAAGATTCGGCGTCAAGATGTCGGTGCCGGCGGCAAGTTCGGCCATCGCGTCGCACAGCTCGGGCGTGTAGGTGGGGTAGACCTTGCCGTGATCAGCCATGACGGGGTCGACCACGCGCAGCGCGCTCGGGTAGGTGGCATACAAATCGCGAATGCGATCGACCTGTTCAGGCGCGCCCAAAAAGCCGGAGTACACGGCGTCGATCTCGACCCCGATGCCCTTCCACGCGTTCGTGTAATCTTCCATGATGCTCGTTGTGTCGTGCATGTACCAGCCGGGGAAAGCGGTGTGGCTGGAGAACAGCCCCGTCGGCACGGGGCATACGTCGCAGCCTGCGGCGGAAAGCACGGGAATCGCCACGCCGAGCGAGCACTTCCCGTATCCGCACAGGTCATGGACGGCGGCGACGCGCGGGATATAGTCGCCGCGGCGCTCGTAGAGATGCAAGTCGTTTGCGCTCGTCATGATGCTAGTCTTCCTTTTCCTCGTCGTCTTCGTCGTCATCGTCGAAGATCGACCAATCGTCCTCGCCCTTCGGACGGTCCGCGAAACGCTTGCGCGTGCGGCGCTCCATGATCACGCAGACGATCAGGCTCAGCACCAGGCAGATGCCGACCAGGCATCCGACACCTTCAGGCGTCTCGAAAAGAAAATGATACAGCTCGGTAATATCCATGTTGGCCTCGTTGCTTCTTCGGAGGTGGCGTGCTGCGGCTCGCTGTCGCAACCGCATAAGCATAACGTGAACCAGTATACCGCGCACCCCACGCGCGAAGATTCCACTTTCGGAGAAGGCCTGGGCAATAGCGCCAAGCCGGATCTGATTCCCCTCTTTTCCTTGTATGCACAAAAGCGACCGAAGTCGGAAGTCAGCGCACCCGCGAGCGACACACTTCTCCACGTATGTACAAAAGTGACGATAAGTTGTGAAGGGGCGGTGAATTAGACCGGAATCGTGCTTTGCCTGTACCAATGATGTCGCAGTCGGACTGGAATCGACTCGCAATAATCCACAATTTTGCAATATTTGGGGAGTAGCATACAATTCCTGCACAACAAATCGTCATTCTTGTACAGAGTTGCACAGAGGGTAATCAATTGCCTTCGTTCGGTTTCTCGCGCGAAGCTGTCGGGCGCCTTGATAGAGGACCATCTGTTCAGTATGTTGAACGGGGTTCGGGGGAATCTGTTCAGTATGTTGAACAAACCAACGAGCGTTTCGCTCCGCTCGCGTCTTCGTTTCGCGTGAAGGCTTGGGCATGTGGGCCCGCGGGGTTTTCGCTGCGCTATACTGGTTCGACCGTGTAAAACAAGGCTGCGCGCGAGGTGCGCGCAGCGACGGCCCAAAGGCAAGAAGGAGCGCGTCTCATGTTAGACATCAAGTACGTCCGCGAAAACCAAGAAGCAGTCGCCGAGGCGATGAAGAACCGCAACGCTTCATGGGATGCGGAGCGCTTCTCAAGCCTCGACGAGAACCGTCGCGCCGCTATCGTGAAGGAAGAGGCGCTGCAGCAGGAGCGCAACGCCGCGTCGAAGTCCATCGGCGAGATGATGCGCGAGGGCAAGAAGGACGAGGCCGAGGCCGCCAAGGAGCGCGTCCGCGCCATCAACGAGGAGCTCGACGAGATCTCCGCGAAGCGCGAGGCCATCGACGCCGAGCTGCATGACCTCATGCTGCGCGTGCCCAACATCCCCTGCGCCGCGACCCCCGTCGGCAAGGACGAAACCGAGAACCCGGAGCGCCGTCGTTGGGGCACCCCGCGCGACTTCGCTGCCGAAGGCTTCGAGCCCAAGCCCCATTGGGATCTCGGCACCGACCTCGACATCCTCGACTTCGAGCGCGGCAACAAAATCTCCGGCAGCCGCTTCACCGTGCTCGGTGGCGCAGGTGCACGCCTCGAGCGCGCGCTCATCAACTACTTCCTCGACACGCACACCTCCCGCGGCTTCAAGGAATGGTGGCCGCCTGTGGTCGTGAAGCGCGAGACCATGGTGGGCACCGGCCAGCTGCCCAAGTTCGAAGACGACGCCTACCACGTGTCGGGCGACATGTTCCTCATCCCGACCGCCGAGGTCACGCTCACGAACCTGCACGCGGGCGAGGTGCTCGACGCCGATACGCTGCCGCGCTGGTACACCGCGTTCACCCCGTGCTTCCGCGAAGAGGCGGGCTCGGCTGGCCGCGACACTCGCGGCATCATCCGCCAGCACGAGTTCGACAAGGTGGAAATGGTGAAGTTTGCCACGCCGGAGGACTCCGACAACCAGCTCGAGAGCATGACCGCCGAGGCGGAATACCTGCTCCAGCAGCTCGGCCTTCCGTACCGCGTCATCTCGCTGTGCACGGGCGACCTGGGCTTCTCCGCGCGCCAGACCTACGACGTCGAGGTATGGCTGCCCAGCTACAACGGCTACAAGGAAATCTCCAGCTGCTCGAACTGCGGCGACTTCCAGGCGCGCCGTGCCAACATCAAGTACCGCGACCCGGCGAACTTCAAGGGCTCGCGCTACCTGCATACGTTGAACGGCTCCGGCCTGCCCGCGGGCCGCACCATGGCTGCTATCATGGAGAACTACCAGCAGGCCGACGGCACCATCAAGGTCCCTGACGTTCTTGTTCCCTACATGGGCACCGACGTCATCAAGCCGGTGGAATAACGAGCGTGGATTCTCGCAATCAACAACGCGCGGGCGCTCGCTCGTCCGCGCGCACGGGGGGCGCATCGTCGCGTGATCGCGGGGGCGCCCCCCGCCCTTCTTTCGCGAAAAAGCGCAGGAAGTGGCCTTTCGTCGTTGCTGGCGCCGTGGTGCTCGTTGTGGCGGCCGTTGTCGTCGCCTTCTCCTGTTGGCGCTGGACGTTCGCGAACGACGCGCAGGATATCCAGGGCACGTGGTACATCGCCGGTACGCAGAAGACGGTCGACGTCACGGCAGACGGCATCAAGCTCGCCGACGACGTCACGTATTCCTACACGATCGACGAGGGCGCGAAGACGCTTTCGCTTTCTTTCGGCAACATGGAAGGCGAGGCGCGCTATCGTTTCTCGCTCGACAGGCAGACGCTTGCCTTGCGCGATGGGGAAACTACCTGGGGAAATTCGCTCTCCGAGGACATCTCTTGGACGATTGCCGCCCTCGGTCGCGCCATCCAGGGAGAACAGGCGAGCCCCGAGCTTTCGGGCGATTCGACCATGGTCCTCACCCGCACGCCGCAGGACTCTGCGTCCCAGGCTGCATGATGGAGGTCATCCGCGCGTCGCGCATCTGCGTGCGCCCCCAGCGAATCGAGGTGAACGTCGACGTCGCCGCGGGTTTCCGCACGACGACGCCCGAGATTGCCTCCCGCATCTGCGCGCGGTTCCCCAACCTGGTACACCACACATGCGTGAACGACGAGGGCCCCACCTTCGGCGCGGTGATCGATCATACGCCGTTGCCCCACTTGCTTGAGCACCTCGTCATTGATTTGCAGGTGGCGGCTGAAAAAAGCGATACCCTGTCACAAAGCTTTACGTACGTCGGAACGACGCAGTGGCTCGACGAGCAGCGAGGCCTCGCGCGCGTGGAAGTGAATTTCACGGACGATTTGGTGGCCTTGCGTGCTTTGAAGGATGCCCTCTGCGCGATTAACGAGGCGGTGGTACTCTAAGCATCATGACTACGGCACACATGAAATTCGACCAAACGAGCGACAAAATCGCCGACCGCGTGAGGAATCTGCGCTCGAGCGCCGTGCGCGACCTCTTCGCCGCGGCAGTTCGTCCGGACATCATCTCGCTTTCCGGCGGCATGCCCGACGTGTCGCTCCTTCCGCAGCGCGCCATCCAAAAGGCGGTGCACGCCGCCGTCACCGACGAGCGCGCCGTTGCCCTGCAGTACGGCTCGACGAACGGCCGCCTTGAAACCCGCCAGGTGCTTTGCGACATCATGCGCGACATCGGCGTGCGCGTGAAGCCCGACGAGATGCTGCTCACATCGGGCGCGCAGCAGGCGTTGAACCTGCTCGGCGAGACATTCCTCGACAAGGGCGACATCGTTTTGGTGGAAGGTCCCACCTACCTCACGGCGCTTTCCGCGTTCAACGCCTATGAGCCCGAAATCCATCCCGTGCCCTTCGACGACGAGGGCATGCGCATGGATTTGCTGGAAGAGGAGCTCAAACGCATCGGCAAGGGCAACAAACGCCTGAAGATGCTCTACACCATTCCCAATTTCCAGAACCCCGGCGGCGTCACCATGACGGGCGAGCGTCGCAAGCGCCTGATCGAGCTTTCGCACGAGTACGACTTCATGATCATCGAGGACGACCCTTACGGCCGCTTGCGCTACGAGGGCGGGCATATGGTTCCGCTGAAGGCGCAGGACGACCGCGTCATCTACCTGGGTACCATCTCGAAGATCTTCGCGCCGGGCCTTCGCATCGGCTGGATCTGCGCGCCCGCCGACGTGCTTGCGCGCATCAGCCTGGTGAAGCAGGGCGCCGACCTGTGCGGTTCGACGTTTGACCAGGTCGTGGTCGAGCATTACTTCACGGATACGCCGTGGCAGCGCACGCTGCAGAAGTTCATCAAGACTTATGGCGAAAGGCGCGACGCCATGCTCGCCGCGCTTGAGGAATATTTCCCGCCCGAGGCATCTTGGACGCACCCCGAAGGTGGCTTCTTTTTATGGGTCACGCTGCCGAAATACGTCGACACTGGCAGCATGCTCGCTGACGCGCTTGAGGCTGGCGTGACGTTCTGCCCGGGGGACAGCTTCTACGTCGACGGCGTGACGGGCAGAAACTGCATGCGTCTGAACTTCAGCTACGAAACGCCCGAGAACATCACGGAGGCGATTCGTCGTTTGGCGAAGGTGATCGAGGAGCGCCTGGAGCTCTATCGCGCGTTCATCGATGCGGGCGCCATCAAGGTTCCGGAAGAATAGCGGCAAACACTCCGCGCCGTGGGCGAGCGGCGCTATCGAAAGGGAAGAACATGGGTCTCAAAGTTGCAGTTTTGATGGGCGGAACCTCGTTCGAACGAGAGTTTTCGCTGGCCAGCGGCAAGAATGTGTGCGCTGCACTCGAGGAGGCGGGGCATAAGGTCGTTCCGCTCGACACGACGCGCGAGCTCGTTCCGACGCTGCGCAGCGAGCGCCCCGACGTGTGCTACAGCGCGCTTCACGGCAAGCATGGCGAAGACGGCTCCATCCAAAGCCTGCTTGAGCTTTTGGGCATTCCCTATGTCGGATCCGACGCGCTTGTGTGCCGTCGCGCGCAGAACAAGGACTCGCTGCATGCGACGATGGAGGCATATCGCGAGCTCACCGACGAGCCCGCGGTCGCTTCGTGGCCGCAGGGCATCTGCATCGCGCGTGACGCCTTCAAGGATATGGGTGCTGCAACGGCGCTTGACCTGGTGGAAGAGCGCGTTCACGGCGGGTATCCCGTGGCGGTGAAGCCGGCACATGGCGGATCTGCGATGGGCGTGCACCGCGTTGACGACATCGACCACTTGGGCGAGGCGATTCTCGATGCGCTGTCCTACGACGATCACGTCGTTATCGAGCAGTGGATCGAAGGCGTTGAGCTGGCGGTTTCCGTCATCGGCACCGGTTGGGACGCGCATGCGCTGCCCCCGGTGGAAATCGTTCCCAAACACGGGCTTTACGATACCGCTGCCCGTATGGACGCGAGCTTGGTCGATTACTATGCGCCGGTGCGCAACGAGTCGCTTTCCTCGAACGAGGCTGACGCGCAGGCGATTCGCGCGGAAATCGAGCGGGCGGTTTTGGAGGTCTATCGCGCATACGGCCTTCGCGACCTGGGTCGCATCGACCTTATCTGGGACGGTGCCCAGGCGCGCGTCATGGAGACCAACGTGTCGCCCGGCATGACGGAGACCTCGCTGTTCCCCGCGGCCTGCAAGGCGAGCGGTCTGAGCCTGTCCGCGGTGCTAGACGAGCTCGTCAACAACGCGAAAGAGCGCGGCGCGGTCTTCTGCTAGGTGAGCTGTCGGCAAAATCGCGTGAGCGTCTTGCGCAGCGGGTCGGCGATGGACGTGCTGGCGTCTTCAGCCGGGCAGGCTAGCGACAGGCGCGCGAACGTCTTGCGCCAGGCCATCCGCCAACAAAGTATTATCAGGGAAGGGCCCGTTCGCGGGCCTTTCTTGTGTCCAAAGGTCGCCTCCTCTTCAACGAAACGGCAACCGAATAGTGGAGGGGTCGCGATTTTAGGCGGCGACGCCCTGCAAGCACCTATAATGAGCGCATCGAGAAAACGTCTTGAAGGAGGCCGTTATGGGCAACAAACTCGGAGTGTTTCTGGCAGGCGGTCTTGTCGGCGCGGTCGCGGCGCTTTTGTGCGCTCCGCGTACGGGCAGCGAGACACGCAACATGGTTGCTGAGAAGGCGAATGCCGTGTGGGGCGAAGCTCAGGAACTGGGTGCCCAAACCGCCTCCACTGCGCAGCAGGTTGTGGAAGACGTCGCTGGCGCGGATGCCGCAGCGCGCACGCAGACGTTCGCCCAGGACGCGGTTGCCAAGGGCCAGAACGTCGTTTCCGCCGTCGCTTCGAAGGGCCAGGAAATCTACGGCGCAGCTGCTTCTCGCGTGCAGGAAGCGAAGAACAACGTGAAGCCTGCTCCCGAAGGCACCGATGACCTTCGCGAGAAGATCGAAGCCGCCCGCGCTCGCATCGCCGCGCAGGTTGCGAAGAACGCCGAGGAGTCCGCGGCTGCAGCTTCTGAGGAAATCCCGGTCGAGGTTTCGCAAGAAGTGACACCGACTACCGATACCGCCGAAGGCGAACAGGCATAACGAAAGGCAAGACGAAGCGCTCGCATCGTGGGCGCATGTGGAAGGGGCGCAATGCTCGTGTGCGGTTTCCGCCGTGCGCAGCGCGCCCCTCTGATTTTTCGGGGACGAAATGGCTAGCAATCTCATCACAACCAAGGAACTCTACAACGTTCGCGTCATGGGCGGCAAAAACGCGTCGAAGCGCATCGGCAAGGTGCGCGCGTTTGTCTACCACCCCAAGGAGCGTCGGTGCATCGGCATCATGGTCAAGCGCCCCGACTTGCTGTGGATGTTCCATCGCAAGGACTTGTTCGTTTCGCTCGACGGCTTCGAATTCGAGGACGGGCGCGTCGTTTTGTCCGACGACTCGAAAACGCGCGACAAAGCTGCTTGCAAGGCGATCGATGTGTGCTTGGACGACTGCGTCATCTGGGGCGGCATGCCCGTCGTCACCGAGTCGGGTGCGACGCTCGGCACCGTTGGTGTCGTGACGTTCAGCCTGATGACAGGCAAGGTTGATTCTTTCCTGGTCGACACGGGGGCGACGGCGAATGCGCTTTTGGGCACGCGCTCGGTTCCCGGCGACCTCGTGTTAGGGTTCCGTCGCGGCATCGGGTGCGCGCTCGCTGGCGAATACGAGGGCTCGGACGAGAATCCTGTGCTTGGCGCCATCCTGGTGAAGGACGAAGCGGCCAGCATTGCGATCGAAGGGGGCGCCGCCGAGAAGGCGGGTGCTGCCACCGCTGTTGCCATGGACAAGGCCCATACTGCCGTTGACAAGGTGAAACCCAAGGTCAGCGAAGCTGCGCACGTTGCAGGCGACGCAGTGAACAAGGGAGCATACGCAACGGGCAAGCAAATTGGCAAGGCGACGGGCATGTTCTCCGACTTCAAGGAGGAATACGACAAGGCTCGCGGCCCCAAACCCGAGAAGCATGTAGCCGACGAGGAAGTTCTCGTTGTCGACGATGACCAAGAGGACGAAATCGAAATCGCCCCTGATGAAACACCGAAGAAAAAGCCTGCGAAGAAGACTTCCCAGGACTCCGCATCCGAAGGGATTGGGCGTGCGGTTGGCAGCCAGCTGAAGGCGGCGGGCGGCATGTTCTCGGCATTTAAGAAAGAGTTCGACAAGGCCCGTCGGGACGACTAGGCAAGATGTCTGCAAAGTGATGCAGGGAGCGATTCTGAAGTGAGCAACGGTAGCGTCAGTCTGAAAAAATCGCAGGTGAAAACCACGCCTGACGATAAGGGTGCGCAAGAGAAGGCGTCGCCTCGGCTCGAGCGCGCCAGCGAACATCGCGAGACTGCGAAAGAACGTGCCCACGAGCGTCGCGAAGCGGTCAGAGAGAAGGCTCAGGAAGTCACGACAGTCCGCGGCCGCGAGATGACGCGCGGTGACATTTTCAAGTTCGGCGGACTCATCGCATTTTTCGCGCTGATGGTTCTTGTTGTTGTTCTGGTCTGGCCCTACGTTCATGAGGTTTTCGAGCCGGGTGGACTTAGTCGCGTAATCAACGACGTGCGCAATGCTGGTCCCCTCGGCTTCCTCATCCTTTTGGCCATGCAGTTTATGCAGATCGTCGTGGCATTCATTCCCGGCGAAGTCGTGCAAATGGCTGCGGGCATGATGTATGGTCCCTGGCTCGGGGCTGCGGTCATTTTGCTCGGGTGCATCATCTCGAGTGCGTTCGTGTTCGTGCTGGTCCATCGTTTAGGCGCGCCGTTCGTGCGCGACATGGTTCCCACGAAGTACCTCGATAAGTTCTGCGCCTTCGAGGAAAGTGGCAAGCTGTCCATCGTGGTGTTCATCCTGTTTTTGATTCCCGCGATGCCGAAAGATACGTTCACGTACTTGGTTCCGCTCACCAATATGCGCATGCGCGACTTCCTCATCCTGTCGAATGTGGGCCGCATCCCAGGCATCATCGTCTCCACCTATGCGGCGAATGGCCTGGTGGACGGGAACATCACGCAAAGTCTCATCATCTTTGCGGTCGTTGCGGTCATAGCGATCGTCGCCATCGTCTTCCGCGACAAGATTATGAACTTCTTCCATCACGGCAAAGACGAAGGCGGCGAATAGCGTCAACGGCGAGGCAAGTGCAAAAAGCTGTCAGAGCCGATAATGCGGCCAAGGCGGGATTGCTGCCAGTATTTTTGTCGCGTGGGAACGGAAGCGCTCGGTGACTTCGGTGTTTACGGCAAAGGTGGGAAGCCTCTTGTGGGCATCCCCCGATGCGCAGTAATCCGCCACGTGTCGACTCGATAACGAGCGCGTAACGCAATCGCGAGCTGCGCCTGCCTGCGGGTATCATGAATGCGACGGCACAGGTCGAAAGGTTTCCCATGAACGACTCCAACAACATCAACGATGAGATTGCCGCTGCTGAGGCGGCTTTGAAAGAAGCACAGGAACGCCTTCGCGAAGCGCGCGAGCGGCAGGCGCAGGCGGGCCAGTCGGGGGAGCCGAGCGAAACCGACGAGGCGGGCCAGTCGACCGAGGCGGGCCAGCAGGCTCCATCTCAGGATGCGCAGAGTACGGGGGGCCAGCCCTATCAGCAGGGTCAAGATGCCTGGGGTCAGGCTTACCAACAGGGCAAAGACGCCTGGAGCCAGCCCTACCAACAGGCGAACAACGCCTGGGGACAAACCTACCAGCAGGCCAACGGCCAAGCCTACCAACAAGCGCAAGACCCCTGGCAAGCCGGCCAAGCGTATTCCCAACCCTATACGCAGCAATATGGGCAGCCTTACCAGCAGCAGCCTTACGCGCAATCTGCCCCGAGCACGAAAGACCATGTGGCGGCGGGCTTGCTCGCCATCTTCCTCGGAAGCCTTGGCATCCACAAGTTCTACCTGGGCTACAACACGCCGGGGTTCATCATGCTGGCCGTCACCATTGTGGGAAGCATCTTCTCGCTGGGGATTGCAGGCCTGGTCATGGTGGTCATTTCCATTGTTGAAGGTGTGCTCTACCTCTGCAAATCGCAAACGGAATTCGAGCAGGTTTACGTCTTCAACAAAAAGGAATGGTTCTAGGCGCATTGCCTCACGCGGCAGGTATCGCTCGCCGACGTGTGCAGCGCGCATGCTCCCCTTTTGCTAGAATATCTTCCGTGCGTCGCCTTGCGAATCGTCGAAGCATCGGCCGCGGCGCCTTATATCGCATCCTAAAAGGAGGATCAACATGCCGAAAATCACCCGTGATCAGGTTCGTGTCCCCGCAGACGTCATGCCCGAGTCTCGCGAGGAATACATCGACAATTACCTGAAGGCCACGCGTGGAACCGGTCGTCTCATGCTGTTCGCGTGCGACCAGAAGATCGAGCATTTGAACAAGGACTTCTACGGTGAGGGAATCGATCTGGCTGACGCCGAGCCCGAGCACCTCTTCGAAATCGGCCGCCAGGGCGTGTGCGGCGTTCTCGCTGGTCAGCGCGGCCTCATCGCGCAGTATGCCGCCGACTATCCCGAGATTAACTACCTCGTGAAGATGAACTCCAAGACCAACTTGGTGAAGACTTCGCAAGACGATCCCTATTCGCCCCAGCTCTACGATTTGGACGCCATCCTCGCCATGCGCGAAGCTGGCGTGAACATCGTCGGTTTGGGCTACACCATCTATCTGGGGAGCGAGTACGAGTCCACCATGCTGGCTGAGGCAGGGGAACTCATCGCGCAGGCGCATGCAAACGGCTTGCTCGTCGTTTTGTGGATCTACCCGCGCGGCAAGGCCGTCACGGCCGAGAAGGATCCCGACCTCATCGCAGGTGCCGCTGGCGTGGCGCTTTGCCTGGGCTCTGACTTCGTCAAGGTGAACCCGCCGAAGCCCGAAGGGGACGACACGCGCACCCCCGCCGAGGCTCTGAAGATCGCTTCCATGGCGGCTGGTCGCACGGGCCTGGTGTGCGCAGGCGGTTCCACCGTTGACGCGAAGACGTTCTTGACGCAGCTCTACGACCAGATTCATGTGGGCGGGGCCTGCGGAAATGCTACGGGTCGCAACATTCACCAGCGTTCCCTCGACGAGGCGGTACGCCTCACGAAGGCCATCAGCGCCATCACGCTGGCCGACTATTCCGTGGCGGACGCCCTCGCGGTGTTCAACGGCGAGAAGGATTTCAGCCTGTAACTCGACGGATCGCTGCGGGCGGGCCCATGGCGGCAAACTCGTAGCCGCGCTCGGTTTCGCGCCGCGCGTCGCGGGGTTGCGACGGCTCGCTGCGGGTTCGACATAAGCACATCACACAAGCGCTTGGGAGCGGATTTCACCCCAAGCGCTTTCTTTTTGGGAAAAATCTTTGCTCGTTCGCAAAAAAATATCGAAAGAAATGTTACATAGCGGTTAACTAGGTCATAAAATAAGCCGTTCGCATTGGAACGTGGGGTGCGATGGTAGCGAAGAGGAAAGGCTTTCGGGTTTCTTGAGCGTGGGTTCAGCGGTTCAACCAGATGTCAAAGGCACTGACGAGCAGGTTAAACAGACGGGTTCGTCGGACAACTCCGAAAGGGCGGTGGCCGAACATGTCGCCGCATTGGACGGACAGCCAGTCCTTCGGTCTTCGGACGAGGTCCGTAAGGCACAGGACGCAAAGCAGCTGGTGCTGAAACGTATTCTCGCTGCACATGAGGCATTCTTCGATGTGCATCGGGATTACGAGTTCGCGGGGAAATCGTTTCCCGGTTTTGCCGAATTCCATTCATTTGGCGAGCAGTATGTGCTGGTCAAACGGGCAAAATTGTGGGAAGCAAACTCTCATGAGTATCTCTTTTTCGTCTATGCGGAAACCTTCGACGAAGCCCAGCTTGACGAATGGGTCCGGTTCATGAAGACGCGCGGCCTTGAAAAGGTCACCTCCGAGCCGAATCACATGTCGTCAGGGCTTGCGCTTGTGGTTATCGCTGATGATTGCACGGAAGGCGTGAAGCGCGCGGTCCGAAGGGTTCGGTTCCGAAAGAACTTCGCTCTTGGGTTTCGCGGTTGGGCGGATCTTCGCGTGGCGATCGCCGACCTTTCAACCCATTGCGTCTATGCGAACGCAGCTGGAAAACAGGTGGCTTCAACGGTTGAGGCCAATCTGCGACTGGCGTAATGCACTTCAGACATACGTAAGGAACCTTCAATGAACGCATTGATTATCTTCCTTGTTGCTGCGGTCATCCTGGTCATCGGCTATGTGTGTTACGGTGGCTGGCTTGCCAAGCAATGGGGGGTCGATCCGAAGCGTCCGACTCCGGCCCATGAGCTGGAAGACGGCGTGGATTACGTGCCGGCACCGCCTTATGTGGTGCTCGGCCACCACTTCTCCTCGATCGCTGGTGCGGGCCCGATCAACGGCCCGATTCAGGCGGCGGTCTTCGGCTGGGTGCCCGTGCTTTTGTGGGTGCTCATCGGCGGCATCTTCTTCGGCGCTATGCACGACTTTGGCTCTCTGTTCGCGTCGCTGCGCCACAAGGGCCAGACGCTCGCCGTCGTCGTTGCAGAGAACATCGACAATACGGCGAAGAAGCTCTTCTGCATCTTCGCGTACTTGACGTTGCTGCTGGTCGTGGCTGCATTCGCCTCCATCGTCGCGAACACGTTCGTCGTTTCTGCCTCGGCGGCCCCGGCGACCAACCTCGCCAACGAGCAGACGGCCATGATCTCGGTCATCTTCATCGGCGTTGCCATCGTCTACGGCTTCCTCACGCGCGGTCGCAACATTCCCGGCCCTGTGAACATCGCCACGGCGATCGTCCTGATCATCATCATGGTTGCCATCGGGTACAACCTGCCGCTTATGGGCATCGCGATCTCGCTTGACTACGACACGTGGATGATCATCCTGGGCGTGTACATCCTGATCGCCTCCGTTGCCCCGGTGTGGATTCTCTTGCAGCCGCGCGATTACCTGTCGAGCTATCTGCTCTACGGCATGATCATCTTGGCGATTATCGGTATCGTGGGTGCGAGCATCATGGGCGCCGCGACCGACCTGCAGATTCCGGCGTTCACCGGCTTCGTCGCCTCCAATGCCGCTTTCGACGCCTCGACTGGCCAGGCGCTCGTTGACGAGGCGGGCAAGACCATCACGAACAAGGCCGCTGCTTCGGGCTTTTTGTTCCCAGCGCTGTTCATCACCATCGCTTGCGGTGCGATTTCCGGCTTCCATAGCCTTGTCGCTTCGGGCACCACGTCCAAGCAGCTCGACAAGGAAGGCCAGGCTCAGCCGATCGGTTACGGCGGCATGCTCATCGAATGCTTGCTTGCGGTGATCTCGCTGTGCGCCGTCGGCTTCGTGTGGAGCGAGTACGCGAGGGGCGGATACGCGTCCCCGACGGCGGTCTTCGCGGACGGCCTTTCGCAGATGCTCGCGTGCATCCCTGGGCTCGCCGATGTGCAGGGGCTTGCATATGCGCTGCTCATCCTTGCCGTTTCCGCATTCTGCCTGACCTCGCTCGACACGGCGACGCGCCTTGCGCGCTACATGTTCCAGGAACTCTGGACGCCGGTCGACAAGAAGCCCGAGGAGCTCACGGGCGTGCACAAGTTCATGGCGAACCCGTATGTGGCGACCATCATCACCGTGGTCATCGGCATCATCCTGGGTATGACGGGCTACTCCATCATCTGGCCGCTCTTCGGTGCGGCGAACCAGCTGCTCGCCGCCCTCGCCTTGCTCGCCGTGTGCGCATGGCTTGGCAACGCCGGGCGCAACAACAAGATGTTCTTCGTCCCGATGGCGTTCATGCTGCTTGCCACGCTGACGTCGCTCGCCATCACGTTCTACCAGAAGGTGACGGCCATCGCGACGGGCGGCATCGCGCTCGCCCCCGTGCTGCAGGCCATCCTTGCCGTGCTTCTGTTCGTCCTGGCCATCGTTCTCGCCGTAAAGGGCGTGAAGACGATTGTCGCCACTTCGAAGAAGCAGAAGGCCGCGAAGGTCGAATAGCGTTTCGTTTTTGCGGTATCTTTTACGAAGGGACGCGCCTCGCACATGAGGTGCGTCCCTTCTTTTTGCGTGCTGGCCCACGGTGCTTCATGCTGGCCTGCGGTGCTCGGTTCTGCCAATCGGGTAGGTGCCAGCGGGCTGCTTTGTCTTCTCGCTCAGCTAGCGTCAGCAGCCGCTGCAGCTTCCGCACCCGCAAGATTTCTTAGCCGCTTCAGCCTTGCGCGCTTTTTCGTCGGCACTGGCAAGTGCGTCCAGGTCGATTTCTTGGAGGCGTTTTTCCAGGTCGGATCCACCGCTCGCGGCAAGAACGTTTTTCCCGTGTTTGGCGTACGCATCGCTTCCGAAGCGGCTCGCAAATTGCGAGGTCCCTTCTCGTGCGGCGAATTCTGCAGCGAAGGCGACCATCTCCCGCCCATTCCCGAAAACGCCCTCGATGAATGCGAACGCGCACTCGATTTCCCGTGCGCACGTTTCGGAGCGCTCTTTCATGTCCTGCACGCGAGCCGAGTAGACGCGTTCTATCACGGAAAATGCCGACTCGCCGGAGGGTGTGCGTTCGCTGTCGCATGCGCTTGCAAACTCGGAAAGCCATGCTGCGCCGAGGCGATAGGGGCGCAGCTTCTTTGCGGACACGCCAGCCTTCTCGTCGTGCGCGGCTTGCTGGGTAAGGGCGCGAGCCGCGCTCTCGAGTGCATCCCGCGCGCTTTCGCCATCCAAAATCGAAGGCTTTACTTCCCTGATCGCGTCGCGCACCACGCGCACGACCTGTTCTGCCTCGACGACCTTCTCCGCGTGGGCGTCGAGCGCGTCAAGGATAAGACGTGCGAGCGCGAGCCTTTCGTCAAAGCGCGCAGCCCTCGCGCGTTCCCTGATCTCATCGGGGGCGTTGCCCGCAAGAATCATCGAAATCCGATAGTCAGAGCGGTATTTCGTAAAGAGGAGGTAATACTGGGCGAATCGCTCGGCAATGGAATTGTCTTGCAGAAATTGGTCGACGAGGGTGCGGTCGACCGGCTTGCCCTTCATTTCGTGGAGCTTGATGATACGCGACAGATCGTCCCATCCGCGCGCGGTGACGAACGATTTACCGTCGGGCGTTGACTCGACGGAGTAGAAGTGGTCGGGCTTCACTTCGAGATACGACAGAATCGCAGGATGAACGCCTGTTTTGAGCGCATAGGCACGCCAGGCGCCCAGGTCGGGCTCGACGGCGATCTTGCGCAGTCGGTCGAGCGTCACAACGTCGAAATCGTAAACCGAGCGGTTATATTCGGGCGGATTACCTGCGCAAACCACGATCCACCCATCGGGAATTCTGTGGCGCCCGAAGGTTTTGAACTGCAGGAACTGCAGCATCGAAGGATAGAGCGTTTCCGATACACAGTTGATCTCGTCAAGGAAGAGAATGCCCCGATTATGACCCGTTTCCTCGCGGTAGTCGTAAATCGAGGCGATGATTTCGCTCATCGTGTACTCGCTGACGTCGAATTCCTCATCGCCGTAGCGCTTGTGCACGATGAACGGCAGGCCAAGCGCGCTTTGCCGGGTATGGTGCGTCATCGAATACGACACGAGCCCGATGCCAAGTTCACTCGCTACCTGCCCAACCACGGCCGTCTTCCCAATGCCAGGTGCGCCAAGGAGGAATAAGGGGCGCTGCGCTTCGGGCGCAATGAGGTAGGCGCCGGTTTCGTCGCGGGTGAGATACCCCTCGACCGTGTCCTCGATTTGGCGTTTCGCCTCTGCGATATTCATGAACTTGAGCTCCTTTCGGAATGGCCGCCCGACGTCGCGCGTTGCAGCGCTGTCCGTTAGGCATCTATCTGTTGCTATCTCGCCGAGTTTTCCCTACAGCTCGAATACGTCGTCTTCGTCCATAATCACCTTCATCGCCCATGGCGGCACCTTCCTCTCGCGCGGCGTCTCGTCGACGAAGACGAACGCCGTCTCGTAAGCAGGTGGGTTTGACGGGTATTTCCCCAGGCCATCGGTGAAATAGATGAGCCCTTTCAGGTTCGCGAGCTCACGGGTGCGCACGAGCTCGTCGACGTATTTGAACACGGGGCGGAAGTCAGTGCCGCCGAAGCCGCGCGTGACGAACTCCTCGAAGGCGCGGTCGATGTCTCGGATCGAAGTAATTTTCACATCGCGCGTGATGTCGCAGTCGCATTGGATCACGTGGATGTTCACCTTATGGCCGAAACCCTCGGAATTCTTCAGCACGTCGTAGGTCTTCTCCGCGAAGGTGCGCACGAGCTTTCCCGCGCACGACGCCGATGTGTCGATGGCGATGACGAAGTCGCGGATGCGGTTCGACTCCTGGTATTCAAGCGGCTCGATGAGCGGCATGTTCTTGTATCGCGAAAGCCCATACGTGTAGTAGATATAGTCGAACTCGTCAGGGCTTGTCTTCATTTCCTCCGACAGTGCGGAAAAGCGCTTGAGGAACGCGCGGTAGTCGTATCGTTTGCGATTTGCGACGGTGAGGTTCACCTGGAAGGTTCCGACGTTGAGACCTATCTTGCCCGAGAACGCCTCCATGTCCATATCGATCTGCGAGCTGATATCTTGCCAGCTCATGTCCGAGAAATCGGAGTAGGATACGCCGTCCATCGATTCGAAGGTTGCCTCTGCTTCCTCGGATGACTCCACGTCGACGATCGCATCGGGGTCCTCGATGTCCCCGAGCACCGCGTTGCTGCTCGACGATGGCGCCGCCATTCCGGGCATGTTAGCTCCAGGCGAGCGGCTTTTGTCCTCGCTGTTTGCGTCGTCATCGGTTTCCCCGCTGAGCTTGTCAGTTCCGTCGGAGGGCATAAGGGAAAGCTTGTCACCAGTGCTTTTCAGCGAGGAGTCGTGTTCGTTGGTGCGGGGCCACGCCTCGTGTCCATCGCGCGCGAACACGCCTTCGAGCGAAGCGGAGAAAGCAGGGGAGAGAACAGGCGGGTTCTCCTCGCCATTTCCAATGAGCGCACGGTAGATGCTCTGCGCGGTGAGGGCGGGGCATTTCTCGCGAATTTTGCCAAGCATGCGTTTCTCGGTGTTGTCTTGCGCGCTCGGAAAGCCCGTTCCGAGCAGCTCGATTGCAGTCGCCTCGACCGATGCGTCGCACGCGATGTCCCAAAGGGCGTGCGCGGGGTGCTTATCGTCGAAGGGGTGGCGGAATACGCAGTGCATGATGGTGTGAAAGTACCCGCGCAGCACTTCGTTGGGGCTTTTTCGGTACAGGTCGATCACTCGTGAGGGATCGAACCAAAGAAGGCGCCCGTCGGTTTCGAAGGCGTTTTCTTGAAGGCGTGCCACAAGCGGCATACGCCACAGTGCGACGTCCATGAAAGGGAGCTGCGCCATGAGGGAAATCCGTGCGCTTTCGATTGCCTCCTTTGCGATGCTTGCCGCTTCGGCGAGGACTGGCGCGGTTGCCGATGATGCTCTAGATTCCGTAATCGACGCACTGGTTGCCAAAGCGCTCCTCCTTCCCGTCGATCACGCGCGCTGCGGCAAGCGTGAACCCGAACCGGTTGAGCGCGCTTACCGCTTCGGGGGTGCGCTCGCCGTCGAGTATTCCCGATTCCATAAGGTTGTCGAGCGTTCCCCAGTCGTTGCGAGCGCCGGTGTGGACGCAAAGGCTCACAAACGATTTGTCGACGACGCTGCGGAAGAGGGCTTCGTGCGCTTCGTCGAGCAAGACGGGTCTCGCAAGGCGAGCAGCCATGAGGCGTGTCTGTTCGAATTCGTCTTTGACCTGGGGGAGGGAGTTGTCATAGGCGCTGGAGAGTGCTTCGGGGCGAATGCGGCCCGCGAAGAACGCCGCATCGATGATGGATCCGCGGACGGCGCCTGAGGGTACCTCGAGCGAGATTTCTCGATAGGCACCGCGGGGTATCGCGAACTCGATAGTGAGGCGGTCGCATGCGCGATTGGGAAGCGGTGGCGTATTCTCGGGGAAGGAGAGGCGCTCGGAGACGAGCAGGTGCGCGATGTGGCGGGTTCCCGCGAAGGTGGCGGGGGCAACCGACCGCACGCGCTCGTCGAGCACAACTTCGCCGATCGACCCAGGGCAGAAGACGGCATCGAGTCGCCCGTCTGGGAGCGCGCGGCACAGTACGCCGCCGTGCATCGTAAAGGTGCGATTGCCAGGCGCGACCGATATCTCGCTGAGAGAAGACGCGTATGCAAGCCCTGTTGACCCCGGGAAGGACGGCCCCGTGCATAGAGCGTCGTCACCGATGTTCTTGCAGGCAGAGGGGATGGCGAGCCGCGAAAGCGATGTGTTCGAAAACGCCGAGTCTCCGATGGTCGTAAGCGACTTTGGCAAATCGAGACGCCCAAGGTGAGAACAGCCGCGAAACGCCCCTTCGCCAATCACTTCGAGAGAGTTGCCTAGCTGCACGTCGCGAAGGTTCGCGCAGCGGGCGAAGGCCTCTTGCCCGATGGTTGTCAGCGAATCGGGCAGGGCAATGCGTTCGAGGGCGGCAAGATCGGAAAACGCGCCTCTGGAAATCGCGGTGACGGGCGCGCCGCCGAGGGCTTCAGGGACGACTATTTCTTTAGACGAGGACTCGGCAAGGAGGACGTATGCCTTCCCTGCGTCGGTGTGGTAACGGTATTTCGCCTGGTCGGTGAGGTGTACAGAGGTCGCATCGAGCGAGAAAGGAGAAGGTCGGTTGCCCGCAGGTTGTGAGGGGGCAATACCAGGCGAGGCGGGGATGCGGGGGATTGCTCGTCGCAGGGCGGCACCGCGCAACGAGTGCGGCGCGCGAGCTCCCCGGCCGCCCACTGTTCGGTGAGACGGTGCTGGGACGGTTGCGGCTCGCCCCTCCCGTTCGAGCGTTTGCGTCAATGCTGGTTGGTTCATCTTCGGGATGCGCCTTTCGATGATCTTCGTGCGGGTGCGCGAAGGCGGACGATGCGAACCTTTTCTCGTCCGGCGGTGTTGTTTAGAAGTTCGCTTCATCTAACACGAAAGGCAGTATACCGCGAAAGAGATGACAAGTTAGCCATACCAAACAAAATAATGAAACAAATTGTACGATCGCGCGAGAAGGCGAGGTGCGCTCGGGCTTGAGGTCGTGCGGGTTTTCGGAGGGCGATTTGTAGCCGAAAGGGATTGCTGTAGCGTTGCACGTCTTCATCGGGCGATTCGCGGTCGAAAGGGGCCGAACCGTGTCCCAAGAAGGAAGGCGATCCGTGTACAACGGGGCATGAAAAAAGCCGCTCAACGGCGGCTTGCTTGCGAAAAACTGGTGCCCGAGGCGAGAGTCGAACTCGCACGTCGTGAGACAACGGTTTTTGAGACCGCCGCGTCTGCCATTCCGCCACTCGGGCACATCAGCCTTCACAGTATAACGGAAGCATGCGGGCGCGTCCATGACAAAATTTGCCCAGAGCTCGACTCTGTTGCTGCCTGTTGCTACCTCTTCTCTTCGCCTCCGATTTCCGCTTAGCCCCAGCTTCCCTTTGCCGCCTTTGCCCCTTGTTTTCCTGCGACTCTTGTTTCACGTCCTCCCGCGCCTCGATTTCACCCCGCGCCTCCAGGCTTCACCTTCGCTCCCTGCCCCCAAGCCGCGCTCTTTCGCGAATCGCGCGATTGCGGGCTGTTCGCGGACGGTGCGCTGGGGTAAAGTTGACGCGATACCAACAACATCAAGGAGGTTGTCCCATGGAAGACGTTCTTGTGGGCGAAATCGATTCATATCTCGAAAAGCATTGGGAAGACATCGTCGCGGATATCGAACGCGTCGTGCGCATCGAAAGCACGGAAGATCTGTCGGCAGCGCAGCCCAACGCGCCGTTTGGGCCCGGCCCTCGCGCGGCTCTCACCGAGGCGCTCAACATCGCGCGTGACATGGGCTTTGACGTCCACGACGTCGATGGTTATGTGGGATATGCCGACCTGCCCGGCGAGTACGATACGCAAATCGGAATCATCGGTCATGTCGACGTGGTTCCTGCCGGCCCTGGTTGGACGGTCGATCCGTTCGCCGTCACGCGTCGCGAGGGGTATCTTATGGGCCGCGGCGTCATCGACGATAAGGGCCCTATCATCACGGCACTCCACGCGGTGAAGTTCTGGCTCGACAAGGGCGAAAAGCTGCCCTACACGATCCGCGTCATCTTCGGCGCGAACGAGGAAACGGGAATGGGCGACGTCCCGTACTACCGCGAGCGCTTCGCCGACCCGGCGTTTCTCTTCACTCCCGACGCCGAGTTCCCCGTGAGCTATGGCGAGAAGGGCCTCTACGACGGCACGTTCACGAGCAAGCGCTTCGAGGGCGGCGCGATCGTCGACATCGAAGGCGGCGCGGCGACGAACGCGGTCCCGGGCATCGCCCACGCGATCGTGCGCGCTGACGTATCGGCGCTCCCCCAGGCTGAGGGTATCGTCGTCACCGATGCGGGCGAGGGCCTGGCGCGTATCGATGCGCAGGGGAAGGCGGCTCATGCGAGCTTGCCGCATCTGGGCAAGAGCGCCATCGACCTGCTCGTTGCCTATCTGCTGGAAAACGACGTGTGCACCGCCGAAGAGCGGGCGTACTTCGAGCTGGTCCGCAAGCTCACGAGCGCGACCGACGGGGCGAACCTCGGCATCGAGACGGCCGACGAGCACTTCGGCGAGCTGACCGTGGTCGGTGGCACCATCTCGATGAAAGACGGTCGCGTGAGGCAAGCGCTCGACTGCCGTTTCCCCACGTCGATCACACCTGAGGAGCTTGCCGGAACTCTCGCTGGCTTGGCGGGCGAAGCGGGCGCCGACTACGAGACGACCCGCACGGTGGAGCCATTTCTCATCGACCCGGAATCGGGCTATGTCCAGGCGCTTCTTTCCGCCTACAACGAGGCCACGGGCGAGCATGCCAAGCCCTTCACGCAGGGCGGCGGCACCTATGCGCGCAAGTTCTCCTGCGCGGCGAGCTTCGGCCCCGAGATGCCGTGGATCGAGATGCCTGAATGGGCGGGCGGTATGCACGGCCCCGACGAGACGGTGCCCGAGGAGCTGCTCAAGAAGGCGTTCAAGATTTACGCGCTCACCATTGCGCGCCTGATGGAGCTCGAGCTGTAGAGGGCTGGCGCGCCGGGTCGCCTTGCGGTCGGCGCGCCGCGCTCGGCCTGCGCCCCCACTTCCTCAGCGACCCCCTGCTGGGGTTGTCGGCGTTGCGCTTACATTGGCAGCCAACCTGTTTCGAAATGATGCCGCATAACGTACAAATCTGGAGTGCTTTGATTTATAATCGACCGTTAGGAGTACGCTCTGCGAAAGGCGCAGATGCGGCATCATCGAACACGAACCTGGGAGGCTTATATGCTCAAAGCAATCATCGTCGACGACGAGGCCCCCGCGCGCTCCGAATTGAAATTCCTGCTCGACGAACTTGGCCAGACCGAGGTTGTTGCCGAGGCGGCTAGTGTGCGCGAGGCTATCGAAAAGCTCAAAGAATACCCCTGCGACGTCATGTTCCTTGACGTGAACATGCCGGAAGCCACCGGCCTTCAGCTTGCCGAGGCGCTGCAGCACCTGAAATTCCCGCCCGCGGTGGTGTTCGTCACCGCCTACAGCGAGCACGCGCTCGACGCGTTCAAGGTCAACGCCATCGATTACCTGGTGAAACCGGTCGAGACCGAGCGTCTCTCTCAGGCACTCGCCCGTGTGCGCGAGCACGTTTCGCTGCACGTGCAGGCTCAGAAGTCAGAGCGCATCCCCGTAGAAAAGGGCGGCAAGAAGATTCTCATCGGCATCGACAAGATCCGCTTCGTCATGGCGCGCGACGATTATGCATACCTGCAGACCGACACCGACCGCTATTTCTCCACGGTGAGCTTGGCTCAGCTCGAAAAGCGCCTGGACGGACACGGATTCTTCCGCGTGCACCGCGGCTATTTGGTGAATCTTTCCATGGTCGAGGAAATCGAGTCGGTTTCCGGCGGTACGTTGCTGCTTACGCTGAACGGCGTAGAAGAGAAGATTCCCGTAAGCCGCAGGCGTGTGAGCGCGCTGAAGAAGGCGCTGGGACTGTAGCGGCGATTTCGCTGCTTAGCACGGCATTTTCACAATTGGGATAAAGAGCGCTCGTCGCATTCGCGGCGGGCGTTTTTTGCGCAAGGCGGACATGGATGCGGGGACGCGTGTCCTGGAAAGCGAGTCACCGCAAAGGGGACGAGAATGGGACAGGGGCAACACGGAGAAGAGCGAGATGGACTAGGTCGAGGGCGAATACGCTTCCCAATGGTGATTCGCTCTGTGATTTCGACCCGTTTCCCCACTTGTCCATAACTCCATCACAGGGTTCGAGGATAATTCATATCGTGCATGCCTTCGAAGGGCGCGCACAATACCGAAAGAAGGTTTACATGCTGATTAGCGACATGGAAAAGCTATACCCTTCTGCGAAAACGCTCGTGAAGGAATGCGTCGCCAGCCGTGTGCGGGCCAAGGACGCATCGCTCTACGATTTTTCCGACGGTGCGCGCGAGTGTGCCGAGAATTTTATGGGATGGGTCGATTTGGGCATGAACCCCCAGTGCGACCTCGAGAAAGTCCAGCGCTTCGCCGATAACGTGGTGGACAGCGGCATTAAAACCGTCGTCCTCATCGGTCAGGGCGGCTCCACGCAAGCTCCCATGACCATCACGAAATACAATAAGTCCGATACGGTCCGGTCGAATCGCGTCTCCTTCAAGACGCTCGATTCCGATTCCCCCGTCCGCATGCGCGAGCTGCTTGCCGATTGCGATCCCGCGACCACGCTCGTGATCGTGTCCTCGAAGTCGGGGGGCACCATCGAGCCGCGACTGCTTTCCGCTGCATTGCGCGACGCTCTTGAGGCTCAGGCGCCGGAGATCAACTTCGCGAATCACCTGGTCGCAATCACCGACCCTGGTTCGCAGCTCGAGCGCCAGGCGCGCGAAGAGGGTTGGCTTGCGGTCTTCAACGGCGAGCCAACCGTCGGCGGGCGCTTCTCGGCGCTGTCGATCTTCGGCCTTCTGCCTGCGGCGCTTGCCGGCATCGACTTGGAGCAGTTCGTTGCCCACGCGTGCGAGGCCGAAGAGCATTGCAGCGAGGATTCCATCGACAATCCGGCAATCAATCTTGCCGCGTTCCTCTACGACAATTACCTTAAAGGCCGCAACAAGTTCTCCTTCCTCACGCCGAAGCGCGGGCGTGTTTTGGGCCTTTGGATTGAGCAACTTGTGGCCGAATCGCTTGGCAAGGAGGGGCAGGGCATCCTGCCGAACATCGAGGTCGACTCGCTTTTGCTTGCGCGCGACGCGGGCGATCGCAGCGTCATCATGTACCAGACGAAGACCGATTTGTGGGACGAGCGCAAGAACTTCGAGATGAGCCTCGCCTATATCGACCCGGCCATCCCGCGCCTGAATTTCAAGATCGACTCCGCGCTCGAGCTCGCTGAGCACTTCGTGATGTGGGAATACGCCATCGCGATGTGCGGCTACCTCATGCGCGTGTGCCCGTTCGACCAGCCCGACGTCGCCTCTGCGAAGGCCGAGGTCTTAAAGATTCTCGCCGAGGGGCAGCCGGAGCCCGATTTCGTGCAGGACTTCATCGGCGATGTCCACATGGGCGAAGTCGAGGTGCGCTTGGCCCCGTGCTTTAAGGATTGCACCGACGTGCGCGGCGTCCTGCGCGCGCTGCTCGGCAGCATCCAGCCGGGCGACTTCTTCGCGCTGAACGCGTTTCTGCCCTTCACGGGCGAGGGCCGTCGCGAAGCGCTCGAGGACATCCGCCACGGAGTGGGCGAATCGCGTCAGGTCGCGTCGTGCTTGGAGGTGGGCCCGCGCTACCTGCACTCCACCGGTCAGCTGCAGAAGGGCGGCCCGAACTGCGGCGTGTTCCTCATCTTGTCGGCTGACGAGCTGAAGGACATCCCGCTTAAGCGCGAGGCGGAAAGCCTGGGCGCGCTTGCGAAGGCGCAGGCGTCGGGCGATTTGCTCACGCTGGCGAGTCGCGGTCGTCGCTGCGTGCACCTGCATCTGCCCGACAACTCGGGCGTGACGTTGCGCGCGCTCGCCGCCGTCATCCGCGAGATCCTGGCCGAGCTCTAGGTTTGCGCCGTTTTGCGCCGCGCCCGTTGCGAGATGGGCGCGGCGTTCTGTATTGTCTGAGTTTTTGAGGGTGAGAAGCATGATCGAGGCGCTCGATATTCATGTGACGGGAATCGTCCAAGGGGTGGGCTTTCGCCCCTTTGTCTACCGAATGGCGAAGAAATACCTGATTAACGGGTGGGTTTTGAACGCGACGGACGGCGTGAACATCCATGCGGAGGGTGAGAGCCGCTTACTCGACGAGTTCGTGCTCGAGCTTTCCGAGAACGCGCCCGCGGCGGCCCAGGTGAAGGAAATAGAGCTGAAAGAAGTGCCTCTGCAGGATTTCACTTCCTTCGAGATCCGCTTCTCGGACGACGCTGCGGTGCGGGAGACCACGCTCGTGTCGGCCGACTTGGCGACCTGCGACGATTGCGTGGCCGAGCTTTTCAACCCGAACGACCGCCGCTTCCGCTACCCCTTCATCAACTGTACCAATTGCGGGCCACGCTTTACGATCATCGATGCGCTGCCCTACGATCGCGCGAGCACATCCATGAAGGATTTTCCCATGTGCGAGCGCTGTGCGGCCGAATATGCCGACCCCTTGGACCGCCGTTTCCATGCCCAGCCGGACGCGTGTTTCGAATGCGGGCCGCATCTTTCCCTTGCGTGGCGTCCAGAAGGCGAGTGCGAGTGCGAGTGCGAAGGTGAGAAGCTTCCGTCCTTGGCAGTCGACGAGGCGGGCGCGGCAGCGTCGGACGATCTTCCCAGTGGATGGCGTATCGCCTGGGGGAAGACGCGCGAGGCCTCAGATGCTCTCATTGCGCGGGTAGTCGAGCTCCTTTGCGCGGGGCAGGTCGTGGCCGTGAAGGGGCTTGGCGGGTTCCACCTGGTGTGCGACGCGCGCAATGCCGCGGCGATCGCGCGACTGCGCGAGGGGAAGCATCGCGGCGGCAAGCCGTTTGCCGTCATGGTGGCAAACGCCGATGCGGCGCGCAGCGTCTGCGAGGTGACCCCTGAAGAGGAAAAGGCCCTCGCCGATCCGGTGCGCCCGATCGTGCTGCTGAAGAAGCGTCCGGGTGTGGCGCTTGCCGCGGGGCTTGCCGATAAGCTGCTCGAGTTGGGCGTCATGCTCCCCGCAACGCCGGTGCAACACCTCCTGCTGCACGATTTCTCCGAGGCTCTCGAGAAGATGGGCGCTCCTGAGCCTGCGATGCTTGTGATGACCTCGGGAAACATCCATGACGAGCCGATTGTCACCGACGATGCCGAGGCGCGCGAGAAGCTCGGCGGTATCGCGTGTGCTGTGCTGGGGAACGATCGCGCCATTCTCTCGCGCTACGACGATTCGGTCGTTCGCATCATTTCGGCAGGTTCTGCGGGAGTTGCGGTGCAGATGATTCGCCGTGCGCGCGGCTTCGCGCCCGTGCCGCTGAAGCTGGCCCAAACGAGCGCCGAGGTGGCGGGCCAAGAGGGGGCGGCTTCGGGCGAGAGTCCCGCAGAAGCCGATGCCCCGACTGGTGCTGCCGATGTCTCCACGCCCGAAGAAGCCGATGCTCCCGCGGCGAGTGCCGCCGTGCTTTTCGCAGCTGGCTCGGAACAGAAAAACACCTTCACCTTCGTGCGCGGCGAAGAGGCGTTCGTCTCCCAACATGTGGGCGATCTGGAAAACGCCGAGTCCTTCGACGCCTGGCTCGATGCGAAAAGTCGCTTCGAGAAGCTGTTCGACCTGCAGGCAACGCGCTTTGCCTGCGACGCCCATCCCGAGTATCTGGCATCGAAATGGGCGCGTGAACAGGCGAAAAAGCAGAATATCCCCCTGCTTGAGGTGCAGCATCACCATGCGCACGTCGCTTCGGTCATCGGCGAGAACGGCCTTTCGGACGCGGTGTGCGGAATCGCCTTCGATGGAACGGGGTTCGGAGCGGACGGCTCTATCTGGGGCGGGGAAGTGCTGCTCGCGAATGCGCAGGCGTACGAGCGCTTCGCCAACTTCGCCTACGTTCCCATGCCGGGTGGCGCCGCATGCGTGAAAAACCCTCTGCGCATGGCGTACGGCGTGCTGTGGGAGTTCGACTTGCTCGAGCATCCGGCGGCGAAGCGTGTCCTCGATGCGCTTGGTGAGCAGGCCGATCTTTGCGACCAGATGATCGAGCGCGGCTTGAACACGCCGATGACCTCGTCGGTCGGCCGTCTCTTCGATGCGGTGAGCGCCATCTTGGGAATTTGCGAGCATCCGACTTACGAAAGCGAGGCGGCGGTCCTTTTGGAGGCTGCCCTGTGCCAGGCGGTGCCTTCCGATGGTGTCTCGCCTGATGAGAAGGTCGCCAACAGCCGCTACTCGGTCGCCATCACAAAGAACACCGCGACGCCGAGCTCGACCGCCCAGGACACGTCGGTCCTGCTCTTCGACGCAGCTCCCACGTTTAAGGCGCTTCTCGATGACTTGCAGGCCAACATCCCCATCTCGCTCATCGTCCGCCGCTTCCACAATGCCATCGTGGAAGTCATCGTGAACGCGGCGAAGCTGATGTATAGCGTGTACGGGGTGAGCACGGTGGCGCTTTCCGGCGGCGTCTTCATGAACCGCTATCTCATCGAACACGCGCTCGCCGCCCTGCAAGCCGAGGGCTTCACGGTTGCCGTCAATCGCGAGCTGCCGCCTAACGACGGATGCATCTCCTATGGACAGGCTGTGATAGCATGTTCGCAAGACAAGACGAAGAAAAAGGACTGAGTGCCTATGTGTCTGGCAATCCCCGCGTTGATCACGGAAAAGAAAACGAACAACATGGCCACGACCGAGATCCTCGGTGTCACGCGCGACGTCTCGCTCGATTTGACCCCGCAGGCCGAGGTCGGCGATTACGTTTTGGTGCACGCCGGCTTCGCCATCGAGGTAATCGATGAGGAATACGCGAAAGAGACTATTGAGCTGGTCAAACAATTCGAGGACGTTGCCGTATGAGCACCTTGGAAAACGTTGCCGACATCGATTTCTCGGCTTTTAAGGACCCGAAGCTTGCACGCGGGCTTATCGAGGCTATCCATCGTCTTGCCCCCGAGCATGCGACGCTCATGGAAGTGTGCGGCACGCATACTGTGGCCATCGCGCGCAACGGCATTCGCGATTTGATGCCCGAAGGGCTGCGTTTGGCGTCGGGCCCTGGCTGTCCCGTTTGCGTCACATGCAACCGCGACATCGACACGGTGATCGCGCTTTCGCGCATCCCGAACGTGACTATCACCACCTTCGGCGACATGACGCGCGTCCCCGGGTCGACTTCGAGCCTGCTTGCCGAACAGGCTGCGGGTCGCTCGGTCGAGATCGTGTACTCGCCCCTCGACGCGCTCTCCTTCGCCCAAGCGCATCCCGAGAGGGAGGTCGTGTTCGTGGGCGTCGGCTTCGAAACGACGACGCCGCTTGTGGCCATGGCGATCAAGCGCGCGAAGGCCATGGGACTTACCAACTTCACCGTGTTCGCGGCGCACAAGAACATGCCGGGCGCCCTGGAAATGCTCGTGGGGGATCCCACGCTCGAGCTCGATGCGCTCATTCTCCCTGGTCATGTGAGCACCATCATCGGTGCCGAGCCGTATCGGTTCCTTGCGGAGAAGTACGGCATTCCTGGCGTGATCACGGGCTTCGAGCCGGTTGACGTGCTGCAGGGCATTGCCATGCTCGTGCGTCAGCTTCACGAGGGCCGCGCCGAGATCGAGATCGCCTATGCGCGCGGCGTCATGCCCGAGGGCAACCCCGTGGCGCTTGCCGCAATCGACGAGGTGTTCGAAACCTGCACGGCCACGTGGCGCGGATTGGGCGACATCCCAGGCTCGGGGTATCGCATTCGCGAGGAATTCGCCGACTTCGACGCGGTTCGCCGTTTCGAGCCCGAAGTGGAGCCGACGCACGACCCCAAAGGCTGTCGTTGCGGCGATGTGCTGCGTGCCCGCATGGCCCCTAACGAGTGCCCCCTGTTCCGCACGGTCTGCACGCCGGAGAACCCCGTCGGGCCCTGCATGGTGTCGAGCGAGGGCAGTTGTGCGGCGTACTATCGGTATTATTAAAGTTAACTACGGTTAAGACCTTCCCCGTAACTGTTTGCGCTGTGGTACCATAGGGAAAAGCGCTGATTGGAGGACGAGCATGGAAAAAGTATCCATGTCACACGAAGATTATCTTGAGGCCATCGTCATGCTGGGCGGAACGACCGAAGACTCTGTGCGCTCGGTCGATATCGCGAACAAGCTGGGGGTCTCTAAGGCTTCTGTAAATAAGGCAATGAACGCGCTGAAGGAAAAGGGCTTCGCCGACCAGCCCTATTACGGCGACGTCACGTTGACGGAAGACGGCTATCGCTACGGCACGTCGGTGCTCGAGCGCCACGAGCTTCTCTGCAAGTTCCTCACCAAGGCTCTGGGAATTCCCGAGGAAACGGCTCAGGAGGAAGCGTGCTTGATGGAGCATGCCATCAGCGATGAATCCTTCGAGAAATGGAATTCTTATATCAAGCAACTCGATATCTAGAGCCCCTTTTTAGCCGTCTTTTCGCCATCTGATTCTTTCGGATGCGCGTCAAGGCTGCTCAGCGGGCTGCGAGCATAATAAACCACCCTCAAAGCGCTGGCCGTTTTCGCGTGCTGGCGCTTTGCTTGTGTGGTATCCTGCAAAGAGCTTCTTGCATTACACACACTCTCATCAAACCACGATGCACTAAGGGGCCATTCGTTGACACAACAGGCGAAAATACTTTCGTTTGACAAGGCGCGGCGTTCGCAAGGGAGCCGTCCGCATTCATTCGATTCATCCCAATCCACAACACGCGATGCGCGTTCTTCCCGCACGGGATATTCCTCCCGCGAACGTTCGGAGTCACGCGCGGCTGCTCGTTCGCGCCGCGAGGCGGACTATGCCGCCCGCGCGGCGGAGCGCTTGCGCTATTCGGATGAGGGAACGCGCGAGGTTCGCTCGCGTTCGTACGACGATGCCCGCGGCACCCGATCCCGTCCGCGTTTGTACGACTCCCGACGCTCCTCTTCGGGCAGGGATTCCTTTGACGGGCGCGCCTGCACTTCGCGCTTCGAGGATGATTACGCAAACAGCCGGCTCGCCTGGGATGATCCTTCTGAAGAAGTCGACGCGGAGCAGCAAGAGCGCGAGCCCGAGCGGCTTTCCCGCTTCGAGGCACTCAAGCGCAAGCGCGCGAAGGACAAGGCGGATCGCAAGTTCACGCGCCAGTACGGTGGCAGCGGAAACGCCGCGGCCTCTGGCGAAGGCGGCTCGCGCGCTGCGGTGTACAAGGGGGAAATGGGCTCGGCGCACCGGCGCTCCGCTCGTATGCAAAACGAAGGCTCCTCGTCGGCGTCTCGCCGTTCCCGCGGCGAAGGATCGCGCACGTCCGCATCGCGCCTAGTGACGCGTCCTTGGTTCGTCGCTGTGGCTGCCACGGCGTTTTGCCTGGTGTTCACCGTGTCGTTCCTCTATCCTTCGGCGGCGCAGCTCTACCACTCCGTGCGCGAGCGCGATCAGTTGCAGGCGGAATACGCCGCCATCGAGCAGCGCAACGATTCGATTCAGGCAACGGTTGACGCGCTCTCGACCGACGCAGGCGTGGAAGATCGTGCGCATCAGGAATTCGGCTGGGTCTCGAAGGGCGAAAACGCCGTCACCGTGTACGGCCTCGACCTCGACGACGATTCGACCTTCACGGCGAGCATCGTGCCTGGTAGCGTTCCCGCTCCTGAAACGTGGTACTCCAAGCTGCTCGACCCGATCTTCGGGGAGAAGTAATGCGCTTGGGAAGGTATGCCGCGATCGACATCGGGACGGTGACCTGCCGTATGCTCGTTGCCGATGTGGACGAATCGGGGCTGCGCGAGCTCACGCGGGAATATGCCATCACCAACCTCGGTGAGGGGGTGGATGCAACAGGCGAGCTTAAACCCGAGGCAATCGACCGCGTCGTGTGCGCTATCGATAGGTTCCTCACCGTTCGCGATTCGCTTTCGACACCTGAGCATCCCGTGATTTGCACCATCGCAGTGGCGACTTCGGCCGCCCGCGACGCGCGCAATGCCGACGATTTCGCGGCACGCCTGCGCGAGCGGGGGATCGAGCTGTCGGTCATCCCCGGCACTCGCGAAGCCGCCCTGTCGTTTTCGGGCGCTTCGATCGACTTTTCGGGCGAGCGCCTCATGGTGGTCGATGTGGGCGGTGGCTCAACCGAGGTCGTCATTGGGACGGGCGGCGCATCGCCCCAATGCGCGAATTCCTTCAACGTGGGATGCCGTCGGGTGACTGAGAGATTCCTGGCGAGCGACCCTCCTGCACCCGAAGAACTCGCCCAGGCGCGCGCGTGGATTCACGATCAGATGGCTTCCTGGTTCGCCGCTCAGGCGAAAGAGCTGCCCGAGCTCGAGCGCGTCATCGCGGTGGCGGGCACGGCCACGACCGTCGTCAGCATTCGCGAGCGTATGGAAGTCTACGATTCCGCTTGCGTTCACAAGGCGCAGGTCTCGCAGCGGGCCTTGCTCGAGGTGTACGAGCGCCTGGCCGCCTTGCCGCTTGTCGAGCGAGAGCAGGTGATAGGACTCGATCCTAAGCGCGCACCTGTTATGGTTGCGGGGCTTCTTATTTTGCTTGAAGTGCTTGATTTCGCCGGCATTGATGCGTTTACGGTGAGCGAAACGGACATTCTCCATGGTATTACGCTCGCTGCTTCGCATGAGGCCTGCGAAAAATCGCGCTTGTGATAGGATTTGCACGAGCAAATCGCGGGGGCGTGGCGGAATTGGCATACGCAGCGGACTTAAAATCCGCCGCCGCAAGGCTTGTGGGTTCGAGTCCCACCGCCCCTACCAGATTTGATCTTTCAGCAACGTTCGAACTACGAAGACAGGCGATTCACCGACCGCATGGAAACCATCAACGACATCATCGCATTGACCGAGCAGCCCCCCTCCTCGTTTGAGGAATACCTGGGTCGCTACGCGTCCAAAATTGGGGATATCCTAAATGCCTATATCCCGTCGGGGTCGCATCCCGATATGGATCGCTACCTCTACGACCCGCTGAAGCGCTATAGCGAAAACGGCGGAAAGCGTCATCGTCCGCTCATCTGCTATGCGGCGTGTCGCGCGGTTGGCGGGGATATGAATCTTGCCACGAGCGCTGCGGCGGCTATCGAGCACTTCCATACGGCCGCGCTCATTCACGACGACATCGCCGACGAGGCGGAGCTGCGCCGTGGTGAGCCGTGCCTGCACCTCACGGAGGGTATAGGCCTTGCCATCAACATGGGTGACCTTGCGTTGTCCCTGGTAAACGGTACGGTAATCAACGACCCGCTGCTCAGCGACGCGGTGAAGGTGCGCGTTGTGAGCGAGCTGATCGAAATGACGCGCCGCACCATCGAGGGCCAGGCACTCGATATCGGCTGGGCTCGCGATGGCCGCTACGACATCACGCCTGAAGACTACTTGGTCATGGCGACGCATAAGACTGCGCATTATTCGGGCGCGGTCCCCTTGGCTGTCGGTGCCATCGTGGGTGGAGGCACCGAGCAGCAAATCGAGGCGCTGCGCTCGTATGGTCTCGACACGGGCCTCGCATTCCAGATTCAAGATGACCTGCTGAACCTTATCGGCAGCGAAGAGTCCACCAAGAAGGACTTCCGCAACGATATCACCGAGGGCAAGCGCACGCTTATGGTTGTCCATGCGCTGCAGAATTCCCCGAAGCGCGATCGTTTGATTGAGATTCTCTCTTCCAAGGAGAAGGATCCCGCCGTGCTCGCCGAGGCGGTGGGGATCATGGTCGAGTCGGGCTCTATCGAGTACGCGCGCACCTATGCAGAAAATCTCACGAACGCTGCCAAGAATCGCCTGGTCGACCTTGTCGAGCCGTCCGATTCGCTGAAGCTGCTCATCTCCATGGCCGATTGGTTCGTCAACAGATTGAAGTAGGCGGTTCTCATGGATAGGATTAAACGAAACGACAAAGGGCCGGCGGTCGAAGACGTGCAGCAGCGCCTTGTTGCCGCAGATTGCCTTGAAGAAGGCGCCGTGAGCGGTGTCTTCGATGATGCGACGGTTGCCGCGGTGCGCGCCTTCTGCGTGAAGTCGGGCCTTCCTGCGGCTGAGGAGATCGACGAGAAGGTGTGGTCGGCGCTCGTCGACGCGACCTTCTCCCTGGGCGATCGCACGCTCTACCTGCGCATGCCGTACTTCCATGGTCGCGACGTCCGCGAGCTGCAGCAGGTTCTTTCTGCGCTGGGATTCGCCTGCGGCGTGATCGACGGCATCTTCGGGGCCCATACCGAAGACGCACTGCGCAAGTTCCAGCTCAACCTTGGGCTTCCCTCCGACGGCATCGCGGGCGCGTACACCTATGCCGCCATCCAGAACCTGCACCATTCGTGGGTCGGCAAGGCTGCTATCCATGAAATCGTGCATCTTGGGTTCGCGCGCGCGGCGGGCGTGCTCGAGCGGAACGCGTTGTGCCTGTTCGGCACCGAGGGATTCGCTCGCAGCGTCGCGTCGCGCATGTCGAATCTCTCACTTGCCACGAATCCTCAGTCGAAGATCCTCTCAGCGGATTCGCTTTTAGTCGCACCTGACGAGTCGATGCTTCTGGTGCACATTGTGCTTCCCGAGGAGGAGGCCGTGCAGAAGGTGCCGCGCGTGAGCTACGAGGACGAGGCGACGCTGCCGCTTCGCTTGGAGCAGGCCATCTCCGCTGCTCGCAAGGCAACGCCGCGCCGCATCGCCATCGAGCTTCCCGGTCGCGTATGGGAAGACGCAGGCGAGGGCCGCAGCGCCCAGCACTTCGCAATTACGCTGCTCGACGCTCTGTGCACCGCGCTTTCCCAAGGCGAGCGCTCTGCCTAAGTGCTGCCCGCTGCGCGTCTTGCGCGAAGGGCTGCAGCATCTCTCTTGAATGGGGGTTCGCTGCGAGACAATCGAAGAAATCGAATGAGGGCCGCCTTAGTGCGGCTCTCTTGCTGCGCTCGGCGTGAGAGGGCCAGCGTGCGTCTCTCCCGCTGTGTTGGGGACGGGGTTGCCTGCGCACGAGGCTCTTGCTGTCATTGCCGTATCGGGAATGACAGCAAGCGTACAGCCCTCTTGCTGTGCCGAAAATGGGACAGAAAGGCGTTTGAGCGCCTTGGTGAGTCGGGAATTCGATTAGTAATCTACCTGGGGCTTCAAGTAATACCTGAAATCCGCCGAATTTCAGGAAATTGCTCTTGCCTTGCGGATATCGAACATGACATAATGCCCGACAGTTGCCTGAATGTTGGGAAAACTTGTCGCTCGGGATCGAAGAACGTTGCTTCATGACGTCGCTTGTTTCCGTTCTCAGTCTCGCGTTCGGCAGCAACGTCGAAGAGATTGCGACCGACGTAAAAACGGACGAGAAACGAACGAAGCAAAGGGAGACATCATGGTTTCGAAGGCAGAAACGCCTACGGAGGGCCAGCGCGAGCATCTTACCCCGATGCAGGAGCGCCTGCTTGGCTATATCGCTTTCCGAACCGTCGACCAGGATGGGACGAGCGAGTCGAAGCGCCAACTTGCCGAGCACCTTCACAGCAGCACGAAAACGGTCGATCGGGCGATTACCCGTCTGTGCAACGAGGGCTACATTGAAGTGAAGGAAAACCTTCTTCCCGATGGTCGTCAAGGAGCCAACACGTATCGATTGATTAGATAAGCTAGCAGCTTACTTGCGTTTGTGCGCTTCGTCGTGAGGCTCCCTAGGGCTCGATTCTCCCGCCTCCCGTGCACTTTCCCGTGAACCCTTCTTGTCTTCCCGCGCGCCCCTCTCGCCTTCCCGGGCTTCGTCGCAATTTGCATCTTACGTGCGGATGAACTTCGCGACCTGGCGGGAGTGCTACAATGTGCGGGTTTTACAGACGGTTCAACTGCACGAAAGAGGGAGTCAACATGGCACGTCCCATGACCATGGCGGAAAAGATTTTGGCCGCCCATGCGCATCTCGATGAAGTGGAGCCGGGGCAGCTGATCGAATGCGATCTCGACCTCGTGCTTTCCAACGATATCACGTCGCCCATCGCGATCAAGAACTTCAAGAAGATCGGCGTCGAGAAGGTGTTCGACCCGACGAAGATCGCCCTGGTGCCCGACCATTATGTTCCCAACAAGGACATCAAGAGCGCCGAGCAGGCCAAACAGGTGCGCGAATTCGCCCGCGAGCAGGGCATTACGCACTACTACGAAGTCGGCTGCATGGGCGTTGAGCATGCGCTTCTGCCTGAGCAGGGCGTCGTGGGCGCGGGCGACCTCATCATCGGCGCCGACTCCCACACCTGCACCTATGGTGCGCTTGGCGCGTTCTCCACGGGCGTGGGCTCCACCGATGCCGCGGTTGGCTATGCCACCGGCAAGGCGTGGTTTAAGGTGCCCGAGACGCTGCTCTTCAAGATCGACGGCGAGCTCAACCCGGGAGTTACCGGCAAGGACATCATCCTCTACATCATCGGCATGATCGGCGTCGACGGTGCGCTGTACAAGGCGATGGAATTCACGGGCAGCGCTATTCGCAGCCTCTCGATGGACCAGCGCCTTTCCATCTCCAACATGGCGATCGAAGCTGGCGGCAAGGCCGGCCTCATCGAGGTGGACGACATCACGCGCGCCTACATGGACGGCCGCACCGAGCGCCCCTACACCGAGTATCATTCCGACCCCGACGCGAAGTACGCGAAGGTGTACGAGATCAAGGCGTCCGATATTCCGCCGACGGTCGCGTTCCCGCATCTGCCGTCGAACACGCGCCCGGTCGCCGAGGCCCGCGACGTGAAGATCGACCAGTCCGTCATCGGTAGCTGTACGAACGGCCGCCTGGAAGACATGCGCCAGGCCGCGGCCGTGCTCAAGGGGCGCAAGGTTCACCCCGACGTGCGCTGCATCGTGATTCCCGCCACGCAGCAGGTGTACAAGCAGTGCATCGCCGAGGGGCTCATGGATATCTTCCTCGACGCCAATTGCGCGGTGTCCACCCCGACGTGCGGTCCGTGCCTGGGCGGTTACATGGGCATCCTCGCCGCAGGTGAGCGCTCGATTTCTACAAGCAATCGCAACTTCGTCGGCCGCATGGGCGACCCGACGAGCGAGGTCTATCTTTCCTCGCCGGCCGTTGCCGCGGCGAGCGCCGTCTTGGGCCACATCGGCCTGCCGGAAGATTTGGACTAACGGGAAGGGAAGGTTCCACTCATGCATTTCAAGGGTACCGCGCATCGCTACGGGCGCGACATCGACACCGACGTCATCATTCCGGCCCGCTACCTGAATTCGTCCGAGCCCGAGTGGCTCGCGCAGCATTGCTTGGAGGATTTGGACGCTGACTTCGTGAAGAAGGTCAAGAAAGGCGACATCATCGTGGCTGAGGAGAACTTCGGCTGCGGCAGCTCTCGCGAGCATGCGCCGATCGCCATCAAGGCGGCGGGCGTCGACGTGGTCATCGCGAAGAGCTTCGCGCGCATCTTCTACCGCAACTCGATTAACACGGGTCTCGCCATCATGGAGTGCCCCGAGGCGGTCGACGCCATCAAGCAGGGCGACGTTGTGGATGTCGACGCCGATGCGGGCGTCATCACGAACGCTACGACGGGCGAGACCTTCAAGGCGCAGCCGTTCCCGCCGTTCATTCGCGAGATTATCGAGGAAGGCGGCCTGATCAACCGCACGAAGAAGGTGCTGGGGAAGTAAAGAAGGGCAAAGAGGCGGCGACGCAAACGAAGGTGAAGGGGCGGCAGGCGGCGGTTCGCGCTGCGGGAAGGTGCGCGGTGGCGGCGGTTGCTTCAGTTTAACCTGGCGCCTCCCGTTTCCCTGATTTTGCACTGCTCCATGCTTTCCAGATACGGGCCGCCTCCCGTCTTCCGGACGTGAACGGCCTCCCCTTTCTCGGATACGAGAAAGGGGAGGCGGCGACGATGTTCGCCGAAGGTTGCGGATACCGTGGGGCAAAGATGCCACTACGGAAGTACCCCGCGGGGCGAGCATGTTGCTTCCAAGATGTCTTGTAGAGCAAGTGAGTTGCTTCTCGGGCGTCTCCAGGGAGCACAACCCCGAGTTCGTGGTCAACTGAGCGAGTTGTGCGCTGCCATTTCTCAGAATAATCCAACTTGCTTTAAGTTGACCTGGGGCTTTGCTCTCGAAGGACGCTCCAAGCCATCATGAAGGGGAGAATCGGGCGAAAAAACGTCGCACAACTCGTCCAGTTGACCACGGACTTGCCTCTCTGCTGATCGGACGCTGTCTTTCCGCAAATGCGGCAATGATTTTCCACCTGATAACTGGTGTTCTGAAAAGCGAATACCAGAGTTATCTGATTTCCATTCAGGTAGTGCGATTCTCCGATACACTAATCACTCGTATTAGAACCATATAAACTTACTAGGGAAATGCTGGCTTCTCCGTCCTGCCTCTGCGTGCGTAGCTCGCGCGGCGGACTGGCGCAGGTCGGGCGCACGTGCCGTCCTGCTTCTGCGCGAGCGGTGCGTGGTGGAGGTTGCGTGGGCCGGACATGCTGTGCTGCGCAGGTCAGGAGCGCGTGTCATCCTGCGAGGGCCCGGCGCGCAATGGGTTGGCGCGGATTGGGTGCACGTGCCGTGTAGTGTGGGCGAGAGCCTCAAGATTTCTGCGAGCTGTTGTGCCTCGGTCTTTGCGCGCCCCGCATGGACGAGGCCGCTGGGGTGGCTAGCGTTTTCCGAGCGTTTGCCCTTTGCGGAAGACGACATCGAGGAAAGGAACGCAGGCTGCATGAACGACTCAAGCTTCGAGGCGATGGCTGGGGAAATCGAGGGGCTTCTCGGCATTGACCAGGAAAAACACGCTAGTTGGCACGCGGAATCCATCGCGGTCCATGGCTACGAGGGCGCAGACGCGCGCACGGGCGCCATCAGCTATCCCCTCTATCAGTCCGCGACGTTCGCCCATCCTGCTTGGGGCAAATCCACTGGCTATTGCTATTCCCGCTGCGGGAACCCGACGCGCCTGGAGCTAGAGAACACCATCGCCCTTTTGGAAGGCGGGAAGAAGTGCATGGCATTTTCGAGCGGAATGGCGGCCATCACCACGCTGCTCAAGCTTCTGCGCTCGGGCGACCATGTGCTGGTGAGCGACGACCTCTATGGCGGAACGTATCGCCTGTTCAGCAACATCTACACGCAGTACGGGCTGGAATTCGACTACGTCGACCTTACCGATTCCGACGTGCTTTCGGCATCGTTCAAGCCGAACACGAAGCTTGTGTTTCTGGAAACGCCCACGAACCCCACGATGAAGGTGGCCGATATCGCCGCCGTCGCCGAGGCTGCCCACGCGCACGGTGCCGTGCTTGCAGTGGACAACACCTTCCTCACCATGTATTTCCAAAAGCCGCTCGAACTGGGCGCTGACGTGGTCGTTTGCAGCGGCACGAAGTACCTGTGCGGGCATAACGATGTGCTGTCGGGCTTTCTCGTGTTGCGCGACGGCGCACTGCTCGAGACGCTTTTCAACGCCACGATGAGCGAGGGCAACCAGCTCGACCCGTTCGACAGCTGGCTTATGCTGCGAAGCCTGAAGACGCTCGGTGTTCGCCTGCGCCAACAAGAGGGCAACGCGCAGCGCATTGTGGAGGCGCTGAAAGCGAATCCCCATGTCACCGATGTGTTCTACGTGGGCGACCCCGATCATCCGGACTACGACTTGTCCCGTCGTCAAACAACGGGTTTCGGCGCGATGGTCTCCTTCAAGGTCGACACGCACGAACGCGCGCTGGCGGTGCTCGAGCGCGTGCGGCTCATCCTCTTTGCGGAAAGTCTCGGCGGGACGGAGAGCCTGGTGACGTACCCGCTCGTGCAGACGCATGGCTCCATCCCGAAACCGATGCTCGACAAGCTGGGAATAGACGAGCGCCTGTTGCGCCTTTCGGTCGGTCTTGAAAACGCGGAGGACCTTATCGCCGACTTGGGACAGGCAATAGGGTAACCTTGTCAAGGGAGGAAAAATCACCAAGGTCGTGCGTTTCGCCTGGGACGGGTGCGCCCAGGTGCGGCCTTGCGTGCGCAAGTGAATGGAGCATTCGCATGACGAAGTACGATTTCGAGACGATCATTGAGCGCCGTGGCACGGGCAGCTTGAAGTGGGACGCGTGGAGCCGTCGCGGGCATACCGCCGATGAGCTGCCGCTTTGGGTTGCCGACATGGATTTCAAAACCGTGCCCGCCGCAATCGAGGCGCTGACGGATCGCGTGGCGCACGGCGTGTTCGGCTACTCGATGGCGCCCGACGGGTACTACGAGGCGGTGCAAGGATGGTTTGAACGCCGCCATGGCTGGCGCCCCGCGCGCGAGTGGTTCGTCATGACGCCCGGCGTGGTGTTTGCCCTGGCCATGGCCGTGACTTCGTTCACGCAGCCAGGCGATGCCGTGATTATCCAACCGCCCGTGTATTATCCGTTCCGTATGATGATCGAGGACAACGGCCGCAAGATGGCCACGAGCCCCCTGATTTACGAGGGCGGGCGCTACACCATGAACTACGAGGGCTTCGAGCGCGAGCTGGAGAAGACGGGCGCGAAGCTGTTCATCCTGTGCAGCCCGCACAATCCCGTGGGGCGCTCGTGGACCGAAGAAGAGCTGCGCCGCATCGGCGACATCTGCCTGCGCCACAATGTGATCGTGGTCGCCGACGAGATCCACGCGGATTTCGCGCGCGCGGGTCATGTGCACGTGCCGTACGCTTCGCTTGGAGAACGCTATGCCAACAACGCCGTCATCTGCACGGCGCCGAGCAAGACGTTCAATTTGGCGGGGTTGCAGCTGTCGAACATCTTCATCCCGAACCCCGACCTGCGTGCCGCATTCAGGCGCACGCTCGACCGCACGGGCTACGACGAGCCGAGCGTGTTCGGCGTCGTGGCCACGCAGGCGTGCTATGAGCAGGGCGAAGAATGGCTCGACGAACTCAAGGGCGTGCTTGACGAGAATTACGCCGTGCTCGAAGCGGCGGTTTCGCGCATGCCGGGCGTGGAGCTCGTGCCGCTCGAGAGCACGTACCTGCCGTGGCTCGACTGTCGCGGCCTGGGGCTTAGCGACGACGAGCTCAAACATCTGGTGGAGCATGACGCGAAGCTTTGGCTCGACATGGGGACGATGTTCGGCTCCGAGGGCGCGGGCTTCGTTCGCGTGAACCTCGCGAGCCCGAAGGCCATGATCGAGGATGCCTGCGGCCGGCTCGAGCGTGCTGTCGCGGCTCTGGGGGAGTAGTCGCCTGGGGTTGGCTGAGGTGCGGGCGGGTGTTCGCTCGATTGCGCCCTGATAAGAGCTTCCTGTTGGGAGAGATCGTGCCAAGGGGTCGAGTTGGAGGCCTCCGGTCTTAGGGCGTTCGGCAACGCAAAGGAGCGACCAGGCCATCGTTTGCCCTGGTCGCCCCCTCCCTGCAAGTGTTTGTCGCCCAGCGGCCTACTTCCCGAATATCTTCGAGAAGAATCCTTGCTTCTTGATCTTCTCCTCGCGAAGGGCCCCTTCCCGCTTCGCTTCTGCCTGCGGAGCGCCACTACCGCCACCGTTGCCGCCGCCACCGTTGCCGCCGATGCGGACGATTTCGTGCAGGAAAGGCGACTTCACGTAGCGAATCTCGATGGGCGTTGCGTGCACGGTGCTCTCGCCCGAGAGGTGCAGGTTCGAGTTGAGCGGCGCGACGACGTGGATTTCGCGCGTCTCGCTGAACACCACGGCGGCGGCGCGCCCCGTCTGGCCGTTCACGGCGATGCGAACCTGCTCGCCCTCGCGTCCGTCCGAGGCGGGCCTGTCGACGTAGTAAATGGGTACGAGCATCAGCCCAGAAGTGTGCTTTCTCACATTGTATGTCCAGGTGCGGAGGCTCTTCTTGCTCAGGCCGAGCGCCTCCTCCGCGTCGTTTATCGCAATCTTGAGCGCCAGGTTGTCGATGATGACGCTGTCCTTCGCGAAAGCCTCGACGGCCGCCACGCGGAAATTCCCTTCTTGCATGGCGGGGTCGAAGGGGGCAACCGCCGAGAAATCCCACGGCTCTAAAAGGTTCATGAGGGCCAGGTCGAACATGCGTGTTTTGGGGTAGACCCAGTCGAGCACCTCGAAGAGCACGAGCGTCTCTTTCTGGAGCTTCTTGCCGGGATAAGACGCGATTATGCGCAGGTCGGCAAGCGATACGGCGGCATATGCGAGGATCATCTGGTTTGAGATGGCGTCTTCCACATTGTGGCCTGCGAAGATGTCCGGATGCTGCCGCACGAGCTCGCGCGCGTTGGCGCGCGCCTGCTGCTCGGATATGCGGCAGGGAATTGCCTGGTCAGGAATGTATTCCGAGCCCGTCCCGATGGACAGGTACTTGCTGAAGGTGCCGGGTTGCAGCAGGTCGGTGGCGCCGATTTTGTTCCCGCACGACGGACACTCGAACACGCTTTGCGTCGATTCGCCTTCGAACGCCGCGCCGCAAAACGGGCAGGGGATGCTTACGGTCGTCGCGCGCTCGAACTCGCCTGCCGTGGCGGGGTCTTCGTTCAAGATCCACTCGGTGAGGGACATGTTGCGCCAGTAAGGTTTGAAGAAATACCAGTCGGATTCCTTCGGAGGCTCAAGACGCGACACCTGCGGCAGTTTGATCAGGCCGTTTACCATCTGAAGGGGCTGGTGGCGGAACTTCACGATGGAATCTTGGTCGGACGCGCCTTCTCCCCAGGGCTCGCTCGACCCGCAATACGCGCATTCGAAGCTGCGAGTTGCCTGATGGGAATACATGGGGCCGCCGCAATTCCGACACTTGATGGCGAAGAAATCTTCCATGAAGCCTCCTTAGCATTTGGGTTGCGCCTGAAAGTATGCGTGAGCGAGTGTGGGCTCGGGAATACCCCTATGGCCCAATTCGCGCCGCCGTTGTGGTCGGGGCAGCATGCTCTTACTGGCTGGCGTGCGCCCCAATCGGGCGTGCGGTTCAGTTGCCCGCTGCCGTCGCGGCCACGTTTTCCCGTTTCGCGAGTTTGCGCGGGGAAATCCGAGTGAGACCCTTCCTTACCGTTGCGCTGCGCTACTATAGGCGGGTGCGAGAAAACGCTTATCGAAAGAGGCATGCAATTATGACTACGAAGTACAACATTTGCCTTTTGCCAGGTGACGGCATCGGCCCCGAGATCATCGCGGAAGGGGTGAAGGTCCTAAACGCTGTCGGCGCGAAGTACGACACGGAATTTGCGTGCGAGGAATCGCTCATCGGCGGCGCCGCCATCGATGCGACAGGCGAGCCGCTTCCCCAGGCGACGCTTGACGCCGCGAAGGCTGCCGACGCCGTGCTGCTCGCCGCGGTGGGCGGGCCGAAGTGGGATACGACCGACCCGAACGCGCCGCGCCCTGAGCAGGGATTGCTCGGCATCCGCAAGGGCTTGGGCCTCTACACCAACCTGCGCCCCGTGCAGATCTTCGATGCGCTCGCTGGTGCTTCCACCCTGAAACCCGAGGTCATCGCGGGTGTTGACCTCATGATCGTGCGCGAGCTGACGGGCGGTCTGTACTTCGGCAAGCGCGAGCGCTTCTACGACGAGGAAGGTGCGGGCACCAACGGCGCCAAGGGCCAGCGTGCCTACGACACGCTCGAGTACCGCGAGTACGAGATCGAGCGCATCGCGCGCCAGGCGTTCGAGGCTGCGCGCAAGCGTCGCAAGAAGGTGACGAGCGTCGACAAGGCCAACGTGCTCGAGACCTCCCGCATGTGGCGCGAGATCGTGCATCGCATCGGCGAGGCCGAGTACCCCGATGTCGAAATCGAGGATTTGCTCGTGGACAACACGGCGATGCAGCTGATCAACCGTCCCGCCGACTTCGACGTTGTGGTGACCGAAAACATGTTCGGCGACATCCTCTCCGACGAGGCTGCCCAGATCACAGGCTCGCTCGGCATGCTCGCCTCCGCCAGCTTGGGCGACGGCACCGCACTCTACGAGCCCTCCCACGGCAGCGCTCCCGACATCGCGGGCAAGGGCATCGCGAACCCGCTCGCGCAGATTCTCTCAGTCGAGATGATGCTGCGCTACAGCTTCGACATGAACGATGCTGCCGATGACATCCGCCGCGCGGTGACCAACCTGCTCAACGACGGGTGGCGCACGGGCGATCTGAAGGATGCCACCACTCCTGCCGACAAGGTGGTCAACTGCGCCGGTATGGGCGATTTGGTCGTGAAGTACCTGTAAACTAGTCCTGACGTGATGCTATCGAAAGGAGCCGACATGGCTGACGATTGCTTGTTCTGCAAACTCATCTCCGGGGAAATCCCCACGAACAAGGTCTATGAGGACGACATCTGTTTCGCGTTCGACGACATCGAGCCCGAGGCGCCCGTGCACACGCTGCTTGTGCCGAAGAAGCACTACGACGACATGTGCGACGGCGTGCCCGAGGAGGTTTTCGGCCACATGATGTCGGTCGTCCCGAAGGTCGCTGAGATCAAGGGCGTGCGCGAGTCCGGCTTCCGCACGGTGGTGAACACTGGTCCCGATTCCGCGACCACGGTGAAGCATTTCCACATCCACATTCTGGGTGGCGTGAAGATGGGCCGCTTCACGTTCGAGAACTCCCAGCGCGCGCAGGGCGAGGAATAGGTCCCGGCGCTCGGCGTGACGCTGCGCTTGGGCGCTCGGCCTTTTGCCGGGCAGCTTTCGGCGTGACGGCTCGCAGGGTGCTCATGCCCCTTTCGCCAACGAGTGCGCTAGCTGTCCGGCCAGCGCTTGCTCGCGCTCTCTTCAAGCCCCTCCGAATCGCAGTTTGAACTGTGCGGAGGGGCTTCTTATGTCGCGATCTGCAATATCACGAGCGCCCATGTCTCCGCCCGGCGCGAGATGCGCGGCAAGCTTCACGCGGGCGCAGCACGACCTGCCTCAACGTAAGGTGCGGGAAAAATCCTCCTCAAGAGTTCGTGCGCGCTCCATCTGCGCCTGCCCTTCCCGATAGGGTTTAACGGTTGTTGCCTAGTGAAGAGGGGTAAACCCGTGAAATCCAATCGCTTGGGGAAGCTGTCGGCTGCGTGCCCCACGCGCCGCTCTCGCATCGCCGTCGCCGTGTTCGCTATCCTGCTTGTTGCCTTCGCGGGGTTCCTCGTGTGGTTCAATTCGGGAATCGATCGCGTCCCCCTGCGGCCGACCGGGGGAAGCGAGTTCGAGAAAGCGACGGTTGACGAGGTCATTTCGAGCGACGTGAGTTTGAGCGACTCGGGCGAGATGCAGGGGAACCAAACGGTGCTCCTCACGATTGCGTCGGGACAATACGCAGGGCAGCAGGCGAAGGCGACGAGCCCGTACTCCAACAACTCCGGCGCGTTCTGCTCGCCGGGCCTGAAGGTGATTGTCCTGGTGAACCAGGGGCAAGATGGTTCCCTGGTCGCGACGGTCTACAACTACGACCGCGGGATCGTGCTCTGGGCACTCGTGGGGTTGTTCCTCGTTTTGCTCTGCGTGGCAGGCGGGCGCTCGGGAACGCTCTCGGCGCTCGGCCTGGCATTTACCTTCGCCTGCATATTCTTCCTGTACCTGCCGATGGTCTACAGCGGCGCGTCGCCCTTTTGGACCGCCGTGCTCGTGGTGGTGCTCGTGACGATTGTCGGCATGTACCTTATCGGCGGCTGGTCTGCAAAAACGCTCTGCTCGATAGTTGCTACGGTCGTGGGTGTGCTTGTGGCCGGCTTGGTCGCCAGCGTGTTCGGCTCGCTGGGTCATATCTCGGGGTTGAACGTCAGCGAGATTGAAACGCTCTCCTACGTTGGGCAGAACAGCAAACTCGACGTGTCGGGTCTTCTGTTCTCGGGGATTCTCATTTCCTCGCTCGGCGCGGTGATGGACATTTCCATGTCGGTGACCTCGCACGAGTGCGAACTTCACGCCGCTAACCAGGCGCTTTCCATGCGCGAGCTCTTCAAGTCGGGGATGACCGTCGGCCGCGACATGATGGGCACGATGACGCACACGCTCATCCTTGCGTTCGCCGGCGGCGCAGTCAACACGCTTGTGATCATCTACGCCTACGCGATGCCGTACTTCGAGTATTGGAACGAATATGCCATCGGAATCGAAATCCTGCGAGGCCTTTCTGGATCGATCGGCATTATCGTGTCCGTTCCGTGCGCCGCACTGATTACGGCTTTCTGCCTTTCGAGAAAGAGCCAGTTGGCTAAGTAGGGGGACTCTGCGGGGGGGTCGAGGAGCCCGGGGAGGAAGATTCGGCGCATTGTCCGCATCGTAGGCAATGCGCCGAATGATTTGCCACCGAATCCTATCGGCGGCTTACCTCAGGCTGTAATGGGACTCCGAGAGGGGAGGATCCGTGGCGCGCTCGAGCGCTTCCGCTGTCCCCCTGATACGCCGCAAATCGGGACGCCGCCCCCGTTGTCGGCGAAGCAGGAAGGGCTCTGGCGCTGTCCCCCTGATACGCCGCAAATCGGGACGCCGCCCCCGCCTTGTAAATTCCTTAACAGAGCTTAACGTGCTTCTTGCGAAAGCAATGCCCAAACCTTCCCTTCGCCTGATGCCGACCTTACGTTGGTTGGCCACACTTATCAGTTGTGCCCGCAGTGCGCGCGGACGCGAATAATCATGCGAAAGAGGAGGAAAGCGGAAGTATGAAACGATGCTTCAACGCCGTGATTGCCGCAACGCTCGCTGCGTCGCTCGCGGTACCGGTGCCTGCGGCATTTGCCGACGGGTCTGGAGACGATGCAACGGACGGCACCGCACAGGCGGCGGCAGCAGCTGCAGGCAGCGCGGGGGAGGACCAGGCGGCTTCAGGCCAAACGACTTCAAGTCAGGCGGCTTCAGATCAGGTGTCTCCGCTGCTGGTAACGGAAGTGGTCACTGATTCCCCTGGCAAGGGGAAGTACACCTACGTCGAGGTGTACAACAACTCCGACAGCCCCATCAACTTCAAAGATTACGTGTACTACTACTGCTACGAGGGAGGCATGGGCACGGGAAAGGTGTTCAGCTCCTCCGATAAGCATCTGGGCATCGATTACGGCAGCAAGGGCTCCGACGTCATCATCGAGCCTGGTAAGACGCTTGTCCTGTGGATGGGCGGTGCGAAGAACGAGACGTCGCTCGCCGACTTCAACAAGACGTACGGAACCAACCTCGTCGAAGGCAAGGACATCATCCGCACGCCGTATTCGGGCATCCACACTACGAACAAGCGCGGCTACTTCTTCGGCAAAGACAGCGACGCCGTCATGGTCGGTGCCTGGTCAAACGCAAACGGCGACGAGATTCCCGCGGGTAATCCCGACAAGCAAGGCATCCAGTACACCTATCCCGGCTCCGGCCGCGAGTGCGTCGACAACGGCCTCGCGAAGGCGACCCCGGGTTCGGTTTCCGCCGACCAGATTCCGGCGCAGCGTTCGAACGCGAGCGATCAGCAGGCGAAAATCGAGAAGGCGAGCGCAACTGGCGACGGTCAGTTCCAGGTAACTGCTGAGGTTCCTTATCAAGGTTCGTCGGCGCCTATGTTCGTGAACCTGCACTACAAGCAGCACTACGGCGAGAAGGCGTCCGATGAGAAGACGGTTACGCTTGAGCCGACCGGAGACGGCAAGACCTTCACAGGCGCGATCGACTCGAGCGAGCTGTTCGGCGAAAGTGTCGAGTGGTATGTCACCGCGTACGGCAACACCGGCAACGAAGTGCGCACGGATGCCCAGACGACCCCGATCACCGCGCAGGTGCCCGTCGCGGAGAAGGCGGCGCCCTACTACATCACCGAGGTGCACGCCAACCCGCAGAGCACCGATGGCAAGCAGTATTCCTATTTCGAGGTGTACAACGCTTCCGACAAGCCCATCAACCTGAGCTACTTCAAGATCTTCTACTACTACAACTACCCCGATCAGACGGCCTCTGCATATGGCAAGGTTTGGTCGCTCGACGATTTCACGGCTTATCTCGAGCCGGGCAAGACCATGGTGTACTACCTGTCTAGCAACGGCACCACGGTCGAGGACTTCAACAACTTCTACGGTACGAGCCTCGAGGAGGGCAAGGACATCGTGCGCGTGAACTACGCGGGCCTGCACTCCTCCGAAGCTCGCTGGATTCGCTTCGGCACCACGGAAGATGACGCGTTCACCGTGGCGGGCTTCAACGAGAATGCGGCCGAGCGCAGCAACCGCGACACCTCGCTGCAGTACACCTATCCTCGCGGCACGGGCGATCGCGAGCCGGTCGGCACGGGCGGGCTCACGGCGACGAACGCGTCGCTTCCTGTCGAGGTTTCCGCCGCTACGCCCGGCGAGGTCGCCGATTGGCAGAAAAGCCCGGTGACGGCGAAGTTCCAGGGCTATCCGGGATATCCGGAAGATGACGGCCATGCCCCGACGCTTGCCGAGAACACGCAGGACATCTACACCGTTCCCGAGTCCATCGACGAGGGCGACACGCTGAAGGTGCTCTACGACACCGATCTTCTGCTCGGTGCCACGGGCGATGCCCGTCGCGACGCCTTCACCGACAACAAGGAGAACGCGTCGGGCGCTGACAATCCGACGAACTACCCTGGCGGCGCGGAGGCGCTCAAGACGCGTCCGTACCTGCTCGGTACCGAGGTGCTCTACAAGCTCGACGATGACTCCGATTGGACCGTCGTCAAGCAGAAGACCCAGTGGCGCCTGGGGCATTTCATGATGCAAATCCCCTCTGACGTGCTGTTTGGCCACGACAAGGTCACCTACAAGGTGCGCGCTTACTCCCTTTACGGCATGAGCGAAACCGACGAGAAGACGGTGAAGATCAACCGCCTGAACGACACCGAGGGCATGCGCCTGTCGGTTAAGGATGGCTCTGTTGTCTCCGGCACCACCACGGTGACCGCCAACGATGGCTCCGACAACGCGAAGACGACGATCTCCGTTGACGGCACTCAGGTCACCGATTCGCGCAAGACCTTCGAGAACGGCGCCTGGTTCATGGTGCAGACGAGCGGCATGGACAGCTACTTCAAAAACGCCATCACCGCGCCCTACGGCGACAACTCGCGCGACATCATCACCATCCTGGGGCCGTGGTGTGAGACCCCGACGTCGCGTGCGGTGCATATCGACAACAAGTACTTCACCTACAACGCGGAGAAAAACACCTACAACGTGACGCTGACCTTGTGGGCGGGCGATTCGGGCACGCCGTTCGAGGAGACGCTCTACCCCTCGGTGTTCGGCGAGAACCATGAGGACTACAAGGTGTCCGGCCTGCAGATGAAGCTCGCGAATGGCAAGAGCTACCTGCCGGTGAGCATCGCGCCCGACAACGAGAAGACCAACACGAGCACGGCGCTCGGCGTATGGCACACCATCGGCGACTCCGCGGGCATGGAGACTCACCTCGATGCCACGTTCGAGATTCCTGCGGCGGACGCTACGGCCATGGGCTTTGATTGGGACACCTCGCAGGTTGCCGACGGCACGCATGCCGTGACCGCGCAGGGCGAGAAGGGCACGGCTTCGGCCAACGTCATCGTCGACAACACCAAACCGATGATTGACCTGGGTATTGAGGATGGCAAGCCGCTCTATCAGGCCGTCACCCTCGACCCCTCTAAGATCGCGAGCGATGCGAACGGGCTGAAGTCGGTCGCCGCTACGCTCGATGGGGAAGACCTCGCGCTGCCCTCCGCCATCGACCCGCAGAAGCTCGCGGTGGGGGAGCACGTGCTCGCCGCCGCCGCGGTCGACGAGGCTGGCAACACCACGACCTCGCAGGTGAAATTCACCGTCGAGGACAATGACCCCAACGTGACCGTCGACTCTGACGGCGACGGCATCGGGACCACGACGGCGAACCTGACGGTTAACGTGGGCGAAGACCCCGCCAACGTGAGCTTCCGCCAGGGCCGCACGCTTTCCGCTGACGACATCGTTGCGGCGTCGACCAATCAGACGACCACCGACGACGGCTCGTTCCCGGCGCAGCTGTTCGAGGCGAAGGTGGGCACTGCCGCCGAGGGCGATGTCGTGTCGCTTTCCTGGAAGGGCCAGGCGTCGAACGTCGATGACGCCCATCCGATCATGATGTACGCCTACAACTTCACGACGCAAGGCTGGGAGAAAGTCGCAACCGCTGACTCGAGTGGCGAGATGACCGGCGAGTTTGCTGCGGCCGACCACCTGCGCGACGGTAACGCGGTGATCCTCGTGCAGCAGGTTGCCACCGAAGGCTATCCGACGGCGGCGCTTCCCGACGAGTCCGTGTTCACGGAAAATGTGTCCCTGCAGTCCCTCGACGGGGCGGGCGAGGCGGCCCAGTCCAGCTGGGATGGCACGGGCCTTCCCGAGAGCTACGACTTCTCCTTCGCTTGGGAAACCGACACCCAGTACTACGCCGAAAGCTTCCCCTACCACTACGACAACATGAACCAGTGGATCGTTGACAACGCGCAGAGGCTCGGCATCCGCTACGTCATGCACACCGGCGACATCGTCGATGATGTGGACATGGGCGGCGAATGGGTGAACGCCGACCACTCCATGAAGATCCTCGACGACGCGGGCATCCCCAACGGCGTGCTTGCGGGCAACCATGACGTCTATGCGGGTATGGAAGGCTACGGCAACTACTGGAAGTACTTCGGCGAGGACCGCTACAACGGAAACCCCTGGTACGGCGGCTCGTACAAGAACAACCTCGGCCACTACGACCTGCTTTCCGAGAATGGCCAGGACTTCTTGGTCCTGTACATGAGCTGGGACATCTACACCGACGAGATCAACTGGATGAACCAGGTGCTCGCGCAGTACCCCGATCGCAAGGCCATCATCTGCCTGCATCGCTACGCCAACGTGAAGGAAACGGGCGCGGGGCTGCTCGACTACACCGGCAAGCTTTTGCAGGAGGAAGTCGTCGCGAAGAACCCGAACGTGTTCGCGGTGCTCAACGGGCACTACCATGGGTCGTCCATCGAGACGAGCTCGTTCGACGACAACGGCGACGGCGTGAACGAGCGCACGGTGTACCAGATCTGCACCGACTACCAGTCCGATCCCGAGGGTGGCAGCGAGTACCTCAAGTTCCTGTACTTCGATTTGAAGAACAACAAGATTTACGTGAACTCGTATTCCCCCTATCGCGATGATTTCAACTACTACGACACCGCGAAGCAGAGCTCGTATGCGGCCGGCACGCTGTACCTCAACCAGGACATCGTGGAGCTCGACGTGCCGTTCACGAAGAGCGCCGACGACCTGAACAAGAGCCTGACCACGCAGGCGATCAGCGCAAACGTGGAAAGCGCGACCGAGATCGGTGCTGCGGCGGGGTCGGGGGATGTCTCCTTCACCTGGAAGGGGCTGACGCCGAGCACCAAGTACGGTTGGTATGCGGTGGTCACGAACGACAAGGGTGGCGTGACGCGCACTGCCGTGCAGGAGTTCACGACCGAGGCGGCGGCCGAGCCTGTGGTACCTACTTTCACCGATGTCGACTACTCGCTTTGGTACGGACCTGCGGTGACGTTCGTTGCTGGCAAGGGGCTCATGACGGGCTATGCCGGAACCACCCTGTTCGGCGTCGGCGACACGCTGACGCGCGGCCAGCTGGCGACGATCCTTTGGCGTAACGCTTGCCCCGATGAGGCAGCGTCCTACGATGCGACCACGGCCAAGGACGAGACCGGAATGGCGGGGTCGGCTGACGGCATGTACTACACCGCCGCTGCCAACTGGGCCGTGAAGCAGGGCGTGATGACGGGCTTCATCCTCGATGACGGTTCGGCGAATTTTGCGGCGGAGGAGAACGTGACCTTCGAGCAACTTGTCACGGTTCTGGCTCGCCTCACCGCGAAGTCCGGCGACATCGATGCGGCGGACGACAATCTGTCGAAGTTCGTGGACGGGGCGACCGTGTCCGATTGGGCGAAGAAGTACGTCAACTGGGCAGCTGGCGAGGGCCTTGTGAAGGGTTACGACACCGATGCGGGCCAGGTGCTTCTGTCGGGCGAGGATGTTCCCCGCGAGCGTGCGGCGATGGTTCTTCTGCGTGCGTTTGACCTGGGCCTTTTGAAATAGAGTTGCAGCTGATTTCTGCTCGCTGACGTTTGGCGCGCAACCCGAGCCCCTCCGCGATCTGTGGCGGAGGGGCTCGCCTGTTTTGCGGACGGTTTAAGCCTCTCTCTGCGGGGAGCGGAATCTTTCCCTGCGTTTTGCGGTTATCGTCCTTGGACTAACTGGGCTTCCTTCTCGAGTGTACCGACTCGACCAACGTGCGCGGCCTCTTTCCGACCTCTATATCTCGATTGATATGATAGTAATTAAGTGTCATTTAGAGACATATTCGCGCCATTCGTCCTAGAACGCAGTCGTCGCGGTAAAATACTCAATATCTGGAGTATTTTGAACTCCGTGAAACGAGTTGGTTGCATGGCCGCGACGGGGGTTGCGTTGACTGCGCGGCATGCGGGGAAACGGGACGGAGCTCCCGAAGAAAGAAGGCAAGATGACTACCTCGATCAAGCTCGCTGTGCCGACGATGGGCGCGGCTGGACTCAATGCGGAGCGTTCCGGCCACTTCGGCCATTGCGACTGCTTCACCGTGGTCGAAATCGTCGACGGCGTGGTTTCCGAAGAGGCGACGATGGTCGCGAATCCGCCGCACGAAGAGGGCGGTTGCCTGCGTCCGGTGGGCTTGCTCGCCGACGCCGGTTGCAACGCAATCGTTGCTGCTGGCATGGGCATGCGTCCGCTCATGGGCTTCAACCAGGCGGGCATCACCGTGTACTACGACGCCGAGCATCCCATCGTGGGCGATGCGGTTCGAGCAGTTGCGGCTGGCGAAGCGCCGATCATGTCTGCTGACCAGGCCTGCAATCACCACCACTAAGTTCCCTTCGAATACCCTTCGCGCGGCGGTTCGATCGAGCCGCCGCATTTTTTTCGCGGGGACGGTTTTGTGCCAGAATCTCGCCTTTGCCGTGCACCGAGTCGCTCGTATCGACATTGCGCTTCGTCGAGCGGGGCATCTGCGCTGCGCAGTGCTATCCTTTCCCCAAGAGGAAAGGAAGTTTGATGGCTCATTGCGAGGCGGAACGAGACGGCGTATATCGCATCGATGGCAAGGTCGGCCTTTTCGGCACGCGCCTTCAAGTGCTGCCCGATGCGGTCATGCCTCTGCCCGATGGTCCCGCGTCGACCTCATCGTTCGGTTGGATCCGCGACCGCTCCATCACCCCTTCTGCGGGGGATCTCTACCTGGTTGAGTTCATCGCGGAAAACAAGTTCCGTATCTGGGGATACGTCGATTGCTACGGCCGCGCGTTCGTGACTGACCGCCCGCTTTTCGCGCCCCCGGCACGCGATCCCGACATCCTGTTCTCACGACCCTGGGATGGGAAATCCCCAACCGATTTCGGCACGCTTGTCACGCCTCGCTCGAAATTCAAGCGTGACGAGGAGATTCGCGGCACCGTCCAGCTGCGCGACAAACGCGGAGTGCGCCAGGTTTCGCGCTTTTCCCTGAAAAATGGCCGCTACTCGCTTTTCGATTCCTGGTGCGATTTCGGCGCTCATTCGAGCGACCTTACCTATTACGAGGTTCTTGCCCGCTGCTTTTTCGCGTTCACCTTCCGCCCGCTGCTTGGCGGCGCGAGGGTTCCGGCGCGCGGTCTCAGCGAGATCATGGCAAGCCTCGATTCCGAAACGCCCTTCGACGATTTGCTTGACGCCCTGCGCGATATCCGCTCGGCGGCTCTCGATCCCGCGATGCGGCCTCCGGCGCTCGCGCTTCTGCTTGCGAGTTGGCTTGATGATGCGAACGCGATGGGCGTGCTGGCGAGCGCCCAAGCCGATGAGCTGAACGCTCCGTCGCTGCGTTTCGTTCGGGCGAAGCGCTATTCCGATACGTATTTCATCGGTCGCGGGGAAGGCGACGACGGAATTCCCGAGGAGACGATTTGGGCTATCGAGTCGGCGATCAACCGCTTCGTGCTCATTGCGCGAGCGCTCGAGGACGACTTGGGTGACGTTCGTCGCGACGGGACGGATGGGGAATTCTCCGAAATCGATGCGTGCGGGGCGGTCGAAGCTCAGCTGTTCGAGGTGGTCGCGACGCAGGCGCCCGACCCTGCGCACCCTGCGGATGAAAACGCCGCGGCGCCGAATAGGGCGGGGGAATGGGATGTCCGTCGTTTGATTGGGGAATCGATCGAGCGCTTCCAATTGCCTGTTCGCTTTGCGGTCGAGTATCGCGTCGATGTGTGCGCCGGCACGGTCGCCTTCGATGCGGTCGTGCCGTCTGCGCAGCTCATGCCGCAGCGGATGTTCTCTTTGCAGGCGGGTACCTGGATCGATCTTGCAGATGACGAACGCGAGCGGATGGCGCTGCGCTACGCCGAGCATGTGGGAATGATGCTTGCCGCCGCCGCGTTTCATGCGGGTTGCTCGATCGAAAAGGTCGTCGTGTGCGCGAGAGAGCTGGCGACCGCCGGCGGTGCTGCCTCCGGTGGCGACCCGCTTGACGGTGCGGGTGGTGGGGTCGGTTGCGACACGAGCGACAATGAGCTTGGTGACGCAAGTGACGGCGCGCTTGACGGCGGCGCGAGCGCCGAAGGTGACGACTTCGAAGGCGGCAGCATCATCGTTGAGCTCGAAGACGGCAGCATCGTCGTCAAGCCTGGCAGCAACGTCAGCGGAACCCTCGACGGCGACAGCCGCGATGCGCACCCTCTCTACCAGGTGACATTCTCAAGGAACATCTGCGAAAGCGCCCGTTTCCGCGAGGCGCTCGAAAGCGATCCCGCGTCGTTGTTCGCGGAATGCAGGGCGCGTTTCGGCAAAGATGCAGACGGGTTCTCGCTCGACGACGCAGTCTCCGCCGATGCGCGGCGTGTCCGCGGCGAGCTTCCCGAGGTGGGCACGCTTGCCTTCGGCCCGCGCGAGGCGAAGGCGTTCGGCGCCGAATCGCTTCGTGACCTAAGAATTCACGCAGATGCCCAGCTGCGCAACGCAGGCGAGCGGCTCGCCGATGCGATTGCCCGCGCGACGAGCACCACCGAGGCCATCCGCCTTGCGCAGGCGGAGCAGAACGCCGCTGACGACCCGCGCGTTTTCGAGGCTTGCACGCGCCTCATGACCGATCTTCTTGAGGGAAAACTCGACCCGCACGATCAAAATGCGCTGGTCAGCTGCTTCATAGGGGAAGACCCCTACCTGAATGCGCTCAGGCAGGCGCGAGCCGTCGCGCAAACCGACCCGCATAAGGCGGCATCGATCCTGCGTGACACGATTCGCCAAACCGAGGAGTCCAAGCGCTTCGCGGACAACTCCGAGGCCGTCCATCGCATGTTCGACTCCTATGCGTCGCGCATCATCTACAACCGCGAGCGGCAGGGAAGCGCGCCCTGGCGCAGCGGGCTCGCCTTTCCTCATGCTGACGAGGGAAAACGCGTCGAGCTGCTGCCGTCGTCTTTGGCCATGTGCTATCTGGAGTCGGTGCGCCTTCTCGAGGAGTCCTTCAACCACGCGGAGGAAGCCGTGCAGTTCGGCCTGCGCTGCATCCAGGTTGCGCCCACCTATACGCCCGCGTATCGCCAGACGGCGCGCGCGTACATGCTCATGGGCGACATGTCCACGTCCTCGCGCATGCTCAGGCGCTGTTTGGAGATCGCCACGCAGCCCGACGAGATCGCGCTTGCGTATTACCAGCTCGCGTATGTGGAATGGAAGGCGGGGAAGGCGGCGCTCGGCATGGCGTGCTACATGAAGTCGATGCTGGTGGCGCCGGTTTATCTCGCGCAATGCACCATCGAGATGCATCGTCTTGTGGCAGAAACCGGACAGGGACCTATCGATCGTGAGGACGTCGATGCGATCCTTGCAAGCGAAGGCGTGCCCGTCGCGCCGCTCGACTCGCTGCTCGACGCGCTCGATGATGCCATGCGCACGGCGATTGACGACAACATCTTCCAGGTTGGCCAGCCCCTCTTGGCGCTGCGGTTGTTCTATCGCCCCGACGACGCGCTCGTGAACGTGCACAAAAGCCTCAACGCCCCCCTGCCGCCGCAAGCGCTCGACTAGGGGGAATGGGTGCCGCGGGCCAACCCGCGAAGAGCCGCAGCACCAGTTCGCTCGCCGCCATAAGGCCAGCTCGCGTGCTATTTTCTCGAAGCCTTCCAACAACACCGGGAAGCCGTGCGACCGCGAAACAAGGTCGCACGGCTTCTCTTTTTCTCCGCAATCTCTCTCAAAAGATGCGACATCTCCCCGCATCTGTCTCACGGGAAAAACACGACGGCATACCTGTCTCAAACGGTCTTTTTTTGCCTGCGAGCGGTCGCTAAAGTACGTGTCGTTCGGTCGGCAAGGGCTGACCGACATGCACCATCGCAGGCCAATCAGCAAGGCGTTCGCCAAGGCTTGTGAGCAAGAGGGGTAAGCGGAGCGGGCAAGACAACAACCCGCCCATGAGAGAAAAAGAGGGGTTGAAAATGAGCGAAGAGGCTCGCAAGTCCGAGATCAATCAAACAGGCCGCGCGTGGCTTGTCGCGATTATCGCGATCGTCGCGTCCATCCTTATCTCGGTCAACAACAACAAACTTCCTGCAACGGCGTCACTTGTGTTGCCGGCGCTGGGCATCGACACCGGTGCGCTCAGCACGCTGATGTCGTTGAACGGCTACGTCGGGTTTGTCCTGGCGTTCGTGGCTGCAACCATCATCATGAAGTTCGGTTCGAAGAAATCGACGCTCATGGTGCTGGGATGCGCGCTTGTCGGTGCAATCATCAGCGCGTTCGCGCAATCGTATGAGCTTCTGGTTGTCGGACGTCTCATCGAGGGCGTGGGCTACGCCTGCATCGGCACCGTGGTTCCCGTGCTCGTGTCCGAATGGTTCCCGCCCTCGAAGCGCGGCGTGCCGATGGGCATCTTCTCCGTATGGGTTCCGCTCGGCTCCATGTTCATCATGGGCACGTCCGGATTCTTCTTCAACACGGCCGATCCGTCGAGCTATCACAACGTGTTCTGGTTCGTCGTCGTGCTCATGGCGATCATCACCGTCATCTGGGTTGTCGCCGTTCGCAATCCGCAGCATTCCTACCTGGAAGACGAGGCTGACCCTAGTGCACCGAAGCCGAAGGTCTCCGAGGGCTTCAAGAGCTTGTCCTGCTGGGTTGCCATGATTGCATTCGCCGCGTTCGCCCTGGGCACTGCGTGCGTCATGAACTTCGAGACGCTCTACATGGTTCAGACCATGGGCATGGATCAGGCAGCCGCGAACGGCATGCTCAACGTCGCGAACATCGCGGTCGTCGTTGGCGGTATCGCAATCGGCTTCGTCATGAACGCGGTGAAGAGCAATTCCGGCCGCCTGGCTATCTTGGTCGTCAGCTCGGCGGTGCTCGGTATCTGCTTCGCGCTGGCCTACACGGTCAGCGGCGCGATGCTCACTCCGTGGCTCATCGTGTTCGGCCTGTCGAACGGCGTCGTGCCGGCCATCTTCTTCACGATGGTCGCGGAAATCGCCCCGCGTCCGGAGCTCGCGAGCGTGTCCTCCACCCTCATGAGCTGCGGCCAGTGCGTCGGTGGCATCCTGTTCGCCGCGGTTGGCGCGGTCGTTGCAACGGCTGGCTGGGGCGCATGCACGGGCCTGCTCGCGGCTGTCGGCATTGTTCTCTTCCTTGGTTCTTTGGCCCTTCTGTTCGTGCTTAAGGCGCGTGAGAAGAAGCAGGCATAAAGATACAGAGCGTTAACTACCTTCCGATTATTTGAGACGAGAGAGAAAGACGAGAGGAGCTAGATCATGGAATTCAAGAACGACCTGGGCAAACCTTGGAAGTTCCAAGATGGCGACTTCACGGTTTACCGTTCATCGGTGTGGAGCCCCCCGGGGTGCCATCCAGTTGGATGCGGCATCAAGATCTACGTCGACAAGGACGGCCGCATGGACCACATCGAGGGTGACGAGAACGACCCCATCACGCATGGTCGCCTCTGCCCGAGATGCCTGGCGCTCAAGGACTACGTGTACAATCCGAGCCGCGTCATCTACCCGATGAAGCGCGACAAGGCCGAACGCGGCAACGCCGACGCGTGGGAGCGCTGCAGCTGGGATGAGGCGCTCGACCTCATCATGGACAACTGGAAGGAACTCACCGAGCAGTACGGTCGCAAGACCATGGCGATCTTCGTGGGCACCGGCCGCGACGGCATGCTCTCGCAGGACTTCCAGCTCTCCATCTTCCGCACGCCCAACCTGGCTTACACGCAGTCCGGCTACGCCTGCTACCAGCCGCGCATGATGTCCTCCCAGATGGTTCTCGGCGCGCTCTACCCCGAGCTCGACTACGCCGGCGGTCTCGAAGGCGGCTACGACGACCCCGAGTATCAGGTGCCCGAGCTCATGGTTCTCTGGGGCAAGATGCCGCTCGCGTCCAACCCCGACGGCTTCTTCGGCCACGCGGTGATCGACCTTATGAAGCGCGGCGCGAAGCTCGTGACCATCGACCCGCGCGTGAACTGGCTCGCCACCCGCTCCGTCGTGCAGCTGCGCCTGCGCAACGGCACCGACGCGGCGCTCGCGATGGCGATGTGCAACATCCTCATCAAGGAAGACCTCTACGACCACGACTTCATCGAGCGCTGGTGCTACGGCTTCGACGAGTTCGCCGAGCGCGTCTCCTACATGACGCCGGAGAAGGCGGCCGAGATCTGCGAGGTGCCCGTCGACGACATCTACCGCGTGACCCGCATGTACGCCGCCGCGAAGCCCGCATCCATCGCTTGGGGCCTCGCATTCGACCAGAACACCAACGGCATGCAGGCCGGCCAGTGCGTGCTTGCCATGATCTGCATGACCGGCAACCTCGACGTTCCCGGTGGCAACATCGTCGCCGACCTGTCGATGCCCGAGGACCTCACTGGCGATGCAGCTGCGGGCCAGTCTGCGCACAACACCGATACCCGCTCGTTCATCACCGAGGGCTGGTACCAGATGACCGACGAGGAGCGCGCTGAGTGCGTCGGCATGGACAAGTACCCGCTCTACTGCAATCAGATTACCGGCTGCCAGGCGGACTGCATTCTCGACACCTTGGAAACCGACGAGCCCTACCCGGTGAAGATGGCCTGGATCGCCAACACCAACCTGCTCGCGCCGACGAACTCCGCCGAGCCGACGCGTTGGCACAAGGCCTTCCAGCGCTCCATCGAGTTCGCCTTCGGCACCGACTGCTTCATCACCCCGACCATCCAGGCGGTATGCGACGTGTTCCTGCCGCTGTCGACCGTGGTCGAGCATGACGGCGTGAACCGCACCCACTACGGCGCTGCCTCCATCACCACCGGCTGCGGCAACAAGGCGATCACGGTGGGCGAGGCGAAGTCCGACCTCGAGATCTACTGCCTGCTCGCCGAGCGCATGGCCAAGATGTTCCCGGACGACCCGAAGGCCTGCTTCGCGCACGAGAAGTACGCCGAGTACCACGACTACCTGAACAAGAACCGCCTCGAGGGACGCCACACCTTCGACGAGGTCAAGGGCCTTGTGAAGTTCAAGCGCAAGGTATACTACAAGAAGTACGAGACCGGCAAGCTGCGCCCCGACGGGCAGCCCGGCTTCCTCACCCCGACCGGTCGCGTGGAGCTGTGGTCCTCGCAGTTCAATGACAACGGCATGGATCCGCTGCCGTACTACTACGAGCCCGACCTTTCGCCGCGCATCCCGGACAAGAAGCCCGAGGACCTGCATCTGCTGGCGAACCCCTATGTGCCCGAGGAGCTCGACGCCAAGTGGCATGAGCGCGACCTCTCGCACGAGGAGATCATGAAGAAGTACCCGTTCATCCTCTCCACGGGCCATCGCCGCTACAGTTCCTTCCACTCCGAGCATCGTCAGATCGCCGTCCTGCGCGAGATCGACCCGAACCCGATGCTCGAGATCAACCCGAAGGACGCCGAGAAGATAGGCCTCGCCGACGGCCAGTGGTGCGAGATTTCCAACATGTTCGGCAAGGCGAAGTACAAGGCTCGCATCTTGCCGACCATCAAGGAAGGCCACGTCGAGGCCGACCACGGCTGGTGGTTCCCTGAGCAGGACGGATCGGAGCCCTCGCTGTTCGGCGTGTGGCAGTCCAACTGCAACGACCTGATCCCGCTTCATCACAACAACGCGCTCGGCCTGGGCGCACCGTACAAGAGCGCGTGCTGCAACGTCACGCCCCTGAAGGAAAGCTACGACGTCGACATGAAGGCGTTCGGCGAGAAGTTTGGAAAGCTGGTGTAACGAAAATGACTCAATACGGTCTGCTTATCGACTACGAATACTGCACGGGCTGCCAGTCTTGCGAGGTCGCCTGCAAGGAAGAGCACAACTTCCCGGTGGGCAAGTGGGGCATCCGCGTGCTCGACGAGGGTCCTTGGCAAAAGGATGACTCCTCTGACCAGGGCGCGAACTTCAACTGGAATAAGATTCCGGTCCCGACGGACCTGTGCGACCTGTGCGCCGAGCGCCTGGCCGACAACCGCGAGCCGGTGTGCGTGCACAACTGCCTCGGCGCGTGCATGAAGTTCGGCACCATCGAGGAGATGGCCGCCGAGCTCACCAAGAAGCCCAAGCAGGTTCTTTGGGCGCCGACTGAATAGCTATCCGACGCTCTGCGAGATTCTCCACCTCGTATGAGCAAACCCCGAGCCGATTCAACCTCCCCCCCCAGAGTTCGGCTCGGGGCATTTCCCTCCCCGCGTACCGCCTGCGCGCTTGCGTGCACTCGCGGTACGCATCGGATGGGGCAACGAGCGCACGATTGCTCCATCCGATGCGTCGATCGGGGGATTTCGCGCATAATAGAAAGCCTAAGAAGAGGGGTTGTAGGCATGAAAAACAAAGAGGGGTGGGGTCTTTCGACCCTTAACGTAATCGGTATTTTGGCGCTCTTCTGCACGATGAGCGAGTTTGCCATCTTGACGCCTTCGATAGCCGCGTTCTCGCACCATTTCGTGGGGACGGACATCACGACTATCATGTTTGCGAACAGTATCACGGGTATCGTATCGGTGCCGGTGAGCGTGCTTTCGGGAGCTATTCTTCACAAGGTCGGCTTCAAGCCGATGGCTATCCTCGGTATCTTGGTGATGTCGCTCGGCGGCGCTTTCCCGTTTCTTATGCCGGACATCACCGACTACACGCCTGTCATCTTTTCGCGCGTTATCGTGGGCATCGGCTTGGGCGTGATGTTCCCTGTGGGGAATGCGACCATCATCGCCCTGTTCGAAGGCGAGAAACGCTCGCGCCTTCTGGGGCTCGGCATCACGATCCAGTTCCTGTTCAACCTGATTTACACGACGGTTGCGGGGTATCTCACCGAAATCGGCTGGAATTATTCCTTCCTTGCGTATCTTATCGGCCTTGTCCCCATGGTTATCGCGCTTGCGTGGATGCCTGAGGCGAAAGGCGTTGTAGCCGAGGGTCGCGAACGCGAGCGTGTGGAATGCACGGAGGCGGCAAAGGAGAAGATTCCTCACGCTATCTGGGGATATGCGCTCTTTGCGCTGGCGACGTGGACCTGCGTCGTGACCGTGCAGATCATCACATCGACCATCCTCGACGTTCGTGGGCTTGCAAGCTCCGGTCAGGCGGCGCTCGTCATCAACTGCTGCGGTATCGGCACCATCTTGTGCGGGCTTGCCTTCCCGACGCTTGTGCGCGTGTTCAAAGCCCGTCTGTTCGGCATCGGCGCTGCGCTTGCGGCGATCGGTGTTGTGCCCTGCATGTTTGCTGACAACACGATCATCTACGCGATCGGCGTGTTCATCTTAGGATTCGGCGGTTCGATGTTCTTCACGGCGGCACAGAACGCGACGGGAAATATCGCTCCGAAAAGCCGCGTGCCGTTCGTCTCCGGCATCATGACTTCCATGATGAACTTAGGGCCCTTCATTGCGCCGTACCTGTTTGCGGCAACGGTGGCGGCAAACCCTGCGGCTGGCAGCGATGCCGTGTTTCCCGTGCTGATTGCGATTTGCGTGGCGTGCGCGGTCGTCGGTCTTGCGCATCCCATGCGTGCGCTCGTGGCGAAACCTGCAGATGGTGCACTGGATGAGCACGCGCCCTCTGACGCGGCTGGCGCGGACGAGAATCGATAGCCTGATGCCGCGCTGCTTTGCGTGCATACATTGCGGGAAGTGCGGGCCGCCTTCGTCCGACGCAAAGGTGAAGCCTGCCGGGTGGTGCATCTTTTGCCGCACGCAAAATGAGGTTGACGCGAAAGTGTGCGCGAACTGCGGCAAGCCGCTGCCGAAAATCCCGGGATCGTTCCAGCGGAATACGGGCGGCGGGGAGCGCTAAATGATGTGATGCGGCTTAGGCTCCACGATGGGTCGGGGCGGACGCGATGAGCGCGGATGGAGCGGCGTGTTCAAAAGGTCGAACAGCTCGCGCGGAACCGAATTGGCAACCCATTCGCACATCTCGTCGAGGGATACGTCGTAGAAACCGTAATGCCATTTCGGAAGCAGGTGGACCTCGAGTTCGACGGTGGCGTCGATCTGGAACTTCAAGTGCTCCGTCAAGGGAATTTTGCGCATCTGCGTGAGCGTTTCGGTGATCGTCTTGCGACGCAGGCGCGGGGCGAAATTGTCGATGGCATTGTAGTCGTTCGATTTCGCGACGCCTGCATAGAAGAGGTTGCGGCTTGCAATGTTCGCCTCCGTGATGTAGTACCCCTCTTTCCACGAAAGCGTGCGGCCGATTTCGTTTGCCCCTTGCGCCCAGGCGAGCTCCACGTGCCATTGGGCGATGGCGAACTTGTCTTTGAAGCATCGGTAGAACGTCGCGCGGGATACCCCTGCTTCCTCGCAAATCTGTGTGACCGAGAGCTTGTCGAACGGCGTTTCCTCGACAAGCTTGTCGGCCGCGTCCAGGATGAGCAGCTTCGTCTGATAATTGCTGATAAGCGAGTTGTTCAAAAGCTCGCATCTCCCCTCTGAAAATGCAACGAGGCGAGCCCCGCTCGCTTGTCATCACATTAGTGCGGCGCCCCGGGGCTGGCTTTTCTCCCCCCGGGGCGCCGCTGCGTTTACGCGAAAGCTCTACGCGTAGATTTCCTTTTCCACGACGAGCTCGTTTTTGATCTTGCCGACGAGCTTCTGCAGCGCATCGACGCAGTTCGGGCGGATGTCGGCGCCGATGAGCACGTACATGATAGAATCGCCCACGCCAAGCTCGCCCTCGTTCATCCAGGTGCGCACGTAGTACACGCCAGGCCAGGTGAGTGCCTCTTTCTCGGCCTCGGCAACGCCCTCGGCGTCATAGGAGAATTGCACCTTCGCGACTTCTCCGAGGCCTTGAACGCCTTCGCGCACCTGCTTTTTGGGGGTGATGCGCACGATGCCGTTGTGGGTGAGGAACATGCCGCACTGCGCGGCTTTCGGGTCGGCCTTGGCTTCCTTGAGCCACTGGTCGATCGACGGTTCAGGTTTGGACATAAGTTGCCTCCAAAACGTTGAGTGTTCGAACGCCCTTTTCCAGGCGCTCGTCTGGAGACCCATTGTACTCGAAGTGCGCCTTCCCGCGTGAGGGGCACACTCCACTTCCCGCGAATCCGCAGGTTTGCTATTCGCCGCTAATGAGCCAACTGACTAGGTTGATTTCGCCGTCAAGGTAGGCAAGCGCGGGGACGTCGGTGTGGCTTGCTCCCTCGAAGGTCGTGATGCGTGCCGCAGAGCCCGAATCCGCAAGTTTGCTAACCAAATCGATGGACGACTGGGGCTTTACCACCTTGTCTTCCGTGCCGACGAATGCCCAGGTCTCTACGTTGGCAAGCGCCGAAATCATAGTCTTTTTGCCTCGCACGCCTCCACTGCACGGTGCAATGCGTGCGAACTCGTCGGGGTTGGAAGCGGCGATGCTCCATGTTCCGGTGCCGCCCATGCTGAATCCGGTGAGGCTCACGTTGGTCGGATCGATGTTGTACGCTGCCTTCACCTCTTCGGTTGCGGAGATGACGTTGCTGCTAAGGGCGATCCAGTCCCTTGCGCTTGAGGGCGCTTGGGGCATGAGCACGTAGGCGGGAATGCTCCCGAGCGTGCCATCGGAGATCCATCGGGCGAAGTCGTCTGACGAGAGCATTGCGTCGGGATCGTCCCCCTTGCCCGTGATGCCATGGAGGTACACGATGAGCGGCATGTTCTCCGTTGCGTTTTCGGGGGTGTACAGCCAGCAGTTGAGGTTGCCCGCGGTCACGAGGGAAAGCGTGGCGGCCTGCTGCTCAGCGCCTTCGCCTTCGTTCCCCGAGCCCTCGCCCGCGCCCGAGCCCGCACCCGCGCCTTCGCCAGGAAGCGCTTCTGCCCCTTGCGCGACGCAGGTTGCGGTCACCGCGTATTCTGCAGAAACGTTGTCTGCTATCTCAACGTAAGAGATAGGTTGCACGATGTAGCTGTGCGTACTGCCCTCCTCAAGCCCGTCGAAAGTGGTGGAGGTGCCGTCCGTCGTACCCATCATCTGGATAAGGCCCGTGTCGGGGAAGTACTCGAAGAGCTGATAGCTGTTGGCTCCCTCGACGGGCTGCCAAGAAAGCGCGATGCTGTTCGAATCGGGCGTTGCGCTCACCTCGGGCGCGGGCAGGGTCGCCAGTTCGACCTTCTGATCGGGCTCTTGCCCGCCCTTCACCTGGATGACGCGGAACCCAACATCGGCGAATCCCTCGGAGGCGAAGCGCCCCTCCTTGCGGTTCTCAGTACGGCAGTCGGTGCGCTCGCTGTTCCATGCGCCGCCCTTCACCCCGAGCAGGACGTCGTCTCCCTCGCTCTCGCGAACGGTCGAGGTCCACTCCCATACGTTGCCCCAGAAGTCGATGGCTCCATGGGCGCCGCGCGTGACGCCGTCGTACTCATAAACAGAGACGCGTCCGTCTGCGACGCCGCAGTTGAAGTCGGCGTCCTTGGGCATATGACCCGCCGCAAGCTCCCATTCGCTCTCATTGGGAAGGCGGTAGGTGTTTTCGCCGTCCTGCTCGGTGAGCCAATCGCAGTAAGCCTGTGCATCTTCGTAGGAAACATAGTTCACCGGGTAGTCTGCATCGCCCTCATGCGATCCGTCTCCCCAGTTCTCAGGTGCTTGCGCGCCCGTCGCTTCGAGATAGGCGGCGTATTGGGCGTTAGTCACCGGCGTGCGGCTTACATAGATGCTCTCGCCCGCACCCATGACGGGGATGAACTCGTATTGGGAGGCATTCGACGTCTTCCACTTCAAAAGGCGCGCGTCGGTGAAGCGCAGCATGCTGGAGTTGATGCGGTTCCAGTAGGTTGCGTACATGTCCTGCACGATGTCTTCCATCTCTGCGACGGTTTCCTCGCCACCTGGCTTGCCCGCAGTCTCGACCTTCAGCGAGGCGAGCTTTTGCTCCTTGCGGTCGAGTACGGCGTTGTAGTTGTCGATCACGATGGATCGCAGGGCCAGGTAGTTCTCTTCTGTAGGGGATTTCTGATAGGCGGAGATCAGGTCTTTAGTTTCCTGAGTGAGCTCGGGCTGTTCCGTCTCGATGAAATCGCTATGGGTGAACGAATTCTCGGCAATTGCTTGCGTTGCGGCAACGGGGACCAGCGAGGCCGCCAAAAGCGGTGTGAGGAGAATGCCTGCAAGTGCTCGCGGATGCTTCATGGGGGCTCCTGTTCGTCGGTGGTGGAAAGCGATGTCCCGCTCGTTTCTTCGAGCGGCGCAAGCTTGAGCGTAGCGGCATCGGTTTCGCCGTTTCGAGGGTCAAAGTGCGGCAAAGTCGCGGCAAGGTGGTTCCCGTGTGAGGCGAACATGGGTATGATCTGCGGTGAAGAGAAACGAGGAAACGGTGTCCGAACGTATTTACCTTGCCGACGACGACGAGAATATTCGCGAGCTGATTGCGGCGTTCCTTTCCCAGGAGGGCTTCGAGGTGCAGTCCTTCGACAACGGGGCGAGCCTGATGGAGGCTTGCGGGAAAAGCATACCCGACCTGGTTATACTTGACGTCATGATGCCTGGGGTCGATGGGCTTACGGCGTGCTCGACGCTTCGTCGCGACCATACTGACTTGCCCATCATCATCGTGTCGGCCAAGGACAGCCCCTACGATCGCGTGACGGGACTGACGCTTGGCAGTGACGATTACCTGGTGAAACCGTTCCTTCCGATCGAGCTCGTCGCTCGTGTCAAGGCGATTTTACGGCGCGCGCACAAGCACGGATTCCCATCCGCTGCCGAGCTTGCGCCGCGGAAGCTCTCCTTCGGCACGCTCGAGCTTTTCCCTGGGCGACGCGATGCGCTTCTGAGAGGCAGCCCGATTTCGCTCACACCGACGGAGTTCGATTTCCTGACATACTTGGTTGAACGCCAAGACAGGGCGGTAAGCAGGGAAGAATTGCTGAAAGCGCTCTGGGGCATCAACTGGCAGGCCGACACTCGTGCGGCTGATGACCTGGTGAAGCGTCTGCGCCGTAAGCTCCGGGACGCCGGAGGCGGCGTGAGTGTGGAGACCGTTTGGGGCTTCGGGTTCCGCATCGCTGCGGAGGAGTGCGAATGAGCCGCCCTGCCGAGCATTGCGGAAGACAGCGCGTTCTCGCGCGGCTTCTCATCCCTGCCGTGGCCCTTTTGCTTTTGCCGCCCCTGTCGTGCTTCGTCTTCCACGTAAGCGCAACGCGCTATGCGTATTCGGAAGCCGAGCGGGAGCTTTCCACCTTGCAACAGCAGATAGAGCCCCTGCTCGAAAGCGGGTTTTCGGAGGAAGGCGCCGATGCTTCGAACTCTAACGGCGACGGTGCGGCGGAGGCGTTAGGCGATAGCACGCAAGCCTTCTTGAAGGGAGCGGGGGTTACCGCCTCGCAGTTGGGCGGCAATGCGCGTCTTTTGATATTGTCGAATACGATGAAGGTGGTGTACCCGCGCAACGAGCAGCTTCGCGAGGACGTCGCGCCCCTCGCCGCCGATTTTGCGCGGTATTTCCAGGAGAACGGGGCGATTGAGGGCGACTCTATCGAGCTTTCGGCAAGCGACGGCGAAACGTATCTCGCTGCTAGCTATGACCCTCCTTCCGGCGCACACAACCTGGCTCACGTGGTCGTCTATTGCCCGACCTCGCATATCGGCGAGTGGGTGGATGCCTCCTCGCTTCTCGTTCTGGGCGTATCGTCGGTCTTTGCCCTGGTCGTGCTTGTGGCGCTTGTGGCGACGGCGCGCAGCATCACGCGTCCGCTTGCGCGTCTTTGCCGTAGCGCTGAGCGTATCGGCGCGGGCGATTTCGTCGAGATTGCGCCGACGTTCGGGCTTGGCGAGCTTGAAGAGCTGCGATGCTCCATGAACGACATGTCGAGGCGGCTTGAGCAGTCGGAGCAAAGCCAGAAACGCTTTTTGGAAAACGTCTCCCATGAGCTGCGAAGTCCCTTGATGTCGATCGGCGGTTACGCCCAGGGAATCGAGCGGGGCGTGTTTGATCCGCCACAACATGCTGCACGCGTCATCATGGATGAAAGCGCGCGCCTTGCCGAGGTGGTCGACGGTTTGCTGTGCCTGTCGCGCCTGGAAGGTAATGTGGATTGCGCAGCGTTGTGCCCGACTGACGTGGTTGGATCGCTCAATCGTTGCGTTGATCGTGCGCGGGGCCTCGCGTCCTCGCGCGGCATCTCGATCGAGGTGAGGGAGCCTGGCTGCAAAGCTGTGGCGCTTGCGACCGACAATCTTTTCGACAAGGTCATGGATAATCTGCTCTCGAACGCGATTCGCTATGCGCAAAGCAAGGCTATCGTGTCTATCTGCGAGCGGGGCGATCGGGTGGAAGTGACGGTCGCCGACGACGGGCCAGGGATAGGGAAGGCCGACCTGCCCCATGTGTTCGAGCGCTGCTACAAAGGTGAAGGCGGGCATTTCGGCCTGGGCCTTTCCATCGCTCAGTCGGCGGCCCGGCGAATGGGGGCGTCTCTTTCCGCTGAAAACGGCAGCTCGCAAGGCGCGACATTCACGTTGTCGCTTCGCCGGGCGTAGGGTGGGAAAACCCCGCCTACCTTCAGCCCCTTCCCTATAAAACGCGTGCATTTTACGAATGGGAAATACTTGCTCATCGCCCAAATGATAGACTGGGAAAATTCCACAGCATCAGAAAGGACAGCTATGTCTCTCCCAGCATCCGATACCAGCAAGCAGCCCGACAACCTTACCACCATGGAGTTGGGCGAGGTTCTTCCCCGCACGGCCGAGGTCCGCGATAACCACCTGTTCATCGGCGGTGTCGACATGGTGAAGCTCGCGCACGAGGAGGGTACGGCGCTCTACGTGTTCGACGAGGCCGACCTTCGTTGGCGCATGGAGACCTACCGCGAGGCGTTCCGTTCGCGCTACGAGAACTCCGACGTCATCTACGCTTCCAAGGCCTTTTTGAATAAGGAAGTCGTGCGCATCGTGGGCGAAGAGGGCCTTTGCCTCGACGTGTCGGGCGGCGGCGAGCTTGCCTGCGCCCAGATGGCGGGCTTCCCGATGGAGCGCGTCTTCGTGCACGGCAACAACAAGACGCCGGCCGAGCTGCGCGAAGCCATCTCCGCAGGTGTGGGGCGCATCGTGGTCGACAGCCGCATCGAGCTGGCGCGCGTGTCCGAAATCGCCGGCGAACTGGGCGTTGAGCAGGCCATCTACATGCGCATCACGCCCGGTGTCGAGGCTGACACGCACGAGTACATCCGCACCGGCTGCGAGGACTCCAAGTTCGGCTTCACCATGCTTGACGACTTCGCCTTCAAGTGCGTGAAGGACGCCATCGAGGCGCCCAACGTGAAGCTCGTCGGCTTCCACTGCCATATCGGCTCGCAGATCTTCGCGCTCCACTCGTTCCGCGAGGCGGCGCAGGTCATGATCGAGTTCATCGCGCGCGTGCAGAAGGAATACGGCATCGAGATTCCCGAGCTCGACTTAGGCGGCGGCCTGGGCGTGGCTTACCTCGCGACCGATAAGCCCTCTTCGATCGACGATTTTGCGGAATGCACGACCCGTGCCGTGAAGGACTTCTGCGCCGAATACGGCGTTGCCGAGCCGCGCATCCTCGTTGAGCCTGGTCGTAGCCTTGTCGCCAATGCGGGCGTCACACTCTACACCGTGGGCATCTTGAAAACTCTGCCCAGCATCCGCAAGTACGTCGCCATCGACGGCGGCATGTCCGACAACATCCGCACGGCGCTCTACCACGCCGACTATGAGCCCGTGATCGCCAACAAGGCGGGCGAGCCGCGCACGGAAATCGTCACGCTGTGCGGCAAGCACTGCGAAAGCGGCGACGCGGTCGTCATCGACATGCCTATTCAGCATCCGGAAATCGGTGATATCGCGTGCGTGTTCACAACGGGCGCGTACTGCTCTACCATGTCAAGTAATTACAATGGCCAGCCCAAGCCGGCCGTAGTGTTCGTGAAAGATGGTGTCGCCCGCGTCGTCACGCGCCGCGAGACCTACGCCGATCTCTACGCCCGCGACATCTAGGAGGACCTTATGACCATCAAGCTCGGACTCGTCGGCACCGGCACGGTTGGTGGCGGTTGCATTGACATCCTTCAGAAGCACAAGGAGGACTTCAAGCGCCATTACGGCATCGATGTGGAGCTTGCGCGCGTCTGCTCGCGCGACCCTGAACAGGCCGAAGCTCACGGCGTGAGCGATCTGTTCACGTTGGATTACCACGACATCATCAACGACCCCGACATCGACATCGTCATCGAGCTCATCGGCGGCACCACGGTGGCGCGCGATGTGGTCGTGTCGGCCCTCGAAGCGGGCAAGAACGTCGTCACGGCCAACAAGGCGCTCATGGCGACCCACGGCGAGGAAGTCATGCACCTGGCGGAGAAGATGAACCGCGAGCTCGCCTTCGAGGCGTCCGTCGGCGGCGGCATTCCCATCATCGACCCGCTGAAGCATTCGCTCATCTCGAACGAGGTGACGTCTGTCATGGGCATCGTGAACGGCACGACGAACTACATGCTCACGCGCATGGTCGACGACAACCTTTCCTACGATGAGGCGCTCAAGGAAGCTCAGGAGCGCGGGTTCGCCGAGGCCGACCCCACGGCTGACGTCGACGGATTCGACGCTGCGGCGAAGATCGCTATCCTGGCGTCGATTGCCTTCAACTCGCGCGTCACGCTCGACGATGTGCACACCGAGGGCATCCGCAACATCACGACGCTCGATTTGGAAACCGCCGACGACATGGGCTACGTTATCAAGCTTTTGGCGATTGCCCATCGCACTCCCAACGGCATCGACGTGCGCGTGCACCCCACGATGCTTCCGAAGGCGCATCAGCTCGCGACGGTGAACGGCGTGTTCAACGCGATTTACGTGACGGGCGATGCTGTGGGCGAGACGATGTTCTTCGGCGAGGGCGCGGGTGCTGGCCCGGCGGCGAGTGCCGTCATGGGCGATGTACTCGAGGTCGCGCGTCACCTCACGTTGGGAATTTCTCCCATCGTGGGCTGCACCTGCACCGATGACCTGCCCATTCTTCCGGTGGAAGAGCTGCAGACGAAGTACTACATCCGCTTCGCCGTTGCCGACCGCTCGGGCGTGCTCGCCGCGATGGCGGGCGTGTTCGCCAAGCACGGCGTCTCCGTGCGCTCCGTGGTGCAGCGCGGCAACTCCGAGCATGAGACGGTGAACCTTTCCTACGTCACGCACACCGCCAAGGAAGCGAGCGTGCGTGCGGTGCTCGCGGAAATCGCGGGACTCGAAGACGTCCTGCGCGCCGAGCCCTCGGTGATTCGAGTGGAAGGCTAACGCACCGCGTTTGGCTCGCGGTTGGTTTGCGCCGCGTTTGGAGCTACTTGCTGTTTTTGCTTGGGAAAACGAAGACCCGTCCAGGTCATGGGCGGGTCTGTTTGCGTCTGGCGCCCTTTGGCCTGAACCCGGTTGTCAACCTGCCCGTGCTCCCGCCCGTCAGTCTGAGCACGCGGTGCATTTCGCGCCCGTGTAACGCGTGTGCTTCTGTTCGATTTCGCCTTGATTTCCAGATGTTTGAAGCTTTGCTAACGCCCCTCGCGTTCATTCGATTGCGTTCTTTGCGTCCTACCATGCAAGATGTGCAAATGGTTTGAAATGCGCATACGCGTTTGACGAGGAAGAAAGGGCGAATGATGGGCACTTCGGAAGATTGCGGCATCCTTGAGTCGAACAGTTTCAATATGGGCAACCTCGATACGCTCGGCGGCGAGCTGCACGATTTGGTTGAGCGCCGCCGCGTGCTGGGGCCGTGTTACCGCTTGTTCTACCAGAAGCCGCTTCACCTGGTGCGCGGACAAGGAACGCGCCTGTTCGACGCCGATGGCGAGGAATACCTCGACATGTACAACAACATCCCGTCGATGGGACACAGCAATCCTGTGGTCACCGAGGCGGTTACCAAGCAGTTGCAGCTGCTCAATACGCACACACGTTACGTGCACGAGAATATCCTGAACTATGCGGAGGACCTGCTGTCCACCATGCCGGACGAAATCAACCGCATCATGTTCATGTGCTCAGGGTCCGAAGCAAATGACCTGGCCGTCCGTTGCGCGCAGCTCTTTACCGGCGGTGAGGGCGTCATTGTGACGGGGGAGGCCTACCACGGGAACACGGCGCTGATCTCCGGGCTGTCGCCGTCGATCGGCAAGAGCGTCGCCATGAGCCGCACCATGCGCATGATTCCCTCGCCCGACTCGTTCCGTTTGGGGACCGAAGACCTTGGCCCGTGGATGTGCGAGCAGATTTCCCTGCAAATTGCCGACATGCGCCGCCACGGCATCAAATTCGCTGGCGTGCTCTTCGACGACATCTTCTCCTCCGATGGCGTTATCCCGGGCGCTCGTGGCTTCCTGAAATCAGTCGTTGACCTGGTACATCGCGAGGGCGGCCTCTATATTGCCGACGAGGTGCAGCCCGGATTCTGCCGCACGGGCGATGCGTTCTGGGGCTTCGCGCGCCATGGCATCGTGCCCGATATCGTGACGATGGGCAAACCCATGGCTAACGGCATCCCGTGTTCCGCCATGGCGATTCGCGCCGACGTGCTCGACGCATTTGCCGACAACAACCCGTACTTCAACACGTTCGCGGGCAATCCCGTGTCGATGGCGGCGGCTCAGGCGGTGCTCGATTACATTCGTGAAAACGACATCCTCGCTCATACCTATGACATGGGGGAGAAGTTGCGTGCCGCCATACACGATGTGGCAGCACGCCGTCCTCGTCTTGCCGACGTGCGCGGCGCCGGTTTGTTCTGCGGCGTCGAGGTGGTGAAGCCCGGTACTCAGGAAGCCGATCGCCCGTTCGCCGTGTCGCTCATCGAGCAGCTTCGCGAAAACCACGTGCTCATCTCTTTGTGCGGCCCGTACGGCAACGTGCTGAAGGTTCGCCCGCCGCTGGTGTTCAACGACGCCGACCTCGACTTTTTCGCCAGCGCACTGGAAGCATCGCTCGATCAGCTGGAGAATTAGAAGAAAGATCGCGGGCGAGAGAGCCTGGGGCATCGAGATGGTGCCCCAGGTTTGCGGCCAGAGTGCCTCGCCGAGCGCTTCTTAGCGGAAAGCTTTGGGAAACTGCCTGGTGGTTGGCCGGGTGGAAGGTTTTCGGGTGGGCGTCTTGATCGGCGTCTACCCGCATTTTTTATGCCAAGCCGCCTTGGCGAAGCGCTTCCTGCAACACCTCGACGAGCACCCTTACGCCGTTGGAGAGGTCCTCGGGCTTGGTGAATTCATTGGGCGAGTGCGCGCTGCTGCCGACGCTTGGCACGAACAGAAGCGTGCTGGGCACGGCGGCGGCAAGGGCTACGGCGTCGTGCCCGCATACCGTTTTCGTGCGGATGCAGCTGAGGCCGCATGCGGCTGCGGCGTGCTCGATGAGGGCTACGCCGCTTTCGGGAAACGTCATCGCCTGGCGAACTTCGGTGTCGACGATCGCGATTGCCGTGCCCGACTGCGCCTCGATCGTGGCGAAAGAGGCGGCGAGTTCATTGGCCGCCTCGCGGGCACACGCTTCACTTTCTGCACGAACCTCCAGGTGAAGCTGACATTTCGACGTCACGATATTCGGCGAATGCGGAAACAAACGCACCTTGGTGACCGACGTGCGAACTTCGGTGCCGCGACGTGCGAAGTCATCGGCGAGCTTGCGCGCGGCAACGGTGAGCAGCGCCATCCCGTAGAGCGCATCCTTGCGCAGGTGCATGGGGGTCGATCCCGTGTGGGACTGCTCGCCGTCGATATCCACATCCATTTTCACGGCGCTCCAGTTGCCGGTGACCGCCCCGATGTTCACGCCCGCTGTCTCAAGTTCAGGACCTTGCTCGACGTGCAGCTCAAAGTAGGCGGCAGCTTGCGGCGGCGTGTCGGTTCCCTTCCAGCCGCTCTTGCGCAGCGCGTCGCCGAAACGCGTGCCGCCTAAGTCCTTCGCCTGTTCGATGTCGGAAAGCCGCAGCGCGCCCGTGAACACGCGACTGCCCATGAGACTCGGCTCGAAGCGCGCGCCTTCTTCGTTTGTCCAGTCGACCACGGCAAGGTTCGTCGCTGGGGCAAGCGCTCCGCTTCGCACGCGCGCATCGATTGCCTGTGCCGCCGCCAACGCGGCCACCACACCGTACGCCCCGTCGTATACGCCGCCGTTTTCCTGGCTGTCCAGATGCGACCCGCACAGTATGTAGGGCGCGTCATCGTCCCAGGTGAACAGGCCGAAAATGTTTCCGACGCCATCGATGCGCACTTCGGTGCCGGCTTTGCGCAGCTGCTTGACGAGCCACGTGCGATGCGCGCTGTCGTCGGGGGTGAGCGCCATGCGATCGGTTCCGCCGTTCGGCTTGCGGCCGATTGTCATCGACTCGGCGAACAGCTCGGAGAAATGCTGTGTGGCGGAAAGAGGTTGGTTCATGGGGGTCTCCTCGTGGGTGTTGGGCTCGGTAGTTGTCGTCTGGCAGCGCCGCCTCGCCTTGATCGGCTGTGTCAGATGCTTGGCGGTCGTTGCCGATTTTGGCCGCAACCCCTTGACGCCAGCGATTCCTTAGCAGTTGCGGCCAGGCAAAACGAAGGCTGCGGAGCGTTTTGCCCCGCAGCCTTTTTACGATAGGGGGAATCGATTTCGCAAGGTGCCTACGAAGCGCTCGCCTCTGCGGGTGCGCCGCCGGATCTTGCGCAACTTGCGACCGCGGCTTCGCGCAGCGAGGAGGCGGCGGTTGCGATGCTTGCCACCTTGCTTGCGGCTAAGCCCTCGGGCTCGTTTTCGGCCATTGCGGTTGCAGCGGCCTCTTCGCAGGTCGTAACGCTTGCGGCGGTTCCGCATGCGACGCCCTCGCCTTCTGCCACGCTCGCCATGCCCGGAACTGCGGCGCCGACGGTGACGGTGCCGCGGCTGCCACCTCGGGCAATATCGAACAGCTCGTCAACGCGGGTGCGCTCGGCGTCGGGGGTTTTGGTCAGGAGCGACACGGTCACGTACACGAGCAGGTTCACGAACAGGGCGACCACGCCGCCAGTGATGCTGCCGAGCGCGGGGATGTCGTCGGGGAAGGCGATGGTCAGCCCGGCGGCGACGACGAAGCCCGCGATCATGCCGGCCAGCGCGCCGTTCTTGTTGCCGAACTTGAAGAAGATGCCGAGGAACAGCGGCACGGAAATCTGGACAACGGCCTGGTAGGAAATCTGCGCGAGCAGCTGCAGGCGGTCCATGCCGTTGGTGAAGTAGGCGAGCACGGCGGCAAGCGCGATGAACAGCATCATGCTTGCCTTCGAGATGACCGTCTTCTGCGCGTCGGTCAGCTCCACCTTGCTGCCGACGATGTCGTTGGCGATCTGCGTGCCGGCGGCTTGGACGCTGCCGTCGATGTGGCCGATCGAGCCGGCGAAGATCATGGTCAGGCCCAGGCCGAGCAGCCAAACGCCTCCGTAGTTTTCAAGCAGCGTTGTCCATCCTGCCTGCGGATTGGCGGCAACGCCGGTGATGTGCGAGGCGGCCAGCATCACGATGGTGAGCAGCGCGTAGAATCCGCCGGCGATGAGCATGGCGTAGTTCGTCGACTTCTTAACGGACTTCACGTTGTTGGCGGTGTAGATTCGAACGAAGCTCATCGGCCAACACAGCGCGCCGACAACGCCGGTGAACACGCTGCTGAACATGTACAGCGGGCCGTAGGAATCGCCGTCGCCGGGCAAAAAGAGCAGCTGGTCGGGAATCTCGGCCAGATAAGACCAGTTCGCGGGCGAGTTCGGGGCAACGAGAAGCAGCACACAGACGATGGCGGCGATCACGTAGGCAACGAGGCCTTGGTACATGTCGGTGTACACCAGGCCGCGCATGCCCATGCGCACCGTCCAGATTTGGCGGATGAGCACGGTGGCAAGGCCGATGATCAGGCAGACTGGCAGCGCCCAGGTTCCGCCGGATGCGATGCTGAACACGGTTGCGAGGGCCTGCATGCCGAGGATGACCCACGGTAGGATGGCGATGACACCGATGATGGACGTCACCACGCCGACTGCCTTCGAACCGTAGCGCAGGCGAAGCAGGTCGGGCTGGGTGACCAGGTTGTATCGCTTGCCCCAGCGCCAGGCGCGCGAGGCGATGAAGTACATGGCCGCGAGTCCCAGCGTCGAATAGGCCAGGCCGTAGAAGCCGAAGACGCCCGACGCCACGGAAAGGCCGGCGAAGGAGATGAACACGGTGCCCGGCCACCACGAGTTCACGTAGCTCATGGCGACGAGCCACGGGCCGAACGAGCGCCCGCCGACCGCGTAATCATCGAACGACTTCGACTTCTTCAGCGTGAGATAAAGAACAGCGATGATTCCGAGGAAGAAGACCCCGAGCATTCCCAACATAACTGCCATGCTATTCACCTCCCGCCATCACCGCAGCGGGCTCGCAATCGACCTCGTTGCGGACGGTCTCGACCCAGTACAGGGCAAACATCATTACGATGAGCAGGGCGAAGTCGGCGATCCAGTACCACATGGCAATCGGCGCGCCTAAAATAAGCGTGCCGTTCCCGCTGGCGGAGAAGTACAGCGGTGGGAAGACCGCCGCCAGAACGAGCAGGGCGTATATTCCGCCGAATACGATGTTCTTTGTCCGTACCGACATGCTCTTGATGAACTGCTTCATTTTGAATTCTCCTTCTCGTCAAGGGGTTTACTAACGAATATCACCAGGCCAGGAGCTTAAATTGCGAGTTTTGAAGCGTCCCAGTCAATGGAGTGCTGGTACGTCTTCGCTCGCATAAGCTTCCAAATGCCGTATTTCCAGTAGTCGAATCCGACGTCGCGGACGACGGAGTTGATGATGCCCCACATGCCCCATTTCAAATCGCCCATCACGCGCGACACGCGAATCCGGGCAAGCGCGTGGGGGTCGATGCGCCCGTAGTACGCCTCGATCATCGGCAGCATCTCCTCGTCGTCATAGAACATCTCGCAGAAGAAAAGCCCGAGCTCGTAGGTCGGCTCGTTGTCGCCGCAGAATTCGAAGTCGATGAGCTTCATGCCGTCGGAATTCACCATGAAGTTGCCGGGCATGGGGTCGTTGTGGCAGGGGGAAAGATCGATGCCCGAGGCGTTGAAGCGCTGCTTGACCTCGTCGTATTCGCCAAGCAGGTCGTCTGCCCACGCGGGAAGGGTAAGCCCGAGCTCCTGCATCTGGCCGATATGCTGGTCGATCTGGTCGAACATCATGTTCGTTTTCCCGAACTTCTCGCTTGCGTGCAACGAGCGATAGGTTTCCATAACCTGCAGGCCCTGTTCTTGGGTGCGAAGCGTCGTGGTGGTGCAGGTGTCGTACCCGCGCAAAAACTCGGTGACCTCCACGCCTGTCTCGGGGTTGAATTCGTAGACCTTCGCGCCGATACCCAGCTCAGAGGCCTTAAGCGCGCCAGCATGTCCGACGCTGCGATCGATGAAGCCCGTGCCCGCACCCGGAACCTTGATGAAGTACTCGCGGCTCATGTCGTCGCGCACGTACCAGTTCTCGTTGTTCAGGCCGCCGTCCATGGGCTTGACCATGAGGTTCTTCCCGCGCCACATCTCGACGCCTTCCATAGCGCCGCGCACGACGGAGGGGAGGTTGAACGCGGCGGGGCAGGAGATGGTGCGGGGGGCGGGCGTCGGCGTGAGTTCGGCTGCCATTTCGGGGAAGTTGCTGCTCATCGTTGCGCCTCCAACCATTCGTTGAGCTCGGGAAAGGTGTCAAGCTGATAGTGTGCCTTCACGAGCCTCCACATGCCGTATTTCGTGCAGTCGATCGACTTGTCGGAGTTGATCGCGCTGCGCCACAGTCCGATGAGCGCCCACAACACGCCGTCGAGAACGGCAAACCCCTGCGCGATGAACAGGTTCTTCGAGTCGAGGTCCAGTCGGCGCAGCACTTGCGCGTCGTCGGCGGCGCAGAACGGATGCAGCTCGGAGAGCACTGATCCCGCTTCCTCATAGGGGTCGCGCAGGCCGCACATCGTCCAGCCGGTAAGCAGCGGCGGGGTGTTGGGGTCGGTGCTGTCGATGAGCAAGTTCGATGCGGCGCCGTCGCCGTGACAGAGCACGGGCTTGTGGGCAAGTGCGCCGGCTGCATCGAGGAACGGTGAAAGCTTGCCGAGGATGTCATCGACGTTGCGAGGCAGGAAGATGCCTTCCTCCAAACACCGCTCGCGCATAACGGAGACGTCGCGCACGAGGTTGCGCTGCACGACCGAGCGGGCGCAGGTAAGGGCGCGGGGCCCGAGGTTGAGCTCGTGCACGCAGCGGCGCACGTCGAGCGCATGCAACAGAAGACGCGTGTCGCGCAGCTCGTCGAGCTTCGCGGGTCGCCAGGTTTCGGGAAGAAGCGCGCTTATGACCTCGTCAGCGGAGGACTCGATGACGCGCGGGGCGATTCCCGCCTTGCCTGCGGCCTCCATGACGGTCGTGATGTTCTCGACTGGCGAGGCGTACATGGTCACCTCGCCGGTGAAGCGGCGGCGCAGCACGCGCTGGCCGTTTGCGCCGACGCCTTCGGTGAACTCGCCGTCGCCGCCGATCCAGCTTGGCGTGATGTCGCAGGTCCGCGGCACGGTCCATTGCCACGTGCTTGTGACGGGGCGCGACACGACGTGCACGGTATCGCGTAAAAGCCCGCCGGCGGTGACGGTGTTGTCGACGACGGCTGTTCGCGGTGCGGTTGCGGTTGCGCTAGTCATATGCGGGCACCTCCTCGAAGGTGGGGAAGGGGGCGACTTCGGCACGGGTTGATTCCAGGAAGGCGGCCACGGCGAGCGCCCCTGCGTCGTCGAAGCGGCGCCCGACGACCTGCACGCCGATGGGAAGCCCCGTTTCGGCGTCATTCTTCTCGCGATAGACGGCAGCGGGCTGGCCAGTCTGGTTGAACCAGGCCGTGTAGTGCGTGTGGTGCAACAGCATGTCCTCATCGCCCGGGCCAGGGGTGTCGGCGGCGAACGGAAGCGTGGGAATCACGGGGCTTACGAGGAAGTCGTAGGCGCCGGCGGCAGCTTCGACTTTCGCCACCGTGGCGAGCAGCCCGCACATGGCGTCCTCGTAGTCGGCCATAGGGCGGGCATCTGCGCCTTCAAGCCATTGCGCGACCAGGTCAAGCACCGCTTCGGGGTGGCGCGAGGCGCGAACTTCGGCGGCGGCGTGCGCTTTGAACACCAGGTCAGCGTTGGCGAAGTCGGCCTCTCCAAGCCCCAAGGACATGGGCTCGACGGCGAACCCGACGGCTTCGAGGCGCGCTGCCGCCGTGCGTGCCGCCTCGGCGACGACGGGGTCGGTCGGCGTGCCGTAGCCCACATCGAGCAGAAGGCCCACCTTCGGCAAGCGCTGCAGCACCTCTTCGAAGGCGATCGGCCGGAACGCGCCCGGCAGGCATTGCGGATCGGTCGGTGCTTCCTTCCCGACGCACATGAGGCCCTCGATGACGTCGCTCATGCTGCGCCCCATGACGCCCGAGGATCGCATATTCGACGCGGGCGAGTAGGCGATGCGGCCCTGTGTCGGCTTGATGGCGGCAAGCCCGCAGTGCGCGGCGGGCAGGCGGACGCTTCCCGCGATGTCGGTTCCCAGGCCGAACGCGCCGAGTCCGCAGGCGAGTGACGCGCCCGCTCCCGCGCTCGAGCCGCCGGGGTTGATGTCTTTGTTCCACGGATTGCGCACGATGCCGAACTGGCTTGAAATCCCCGCGCCGAGCATTCCCATGTCGGGCATGGTCGTTTTCGCCACCACGATCGCGCCGGCCTCGCGCAGCCGCTTGATGGGCTCGGACGTTTTTGCCGAGGGGGCGTCGCCGTCGTGGATGGCGCTTCCGTGCCAACGGTTCATGCCCGCGATGTGGTAGCTGTCCTTCACCACAACGGGCACGCCGTCAAGCGGACCCTTCGGGCAGCCGGCAGCCCAGCGCGATTCGCTTTCGCGCGCTTCGTCGAGCGCGGTGGGGCTGACCTGGCTTATGGCGTTGACCTCGCTCGCCACGACGTCTGCGTAGGCGAGTTGCGATTCGATTGCTTCGACCGGCGAAAGCGTGCCGGCGCGATATGCTGCGCGGAATTGCGATATGCCGAATAACATGTCTCTCCTATCTCGTGAGCTCATGGACTATTTTCGGTCCCCTTTGTTTCCCCCTCGGGGCCCCTTTGTAGAGGCTCTGTAACGAAAAAGGCTCAGTAATGTTTCGAAACGCGAAACGAAATGTTTCGAAAACGCGATGAAACCATCTCGCAATATGGGCTTTGTAGCGTAAGGGGCAGAAAGTGACGTGGCGCGATTTCGGGACTCGCGGAAAGGGTCTTCTTTCGCTCGGTTTCGTTCGCGGCCGCAAAAGCAATTCGACAACATATATATAAGGTAAAAGGAGGATCGCATGAGAGCACGCAAACGGACCGCGCGCCCTGCGCCTCGCTCGTTGGAACTCAAAGAGCTTGAGCCGCTTGCGGGACAGGGAGGCGCGGGCAAGCTGGCAGCGTTTGCCATGTATCGTCCGGGTTCGACAGCGCCGTGGTGGTTGCGCCGGGGCGTGTGCGATGCGTGGGGGCTCGATTTGTTCCGCACCGAGTTGCGCCTGGTCACCGTTTCGGAGAATGCCACGTTCTCTGTGATCGTCAACGATGAGCCCTATGCGATGCTGCGCGTGTGCCAGCCCGGCTATGTCGGGGGGTCGCTCGCTGTCGCGTCCGAGCTGGCGTGGGTCCGTGCGCTGCAAAGCATTGTGGACATCAACGTCGTCGAGCCGATTCCTCTGGCTTCGGGCTTTTTCGTGGCGGAGGTGCGCGACGAGACCGGTTACGCCTGGCTGTGCGTGTGCATGCGCTATGTGCCGGGTGCCACGCTAGAACGCGCCGCCGACCCTTCTCACAGCTATCTTACTATCGGTGCGTGGACGGCCCGGCTGCACGAGCAGGCCCGACAATGGAAGCCGCCGCAAGGCTTCACGCGTTTTGCCTGGGATGTCGATGCGATGGTGGGGGACACTCCGCGCTGGGGAAGCTGGAGGGACGCGCAGCTTTCGAGCGCTGACGAGTTTTTGTTCGAGCGGGCGGAATGGGCGGCATGCGAAGTGGTCGCGCGCGCGGGGCGGGCGTCGTCGAACTGGGGGCTTATCCATGCGGACCTGCGGCCCTCGAACATCATAAAGGGACCTGACGGTTCGCTGACCCTCATCGACTTCGACGACTGCGGTTACTCGTGGTATATGTACGATTTCGCCGCGGCGCTGACGTTTGTGGAGCACAAGCCCTACGCACCGGCGATGGCGCAGCGATGGGTCGAGGGGTATCGCAGCGTGGCGAAGCTAAGCGATGCGTCGCTCGATTTGGCGTGCGCGCTGTCGATGCTGCGGCGGCTGCAAATGATCGGCTGGTCGCGCAACCACTATCGCGATGCGCTGCCCGATGGCCTGCTCGATGAGCAAGTACCTGGCACGCGGGTGGTCGCCGAGCGATACTTGGGCAATCCCCGCTGGCTCTTCGAATAGTAAGTGAGACAGGGGTCGGGTGATTTGCCTCACGTTCGTCTTCCACCCCTTCGGCGGGACGGCGCGCCTCCCCTTCCCCTTCCCTTTCGCCCCCTTCGTGAGCCGCCTGTGCCTTTCTCGCGGCGGTTTCCCAAAGGCGAGCGGGTGCTGCTAGAATGCTATCCATGTGTAAAACAGACGCTACAGCCAACAAACTCAAGCCCAACCAGCTCACGCACCGCGTGATGGTGGGCAACGTGCCCTTAGGCGGCGGCGCCCCCGTGGTGGTGCAGTCCATGCTGAACGCACCTGCGAACGACGTGGACGCCAACCTCGCGCAGATTCGGGAACTTGCCGCGGCGGGCTGCGAGGTGGTCCGCATGGCCATTCCGCGCCGCGATTGCCTCGACGCCTTCCAGCACGTCTGCGAGCAGTCGCCCCTTCCCGTGGTCGCTGACGTTCACTTCGACGCGCAGATCGCGGTGGAAGCGGCACGTCGCGGGGCAGCCAAGCTGCGCATCAACCCCGGTAACATCGGCGGCCTCGCAAAGACCGACGCCGTGCTCGACGCCGCAGGTGAGGCGGGCATTCCCATTCGCATCGGCGTGAATGCGGGCTCGCTTGACCAAGACCTCGCTGCGCGGCGCGACCTCACACTTCCGCAAAAGCTTGCCGCGTCCGCCGCGGGTTACGTGGAATACTGCGAGGGCCGCGGGTTCCACGACCTTGTGGTGAGCGCGAAGGCCCACGACGTCATGACCACGGTGCGCACGTATCGCCAGCTCTCGCGCGATCTGCCCCATATTCCTTTGCACATCGGCATCACCGAGGCGGGGACGCAGTTTCAAGGCGTCATAAAAAGCGCCTCTGGCCTGGGAATCCTTTTAGAAGAAGGCATCGGGGACACCATGCGCATCTCGCTTACCGACGACCCCGTCGTCGAGATGCGCGCGTGCTGGGCGCTGCTTTCGGCGCTCGATTTGCGCCGCCGCGGCCCGGAAATCATCAGCTGCCCCACGTGCGGGCGTTGTCAGGTAAACTTGATCGAGCTGGCCAAGCAGGTTGAATCCAACCTCATGAGCACGACCAAGCCCATAAAGGTCGCCGTCATGGGCTGCGTCGTCAACGGTCCCGGCGAGGCGCGCGATGCCGACATCGGTGTGGCGTGCGGCGCGGGCGTAGGCGTCGTGTTCAAGCACGGCGAAGTGCAACGGAAAGTGGAAGAGCACGCCATCGTCGACGTGTTGATGGAGGAGATAGGAAAACTATGAGTGAAGTTATGCGAATGAGCAAGCTCTATGCTCCGACGCTGAAGGAAGACCCCGCGGACGCGGAAATCGCGAGCCACAAGCTGATGCTTCGCGCGGGCATGATCCGCAAGACCGCTTCGGGCGTGTATACCTTCCTGCCGCTTGGCTACAAGGTGCTCTCGAAGGTCGAGAACATCGTGCGCGAGGAAATGGACAAGATTGGCGCGCAGGAAATCATGATGCCGGCGCTGCAGCCGGCGGAGCTGTGGCACGAGTCCGGCCGTTGGGACGATTACGGCCCCGAGCTCATGCGCCTCGTCGATCGCCACGACCACGGCTTCTGCCTCGGGCCCACTCACGAGGAGCTTATCACGTCGCTCATCCGCAACGAGCTGCGTTCCTACAAGGAGCTTCCCTGCACGCTCTACCAGATTCAGGTGAAGTTCCGCGACGAGATCCGCCCGCGCCTGGGCTTGTTTCGCAGCCGCGAGTTCATCATGAAGGACGCGTATTCCTTCCATGCCACGCAGGAATCGCTGCAGGAAACCTACGACGACATGAGCCGCGCCTACGGCGCAATCTGCGATCGCTGCGGCCTGGATTACCGCCCCGTCGAGGCCGATGGCGGCCAGATCGGCGGCAAGGTGACGACTGAGTTCATGGCGCTGGCCCCGGCGGGCGAGGCGGAACTCGTGCACTGCACCTGCGGTTATGCCGCGAACACCGAGGCTGGCGAGTGCCTGGCCCGCCCGACGGAGTACGAGGCCACCGAGCTTAAGAAGATCCACACCCCGGGCATCCGCACGATCGAGGAGCTCGCGGAGTTCCTCGGCATTCCCGAAAGCTCCACGGTGAAGGCGCTCTCCGGCAAGGACGCCGAGGGCAAGCTCGTCGTGATGTTCGTCCCCGGTGACCACGAGCTCAACGAGATCAAAGCCGAGCGCACCGTTCCCGGGTTTGCACTGCTCACCGACGAGGAAATGGAATCCTTCGGCCTGCACAAGGGCTCGATGGGCCCGGTCGGCCTGCCCGAGGGAGCGCGCATTATCGCTGCTCGCAGCCTGAAGGGCATCGCTCACTGGGTTGTCGGCGCGAACGAGGACGACTACCACTACGTGGGCGCCGAAGAGGGTCGTGATTTCACGGTGGACGAATGGGCCGACCTGTGCGTCGTGAAGCCCGGCGACTGCTGCCCCGACTGCGGCTTGCCGCTTTCGGGTTCCCGCGGCATCGAGGTTTCCCAGGTGTTCCAGCTGGGCACACGCTACTCCGAGACCATGGGTGCCACCTTCCACGACGAGGATGGCGTGGAGCACCCGTTCATCATGGGCTGCTACGGCGTGGGCGTCTCCCGCACGGTGGCTGCCATCGTCGAGCAACACAACGATGAGAACGGCATCCAGTGGCCGTTCAACGTCGCGCCTGCTCACGTGTGCATTATTCCGCTTACGGTTGGAGACGACGAGGTGCAGCCCGCGGCCGAGAAGCTCGCGAGCGAGATTGCCGATTTCGGCTTCGACGTGGTCATCGACGATCGCAAGGAGCGCGCTGGCGTGAAGTTCGCGGACGCCGACCTTATTGGTTGGCCGCTGCAGGTGGTCATCGGCAAGCGCGGTTTGGCCGAGGGCACGGTGGAAGTGAAGCTGCGCCGCACGGGCCAGAAGAAGGACGTCTCGCTTTCCGCCATCGCCGAGCTGCTGCGCTTCGCGAAGCGCAATGCTCGCAAGCACCCCTCTGGCCTGGGCGCTTTCGCAGGCATCTTCGAATAGGAGGGTTCCGCGGACCTGTCGGCCCGCGGAACTTGCCGACGCTGCGAAGCGCCCTGACGGCGCAGCTGCTCCCCGCGAATCCTTGTCGCGTACTTTAAGTACGCTTCCTCGGATTCTCGGGGCATCTGCACTCGCCAGGGCGCTTCTCGCTGACTCCTTGGAGACCTGTTGAATTTCACGGTTCGACCCGGGGGTTCTTTTATCTTTCCCTCCAAATATCTTGCATCCTCATCGATTGGACTACTGCATGGCCTCTTCCGTTAAAGCTGTCTTGTTCGACCTGGACGGCACGCTGGTCGATACCGAGGCGCTCATCCTGGCGTCGTTTCGCTACGCGACGAAGACGGTGTTAGGGCGCGACGTTCCCGACGAGGAGCTGCGCGCGAAGATCGGCCAGCCGCTCACGGTGCAGATGTGGGACTGGGCCGACGGCAGCCAGGAGGTGCACGATAGGCTCTTCGACACCTACCTCGAGCACAACGACCGCGTGCACTCGCAGCTCATCAGGTCGTTTCCCGACACGACGGCGGTGCTTGGAAAGCTTGCGGCGGCGGGGCTTCCGCTCGGCATCGTCACATCGAAGCGCAGCGGGAACGCCCGCCGCGCCATGGAGAGCACGGGGATCGAGGGGTATTTCGATTTTCTCGTCGCGCCCGATACGTTCCCCGCGCACAAGCCCGACCCGGCGCCGGTGTTGCACGGATGTGAGCTTTTCGGCGTTTCGCCTGATGAATGTATCTACATTGGCGACAGCCCCTATGATTTGCAGGCGGGACGGGGCGCCGGCTGCGTGACAGTCGCCGCACTCTGGGGCATGTTTGCCCGCGAGGAACTCCTGACAGAGCACCCCGACTACGCAATCACCACGCTTTCCGAACTCGCCCCCATCGCACTTGGAGAGTAGCGACCGGGTTTGCGGTGGGTGCCTCTGAAGGGCGGGGAAACCCTTCGGGTTCGGGGCGAGTCCCAAGCACGGGGACTGCCCATGCGAACCCGCGGCAAGTCGTGGAACTGAATGCACTAAAGCAACAGCGCTTCGGGTTCGCTTTCGTAGGCTTCGCGGATCCAGTCTTTCGTGCACTCGATGAAGGCCCGCGCAGCGCCCGACGCCGTCTCGCTCGATTTCTGCGCAAGCGCGATTTCTCGATAGGCGGGAACCTCCGCGGGAAGCGCGACCAGGTCGAACGGAGCGTTTCGCAGCACGAGCCCCGAAAGCACGCTGTATCCGAGCCCTGCTGCTACCATGCCCATCGCGGCGTAGTCGCTCACGATGGAAAACCTCACGCGTGGTTCGACGCCATTTACGCGGAACAGGCGGTCCATCTCGGAATACTCGCCCGAATCAAGCTTGATGTACGGCTCACTCGCAAGCGCCTTCTTGGGGAAGCGCTTGCGCGTCGCGAAGGGACTGTCGGGGGCGACGGCAACGAGAAGCGGGTCGCGCACGAGCAGCTCTATTTCGAGCGGGCGCTTCACGGGCAGCGCCACAAACCCGACATCCGCTTGCCCGCTTTCCACGATGTGCTCAAGTTGTGCCTGGTCATCGTAGCAGGTGATGCGCAGATCGATATGCGGGTGCGCCTCGGCGAAGCGCTTCGTTATCTGCGGCAGCCATTGCGTGAGCGTGCTCGTGAACGCGACGATATGAAGCGACCCTTCTTCCAGCTGCTTTAAGTCCGCAAGATGCGCCTCGAGCCTGCGCTCGCTCGCGCACACTTCCTGGATCCACGGGAGAAGCGCGCTGCCTTCCGAGGTAAGCCGGACGCCGCCGTGCTCACGCACGAACAGGCGAACTCCCAGCTCTTTTTCGAGCGCGTTCGCAAGGTAGCTGACGCCCGCCTGCGTGTACCCAAGCTCGCTCGCGGCTTGCTTGAAGCTGCCCGTTCGCGCCGCTTCCAGGAACGCTTCGTATTTCTGGTTTCGCATCAGCTGTCCTAAGAATGGGGTTTGAACTCCTTAAACAAGTATATCTTGAATCATTTGAAAGAAACACAAGTTTTACTTGGATGCATCCATACCCTACCATCGGCATCGCGTCAGGCGACATAACGTCGCGCTGCGTTCTGTGATGGAATTCGAATTCGACGGCCGCGCGCCATGCTGTGCGCGAGCGGGAAAGACGGGGTAGGGACGATGAAAATGCAGCAGGGGAGCAGAAGCCCGTTCGTGCTTTGCGTCGTCGTGCAAACCGTCATCTTCGGGCTCGGCAACGTCATCACGAAGTTCGCCTACGAAAGCGTGACACCGCTGTGGTGCATGGTCTTGCGCTTCGGTTTGGCACTCGCTGCGTTCGCGCTTGTCTTCGGCCCGCGCATGGTGCGCGAGCTGCGTGGGGTCAAGCTTGCCGATTGGGCACCCGCCGCTGTGTGCCTGGCGGTCGGCTACATCGCGTGCAACCTGGCGCTCGATGTGACGACGGCGACCAACGTGGGGTTCCTCGTGGCGCTTCCCGTGGTGTTTGCCCCGTTCGTTGCCCGGGTCGTACGCCGCGTGCGCTACCCCCGCGCGATGATTCCCTTCCAGGTGGCGGTTGTCGGCGGGCTGTACCTTCTGTGCTGCAACGGCGGCTCGTTCTCGTTCGGCGCGGGTGAGGCGCTCTCGCTGCTTTCCTCGGCGGCCATCGCAGGCTCGCTCGTGTTCGGGGAGAAGGGACTCGAGAAGCTGTCTGCCCCGACAATCGCGGGGACGCAGATTCTCGCGGCGTTCGTGCTGTCGCTCGCTGCGGCGCTCGCGGCCGAGCCCGTCGTCGATGTCGCGACGATCGAGCCTGCGGCTTGGGGTGTTATCGTCTTCCTCGCGATTCTGAGCACGTGCGTCACCTTCGCGCTCCAAAACGTCGCGCTTACGGGCCTTCCCTCTTCGACGGTTTCGCTCCTTCTTACCTTCGAGCCGGTGTTCACGGCGCTGTTCTCCATGGCGCTTCTGGGCGAGTTCCTCTCGATTGGCGGATGGGTTGGCGCGGGCGTCATCTTGGTGGCGGTCGTCGGAGCGACGCTTGTTGAGGGACGCGACGGAAATTCTGAAGCGCCCTCAAGCACCGGCATGGAGCGGCTCGTGTCGCAGCTCGCCTCCGATTCGAACGCCCAATAGTGGGAAACCGTGTATCTGGAATACACGTTTTTCTACAAAATCGTGTATTCCAGATACACGAAATATCATCATGGCTTTCCTCATAGGTTAAACGAGGAGTGTGGCGAGAAGCGCAGCTTTGACGGAGTCGTGGCGCGGTCTCATTATAGTTCGCTGCGCAAAAACCCGTCGTCGAGGCAGTAGGCGGCGTAGAGGGGCAGATGTCGCAACTCGTTTCCGAACTCGGTTTTGCTGCGCGAAAAGTCATTTCCCGAAAGAACGTATGCGTAGGGGGAGTGTGCTTTCTCCATGAACGAGGCCAGTGTTTTCGCCCGGACGTTTCGCGCGGACTTCACTTCCACGGGGATTACTTCCATGCGGTCTGTTTGGAGGAGAAAGTCCAGCTCGCCCGTTGCCTTCCAAGAGCTCGGCGGCGTCCAATAGTACGTTTGAAGGTTGTTGGACGAGAAGGCTTGCGCCGTGGAGTTCTCCGCCAATGCGCCCCTGAAGTCGGAAGAAGCGATCGCTGCGCCGAGCTCTTCCGCTTCGAGCCAAAGCCGAGGATTAATCCCAAGCTTGTAAAACATAAGTCCCGTGTCTGCTAGATAGACCTTGAAAAAGCTGCCTTCCTCTTCGTCGAACGGAATCAGAGGGGCGGCAACGCATTCGGTCATTTCGTTGAGGGAGATAACCCCTGCTCCTTCAAGCCATTCAAGGGGCTCCATTAATTTCGCGCGCCGTCCGCCCCGCTCAACTTCCGAATACTTGAACTTCTTCGTGGATGAGCGCATAAGCTGCGCTGGAATCGACTTCCACACTTTGCGCGCCGCAATGCCGCTGATACCGTTATCGGGATCGGTCATGTCGGCAGTGTAGGTTTGGTCGATTTCGCGCTGCTCGATGCGCGCGTCGTCAATCGATTGCTGCTGTAGATATGCGGAAACTGCCGCCGGCATCCCTCCGATTGCCTGGTAAAGGCGGAAATAACGCGATGCAAGCTGATGGGATGCGTACGGTTCGAGCGTTTGCGTGTGGGTCCTGATCGCCTCCGCCATGTGGTCTTCGCCAAGGGCCCAGAGGAATTCTTCGAACGTCATAGGGTGCATGGTTTCTTGACGGACTCCGCTGGGGAAGGGGAGCCTGCGTTTGCGTGTTGCGACACCGAGCTGGCTGCCTGTCGCGCAAATGTGCCAACCCGAACCTGAGAAGAATCGCAGGGAGTTCAAGGCGCGCTCGCACAATTGAACCTCGTCGAACAGGATGAAAGCGGATTCTTTTGCTATGGGCATGCGTTTGTAGTCGGCGATGCGCGCCACGATGCCGTCGACGTTGTCGGTCGGGCCGTCGAACAGGGGCTCGATGAGCTTGAGGTCGGTTTGGAAGTCGAGCTTTACGAAGGCGTCGCCGGCAATTCGTCTGCCGACGGTTTCGGCGACATGTGTTTTGCCAATGCGACGGGCGCCGCGGATCAGCAGCGGGCGGCTGAAATCTTTCGTCGCCCATGTTTCGATAGTGCTTTCGATAGCCCTTTTCATTATGCCCTCGCATTAAAATTGCGTACTCCGAATACACGTTATTATATAAAATCGTGTATTTGGGATACATGTTTTTCTACAAAATCGTGTATCTTGAATACACGAAATTCAATTCAAACTTTCCCTGTCGAGGGTTTCGGCTTTTTACACCATGGCAACGCTTTGGCGGCACGGTTTGCCCTTTTTTCCCAAATGCGGCATTATGAATAAGTAGCGCGTGTCGCCGCGCGGCACGTCCATCTGAGGGAAAAGGAGGCCACTATGGCTACACTCGGAGACGGTTTCAAAGGTATTTTCCTGGCAGGCATCGGTGCGGTTGCCATTGGCGCCGAAAAGGGCAAAGAGCTGGTCGATCAGCTGGTCGCTCGCGGAGAGATGACGGTTGAGCAGGGCAAGCAGATTAACACCGAGCTCAAGCACCACGCATCGAACCTCGAATCATCTATTCGCCGCGACACCATTGAGGCGCGCATGTCCATGATGTCGCCTGACGAGCGCGTCGAGTTCGCCAACATCGTGCGCGAAATGGCGGATACCGCCAACGCGAAGGATGCCGAGACAGCGGCCGAAAAGCTGAAAGCTGCGAATGCCGCATCGGCATCGGGCACGGCTGCCGAGCCAAACCCCATCGCTGAAGCGAAGACCGCATGCGCGACGGCGGTTGCCGCAGTGGGTACCGCGGTGGAAGCGGTCGCCAACAGCGCGCGTTCCGTTCTCGACGAGGCTGCAGCCCTGAACGCTCAGCGGGATGCCGCTTCTGCCGAGGCGCCCGCCGTAGAAGTCGTCGCAGGTGAGGTTGTTGTGGAGCCCGCCGCAGACGCAGTTGCAGAACCTGCCGCTGATGCAGGCGATGCCCCCGAAGGCGAAAGCACCACTACGGCCTAGCGCCGCGCCGCCACGGGTTTCCTCATGGCCGAAGACAACACACTGCTCAGGCACTTTTTTGCTCCCGGGGCCGACGCCGACCCCGAGGGCCGTTTCGGGCTCAACCCCAAGTCCCGACGTCGCCGCATGCGCGAAATCCTTGGCATTGTCGGCAAGCATCGGGCTCTCGAAGGCTTCACGCCCGAGGAATTCCGGGCGATGCTCGAGGACTTGGGGCCGAGCTTCGTGAAGATCGGGCAAACGCTCTCGACGCGCTCGGAAATCCTTCCCAAAGTGTTCTGCGAGGAGCTCACCAAGCTCCAAACGGAATGCGATCCGCTGCCGTTCGACGAGATGCTTGCGGCGCTCGATGAGGAATTCGGGGGTCGCCGAACGGAAATCTTCGCCGCAATCGACTCGAAGCCGCTCGGCAGTGCATCGCTTGCGCAGGTGCATCGCGCAGTTTTAGCCTCGGGAGAATCGGTCGCCATCAAGATCCAGCGCCCCGGCGTGAAGGCCACGATGGCGCTCGACATCGACATCATGCGCATGCTCGCCCGCCGTGCTTCAAGGTACATGAAGGGCGAGCAGATGCTCGACTTGCGCGCCGTGGTTGAGGAGATGTGGGCGACGTTTCTCGAGGAAACCGATTTCCGGCGCGAGGCTGCGAACCTCGCCGAGTTCGCCGAGCTCAACCGCGACTGCGCGTTCGTTGCATGCCCGAAGGTCTACACCGAGCTGTGCAGCGAGTATGTCCTGGTCATGGAGTATGTCGATGGCATTCCCATCGGTGATGCGGACCAGCTGGTGGCCAACGGGTACGACCTGGAGGAAATCGGGTCGAAGATGCTCGACAACTACGCGACGCAGATTCTCGACCATGGGTTTTTCCACGCCGACCCGCATCCGGGCAACGTGATTATCCGCGATGGGCGGATTGTCTACATCGACCTGGGGAACATGGGCCGCCTGTCGGCGCGCGACCGCGCGGGGTTCGGCGACATCATCGAGGCCGTGGGGCTCAAGGATCCGGGCGCGCTCAAGGACGCGCTCATGCGGTTTGCGGCCAAGAAGGACAACGCGGCCATCGACCATACGCGCTTTCTTGCCGACCTCGACCTGCTGCTCGAAGACTACGGCTCGTGCGATGTGGCCGAAATCGACGTGGGCCAATTCCTGAGCGACATCATGCAGCTCACGCGTTCGTGCAATGTGATGCTTCCCGCGTCGGTCACGAGTGTGTCGCGCGGCATCGTGACCATCGAGGGAACGGTGGCGCCCTATATTCCCAACCAGAACATCGTCGCCATCATAAATGCCCACATCAAAGGGAAAAAAGGCACACGCGAAGAAATCCGCGACGCACTTGAGGACCTCGCGCGGGCGATATACTCGTCGGGGCGCGGCACGCTCGACGCGGCGTCGTATTCCGGCGAGGCGCTCAAAATGCTCACGCGCGGGCAGCTGAAGATGAACATGGAGGTGCTCGGCTCCGAGGCGCCGCTCGCGCATCTCTCGCGCATGATCAACCGCGTCGCGATTGCGATGGTGATCGCGGGCCTGTTCGTGGGATCGAGCCTGATGGCGGGAACCACGATGGAGCCGCGCTTCCTCGGGGTGCCGCTGCTGTCGTTCTTCGGATATTTCGGCTCGCTCGTCCTGTCGATCTGGCTCATCGTCAGCATTTGGCGCAAGAAATAGCCCCCGCAGTGTGGATTTCCCGTGCCGATGCGCGCGGATGGCGGAGGGAAGCGGCATAATGAGCAGTCGCTTCAAGCGAAAATCTTTCTCTTTTCTTATTTGCGCATATCCGCGGCGGCTTCGGGTCGCGCGTTTTTACCGCCTATGAATTGGAAAGCGGCTCGCCTCAAGCGCAAATGCATGCCGCTGGGAGCGGGTGCGCCCACGGATTCGCATCGCAAGGGGCGATGGAACGTGGCAACTGAAGAAAAGAGTATTACATGGAAAACTTTGCCAGCCTTGGCCTGTCCGAGAACGCCCTCGATGCGGTTGTGCGCTTGGGTTACGATGAGCCTACGCCCGTTCAGGAGCAGGCTATTCCTATCGTTTTGACTGGTCGCGACCTTATCGCCGCGGCGAGCACGGGCACGGGCAAGACGGCCGCCTTCCTGCTTCCCGTTCTTTCCCGCATGCCGCGCGACCGCAGCCGCAACCGTCCGCCGCGCCTGCTCGTGGTTTCGCCCACGCGCGAGCTCGCGCAGCAGATCGCCTTCACGGCCATGAAGATCGCGCGTTGCACCGGGCAGTTCGTGACGACTGTCTTCGGCGGTGCGCCCTACGGCCCGCAGATCAAGGAGATCCGTCGCGGCACCGATGTGCTCATTGCCACGCCTGGCCGCTTAAACGACCTCATGAAGCGCGAAGTCGTCGACCTCTCCGGCGTGCAGACGCTCGTGCTTGATGAGGCGGACCGCATGCTTGACATGGGCTTTCTTCCCGACGTGACCACCATCGTCGAGGCCACGCCCGACGAGCGCCAGACGCTTCTTTTCTCGGCGACGATCGACGAGTCCATCCAGAAGAACCTTGGCAACCTGCTCAAGAACCCCGCTGTGGTGGAGATCGCGCACAAGGGCGAAACGGCCAAGACCGTCGATCAGTACATGATGCCGATCAAGCAGGACAAGAAGCCCGAGCTCCTTCGCGCGGTGCTCGAGGAGAAGGGCCACGAGCGCGTGATCGTGTTCGCCCGCACGCGCAACCGCGCCGAGGATTTTGCGAAGGCTCTGAATGACGACGGCTACCAGGCGGAATCCATCCACTCCGACAAGTCGGTGGGTGCGCGTCGCCGTGCGCTCGATAAGTTCCGCCGCGGAAAGGCGAACATCCTCGTGGCGACCGACGTGCTCGCTCGCGGCATCGATGTGCCGAGCGTCGACTACGTCATCAACCTCGACCTTCCCGATTGCCCCGAAGACTACGTGCACCGCATCGGCCGTACGGGCCGCGCGGGCGAGCATGGTTATGCCATCTCGTTCGTGAGCCCCAACCAACGCCGCCTTCTGGTCGACATCGAGAAGCTCATCGATCGTGAGATTCCTTTCATGGGGCTTGAGACATATGACCTCGATCCCGATATGCTGAACCGCAAGAGCAAGGGCCGCGGTGGCTCGAGTCGCAACGGTGCTGGTCGCAAGCGTGATGGCCGTGGAGCTGGCGAGTTCGCCAACCGTGCCGAGCGCCGTGCTGCGAAGTTCGGCGATAGCAAGCGCGGCCGCGGTGGGCGCGATGAGTTCGAGGGTCGCGGCGGACGCGGTGGCTCGCGCGGCGAGAAGCGCAACGAGGGCGGAAGGCGCGGCGAAGGCGGCAAGCGCGGCGACTCGAAGGGCAAGCGCGGTGAGTCGCATCGCACGAGCAAGCCGTCGGGCAACAAGGGCGCTGCGGCGACTGCTTCCAAGCGCAACAAGAAGCGCCCCTCCAGCATGAACGACGTGCGCTCCTTCGGCGAGCGCCGCAACTTCGAGAAGAAACAGAAGCGCCACTAGGTTGGTCTTGGCGGCAGCTGTAGGGCATCGGGCGGAATCGTCGTGCGTAGGCGATTCCGCCCGAGGCAAATAGAGAGGGACCCAGTTCATTCGCACGTTGAACTGGGTCCCTCTTGTCTCTGGGTGTCACTTTTTCCTATCCAGCAGCTCTTTCTCAAGATTTGCAATGAAACTTTGCACCTGGTCGCTTCCATAATCATCACCGTCAGAGTGAGGTAAGATCCTTTCAGTGTGGTATAGTTTGTCTGTACGGTACTGACGAACTTAGGAGGATGGCCATGAATACTACGTGCTCGGTTATTCGAAACGGGAATAGCGCCGCGGTTGTTTTGCCGTCCGAATGGCGAAAGCGCTTTGGCGTGCAGATTGGCGACACGCTGAGTATCTCTATGCCCTCTGATGGCGAAATCTTATTCTCCGTTCAAAGAAAAGACGACGACGCGATTGTGGCGGCCGAGAATTTGCTGAGCACAATTGATTCACTCCCTGATATTCCTTGGCTATGCGGTGACTCTCCTGATGACGACCGCGAACTGATAAGTCGGCGCTATGTCTAAGTTCCTCTTCGATACAAATGTCCTGCTCGATCTCGTTATTCCCGCTCGTCCTCAGCATGGTTTTGCTGCCGAGCTCTTCCGTGAGATTGCTGCTCGAGGCGACGAACGGGCGCTGCTGCTTGCGTCATCTCTGAAGGATGTCTACTACATATTCAATAGGCATTATGGGGACGAGCAAACTGCTCGGAAAGTGATTTCCCAAATGAGAGCTTCGTTCGAGGTAGTCGAGCTGACTCTTTGCGTGGTTGATGGCGCCCTTTGCTCCGACGAGCCCGATTACGAGGACGCGCTGGTGAGGGCTGCTGCGGAAAACGCCCGATGCGACTACATCGTTTCCCGTGATGAAAATGCCTTCCGCGCTTCTTGCTGCAAGCGCGTAGACGCTCGACAGGCTCTCGCACTGCTAGCGGCAAGCTGATCTTTTTCGTTGCGCGGTGCGCAGGCATCCATTTGCGCGGTGTCCGACCGCGGCTTGCACTTCGCTTGCAGTCTTTACTGTGCTTTCATGTCCGAAAATGGCTAGTTTTGGAGGCCTCGTTGTGGTTTCATTGCCTGCGGAAGAAAGATGCGCAGATGGAAGGTTCGGCGGGCGAGCATATGGAAGACAAGGAAAAGGCCGACGGCGGCGCGGGAAAAGCTGGCGAGGGCAAAATCGTTAAAGGCGAAGTTGATTACGGTCTGTTTGTGGGGAGCAATCTTCCCAGCCAGGACGTCTGCTACCAGGCGCTTTTGTCGGGCGATCCCCATCTTGACGGCCTGCTCTTCGTCGGTGTTTCCTCGACGGGAATATACTGCCGCGTGGGCGTATGCTGGGCGAAGGTGCCCAAGCGCGAAAACTGCACGTTCTTTAAAACTGCCGCCGAGGCGGAAGCGGCGGGCTATCGTCCTTGCCTGAAGTGTCGCCCCGAGCTTGCGCCGGGAACCCCGATTGCACCCGACATCGACCACGCAGTTGCAAGCGCCGCCTCGAGCATGCGGGAGCGGCCTGGGGATGCTCCCATCGCTCGAATTGCTGCTGAGCAAGGCGTGTCGGAGCGCCACCTGCGCCGCTTGTTTGAGCAAACTTACGGTGTGTCGCCTGCGGAATACCGCGAAACATGCCGCTTGCTTCTTGCAAAAAGCCTGCTTACAGACACAAAACTCTCCATGACGCGCATCGCGTATGCAAGTGGGTTTGCCTCGGTCCGCCGCTTCAACGATGCGTTCGTCAACAGCTACGGCATGCAGCCGACGCGCTTTCGCAAAAGCTCGCAAGGTTCGACATCCGCGACGAAAGCGGATGCGGCTCCCATTGTTTTGCATGTCGATTATCGCGAGCCGTATCGCTTTGATTTGCTGCTCGGATTCCTGCAAATGCGCGCTATCGAGGGAGTGGAAGCGGTGCTCGACGGCGCGTATTGGCGGATCGTTCGCGCCTCCGATGGCGAACGCGCTGGCTGGATCAAGGTGGAGAACGACCCCTCGCATCGCCGCCTTGCCGTCACCATATCGCCCGAGCTGTTCGACGACATTCCCTCGGTGCTTGCCCGGACGCGTCGGCTGTTCGACACCGATTGTGTGCCTGGGGCGATCGAGCGGGGGCTCGCCGATTTCTACGAACACGCAGGTGAGGCGTACCGTATCCCAGGTATTCGCGTGCCGTGCGCGTTTGACGGCTTCGAGATGGCGGCCCGCGCCATCTTAGGGCAGCAAATCACCGTGAAGGCGGCAAGCACGCTCGCGGGCCGCGTAGCTCGTGAGTTCGGTACGCCGACAAAGGGGCCGATACCTGAATTGACCTGTGTATTTCCTCCGCCAAGTGCCTTTTGCACGCACGACGCCCCCGAGCGCCTTGGCGAAGCTGGCGTCATCGCTCAGCGCGCGAACGCCATTTGCTCCATCGCGCGTGCCATGGAGTCGGGCGAGCTCACGCTGCGCCCCGGCGCCGACCTCGCAGCGGAGGCCTCACGCCTCGGCAGCATTCGCGGCATCGGCGATTGGACGGTGCAGTACGTGCTCATGCGCGCCTACGATTACCCCGACGCGTTTTTGCCCACCGACTACGGCGTGAAGCTTGCACTCCCCGACATGAAGCCGCGTGAGCTGGAGAAGCTGTCACAGCCTTGGCGCCCGTGGCGATCGTATGCCGTGATGTCGATGTGGTCGGTGCCGCACGAGAAACCCAAGAAGTCCTCCCCGAAGTCGGAAAAGGGGAAGGGGAAGGCAAAGGCGCCCCTGGCGAACGCGGTGGGCGAGACTACCGCGGAAGAGGGTACTGGCGCGCTGCCCGCAAGCGTGACAGCTGCGGCGAAGCGTGCGGCAACAACGGCGAAGCGCGCGAACCAGCGAAAGGAAGAAGCAACCATGGATTTAACCTGCACCTATGCGTCGCCTCTGGGTGATATTGAGCTCGCGAGCAACGGCGAGGCGCTCATCGGCCTGTGGTTCAAGGGCCAGAAATACGACGCGGCGACGCTTTCGCCCACCGTACAGGAAAAGCCCGACGACCCTGTGCTTGCCCAGGCCCGCGCATGGCTCGACGCGTACTTCGAGGGCCGCGACCCAGGAGAGATTCCCTCGTGCGCGCCCCGTGGATCGGAATTTCGCCAGCTGGTATGGGCAAAGCTTGCGGAAATTCCTTATGGCGAGCTTGTCACCTACGGCGATATTGCGAAGGCGATCGAAGCCGACACGGGCAAGAAGTGCTCGGCGCGAGCTGTCGGCGGGGCTGTGGGGCACAACCCGGTGTCGATTATCCTGCCCTGTCATCGCGTGGTGGGGGCAAGCCGCAGCCTGACGGGATACGCGGGCGGCATCGAGCGCAAGATCGCGCTCCTCAAGCTAGAAGGCGTCGACATGAGCTCGCTCACCGTTCCTACGAAAGGCACGGCGCTCTAAGGTCACCAGGTGCCCCTCTCGCAGCGCGCCGAATCCCGCCTCTCGTTCGCGGGGATATGGCGGAGAGCCGGCCGCGCCCGCAAGCTGCGTGGTACACTTGCTCGCTAGACGAATTCGCCGCCTCGTGCGGCGCCAACCAATCACGAAAGCGAACAACATGGCTGATTTCATCGAAGGGAAACGCCCCGTCATCGAAGCGCTGCGCACCGAGATTCCGTGCAAGCGCGTCCTTCTCGCCGACAACGTGAAGCGCGACCCGCTGATCGAGGACGTGCTGCGCAAGGCGAAGAAGCGCAACGTGCCCGTGGAGACGGTGCCGCGCGCGCGGCTCGACAAGCTCTCCGAACGAGGCAGCCACCAGGGCGTTATGGCAGAAACCAAGCCCTTCAACTACGTGAACGTCACGACCATCGTGGAAACGGCGAATGCGCAAGCTGCCGAAAACGGCGGCTCGGCGCTCGTCGTCATCCTCGACCACATCACCGACGCGGGCAACCTGGGCGCCATCGCCCGCTCCGCCGAATCGGTCGGGGCTGCCGGCATTGTCATCCCCAACAAGCGCGCGGCGCACGTGACGGCGGCGACGTACAAAAGCTCGGCGGGCGCGATTTCCCACATCAACGTGACGCAGGTCGCGAATCTCTCCCAGACGATCGAGCGCCTGAAGAAGGAGGGATTCTGGGTCTGTGCAGCGAGCGAGCACGCGCGCGAAGTGGTGTGGAAGTCGAACCTCAAAGGCAAAATCGCGCTCGTCATGGGCTCGGAAGGCGAGGGCGTGTCGAGTCTTGTGCTCGAGAACTGCGACTTCGCGGTGAAACTTCCCCAGGAGGGGAAGGTGTCTTCGCTCAACGTGGCGCAGGCATCCACTGTCTTCATGTACGAGTGGTTGCGCCAGCAGCAATAGGTCGTGCACTCGACAATGGCTAGGAAACGAAACAAACTGCTCATCGTCGATGGGTACAACGTGCTCCGCTCGGGCGAGCGCTACAAGGCAACGGCGTTCGGGCCCGACTACACCGACGACGCCTTCAACGCCGCCCGCGAGCGGTTGATCAACGACGTCGTGAACTTCGCGGGTCGCGATTGGCGTGCCATCATTGTGTTCGATGGAGCGAAAAACGAGTTCTCAACAGGAGAAACGCAAACCATTGGTGGCGTGCGCATCATGTTCAGCCCAGCTGGCCAGTCCGCCGACAAGGTGATCGAGAAGCTCGCTCACGACGCGCGTGAGCGCATGGTCGAAACGCTCGTGGTCACAAGCGACGCCACCATCCAAGACACCGTTTTCGGTGGCGGCGTCGACCGCATGAGCGCGAACGGTTTCAGTTATGAGGTGGGGGAATACTACGATCAGGCGCGCCTCGACGAGGCGCCGAAGGTGGCCGAGAAGCGCACGCTCGGCGACCGCATCCCCGCCGACACCCTCGCCAAGCTCAAAGCGATGCGCGACGGGAAGCTTTAAGGCTCCGCGAGGGCTCTCTTGGCGGCGCTGGGTGATCGAATGCCCGATTCGCCCTCTGGCTTCTGCTTATCGCCTTCGGGCGAGAACGCCCCGCCTTCGTCCCGAAGACCAAATGAGTCCAAGAGGCAAGTCGTGGACAGAAAACGTCGATATGTGAGTCCCTGCGCTCGAAAACGACCAGCTGTCCATTCCCTTGTCGGCATTTCCCCAGGTCGCAAATCTCAAATAGAAGTTAGCTTATAGAAACTCCTCACATACCGACGTTTTTTGTCCACGACGAGGCGATTTCGAGAAAGGAACGCCCCCATGGACGCGCCTTGCAACCCGCGAACTCGCGCCAAGCTGGCAAACCCACGAACCGCCAAACCCCGCAACCTCAACCCCGCAACAGCAAGCCCGCAACAGCAAGCCGCGAGCCTCGTCGCCTCCCAGCTGCGCTCGCCCCTACTCGTCCCTTTCGCGCCCTTCGTTCGCGAGGTGCTCTTTCGCGATGTAGAGCGGGCGGTGCTTCCCCTCGATATAACTGCGCGAAAGGTACTCGCCGATCACGCCGAGCACGGTGAGCTGCAGGCCGCCGAACAGCAGGATCAAGCACGCGAGCGTCGGGAAGCCCGGAACGTCGGTGCCGCGCAGCGCGTACTCGAAGATGATCCACAGAAGATAGACGAACCCGCCGAGCGAGGCGATGAGTCCAATCCAGACAGCCACCTTCAAAGGCCAGGTCGTGAACCCTAAAATGCCGTTCGCCGCATAGCGGAACAGCGATCTCACCGACCATTTGCTCTCGCCGTTGGCGCGCGCGTCCGGCTCGTAGGGAACCTCGAGCGTCTTGAACCCGACCCACGCGAAAAGTCCCTTGCTGAAGCGCTGGCCTTCGGGCAGCGAGAGCAGGGCGTCGGCGACGGCGTGGCGGAATACGCGGAAGTCGCTCACGTTCGTGGGAATCTCGATGTCGGTGCAGATGCCGTTGAAGGTCTTGTAGAACGAGTGCTTGAACAGCTTCAACACGAGGCTTTCCTTGCGCTCGACCTGGCAGGCCGCAACGATGTCGTACTCGGGCTTCTCCACCAGCAGCTTGTACATGCGCAGCGCGTCTTCGGGCGTTTGCTGCAGGTCGGCATCGATAAGGCAGATGCACTCGCCGCGTGCTACTTCCATGCCCGCATACAGCGCCGCCTCCTTGCCGAAGTTGCGCGAGAACTGCACGGCCTGCACGGGGTGGGAGGGCTCGGTCTCCTCCACGACCTCGCGCAACAGCTCGAACGTCCCGTCCTGACTGCCGTCGTTTACGAACACGATCTCAAGCGAGATGCCCTCCGCATCGAAGCACTCGAAAGCGCGGCGCTTGAACAGGCGGATGTTGTCGACCTCGTTATAGCAGGGGACAACGAAGCTCAGGCTGTAGGGGTAGGTCATAGCGCTCTCTTTCCGCTGGTTGCGCGCGTGCGATTGCGTCGATTCTCGAGGCCGCGCCATGTGCAGAACACAGCGACGCCGAGGATGCTGATGATCGCGCTCGGTATGAGGCCGGGCGTCATGTAATGAAGCTCGATGTCGTTGGCGCCCGCGGTGACGTCGATGCCCAAAAGCCCACCGTACAACTCGTGAACCGGCACCTCCTGTCCGTTCACGGTGGCGCTCCAACCCTTCTCGTAGGGGATGGAGATGAGAAGCGTCTCGTCGCGCTGGGCGTCGAATGTGGCGCTCACCTGGCCGTTCGAGAAGGACTTCAGCGAGAATCCGGCGGAATCGAGCTTTCCGAGCAACGCCTTCATCTCGTCGACATCGAGCGTTTCCGCTTTAATTGCCGCCTCGATCGGCGCGTCGAAGAGGGCCTCTTTCGTGCTGACGATGCGCCCGTGCTTGTCCACGGTTGTTTGCCCCTTGGCGGTCGGAACGATCGACACCGTGACGGTTTCGCCCGCCTCGAACGTGCCCGCGTACACCACATTGCACGACCCGCGCCCGCCAACATGCTCGACGGTCACCCCGTTTACCTGGGCATAGCAAGAAATGCCGCTCTCCTCGATGCTGAGTAGGTAGATGCTCGGGAAGTAGAGGAAAAGCGGCCCCGCGCTTGTGGTGGTGACGGTGAAGTCGCGCTGGTCCGTGCCGCCTGTCCCTGCGTCGACGGCGGTCGCCTTGTGGTAGAGGCTGCTCGCGTCGGTGCCCGTGGCTGACGTGTACATAGCTATCTGGTTGTTAAAGGGGTTGGCGCTCCATGCATCGGTGGGCTCGTCGTCGGTCGCGTCGGTCCTCGCGCCTTCGTAGTCCGCCTTGTCGACAAGGTTCGTTTCCTCAGCAGTTGCCGCGATGCCATAGCCAAGCGGCATCGACGAGGTGGTCTTCCAATCGCGATACAACCCGTAGAGCTCATGGGCATGGTCATCGGCAAGCTCGGTTTCGGGCGGCTGCGTGTCGGCTATTACGTTGGTCACCGAAAGAAGCGCGTCGGCCGCTGTGTTGGGCGACTGGTACGCGGTTCCGAACGGCGTCTTCTTCGAGTAGCCGAGGCGCATGAGAAGGCTTTGCACGCTGTTTTCCTGGGTGGACGAATACAAGTCGAACGATCCCGACCCGCTGAGCACAAGCCCCGTGCAGTCCGGGCCGTTGTACTTCGACGATCCGTAGTACACACACGTTTGACCCGTGCGCGCGAAGCCGTTGTCGGTGGGGTAGTCCCCGTAGTATTTCTCCAGCTCGGCGATGCGATTCGAGTATTCGCTCGCGCTTATGTCGCATGCGGCGTACTGAGCTGCGGTGCCGTAGCATTGCTCGAAGGCGAACAGGGCCGCCAGGCAAACGACCCCCACCTGGGCGAGGACCTTGCGCGCCGTCGGTCGCTTTCCACGTGAGCTCTCCTTGATGGGAACGGCGCCTGCACCCTCGCGCACCATAAGCGCAAGGAAAACGGTGAATCCTACGATCAGCACCAGTTCGAGCACGGCGTTCACGGCGCTCGGGCGAATCGACAGCGTGCGATACCACACGTTGAAGGTGGCGCATCCGAAGATAAGGAACGTCACCGCGCCGCCTTTCCCCACGGCGCGAAGCGAGGTGTGGCGCACGGGGCGGTTTTTGGGGTTCCCGGCAAAGATGAGCGACTCGTTCTTGTTGTCCAGGCAAAAGGCGATGCCCTCGAAGGCGAGCGCCACCATCGTGAGCAGCAGCAGAAACGCCATGCGGCCCGTGTAGGACGACTCGGGCACGAACCCGAGCCAGGCCGTGTTCAGCTGGATGAGCACGAGCGACGAGGCGGGAATCCCTATGATGACGGCACCCGCGATGCGCAGCGCGCGGGACCTGCGGGCGTCCGCGAAGAACACGGCGACCCCCACAAGCACGAGGGCCGAAATCACGATCGCGGGCGTCGCGTTCGCAACGATGATGCCCGGCCGCGTGCCGATGGCGAAGAAATTCGCGTAGTCGAAGGGATTGAGCGAGAAGATGGTTCCCGCAAGCGAGGCCAGTCCGGCACCCGACCCCTTGCCGCCTAAAAGCGCAATCAGCGTGGGGAAGAGGATCACCGTGGAGGCTCCCACGGCGAGAATCATCGTCGCAGCATAGCGTATCCCCAGGTGGAGGAGGGGGCGGCCTGAAGACTTGCGCTCCTCGATGCACAGGCGCGCGTACTCGTAGAAGAAGTAGAAGATGGTGAAGAAGCACACCATGTAGCCCGTGTACCAATTGAAGAGGATGGCGCACGCGATCGACACGAACAGCGCCGCGCATCCGCGCCCGCGCACCAGGCGGTATACCCCCAGGCAGGCGAGCGGCGCCATGATGACGCCGTCGATCCACATGATATTGCTCGAATAACCGGTGACGTACGACGTGAGCGAGTAGGCGATCGCGCCGACTACCGCGAGCACCTGCGTCGTGCGGGTTCCCTGTGCGCTGGCCGCGGCAAAGCGACCGCGCAGGAACACGAGGCAGGTCACGGCGGCGAGCGGGATCTTCACCAGGAAAAGGAAGCTGAAGAAGTACGGTACCTGCGAGGGATCGCAGAAGGCGACGAGCGCGTTTATCGGGCTCGAAAGGTAATAGGTATACAGCGCGTAGGTTCCGCATCCCATGCCCGCGTCGGCGGAATACAAAAGCGACGCGTCGCCGTTGATCACGTTGGAGAGCCATCCGAAGAACTGCGCGTACTGGACGGGCATGTCGTACATCATGACTGAGACGTCCCCGAAGGGGTAGATGCCGTTCGATGCGAACGCGAAGAGAATCACGAAAAAGGGCACGACGAAGGAGAGGGCGTATGCCGCAATCGCGCTTTTCGTCGCAGCGGGCCTCGCGCTCGGTGCCTGCGGGGTGCGCCTCTCGGGGCGCTCCTCGGGCTTCGCGTGAGATCCTGCGGCGGCGGAAAGCGCCTCGCCTGCCCTCGATGCTAAATCTGCTATGTCTCGTTTACAGACTGCCATTTTTCCTGAAAGCCATCCTAGCGCCTGCAAGGAGAAAACGGGCTTTCAGTCGAAGGTTCGTGGCATAAATCCAAAAGCTTACCCAAAGACTTCATATATTAGTATGGGGAAACCCTCGATGCCGCAGTTTTGCCTCGATTGTCGCCGCCTTTCGAACAAGTACACTCGGGGCGAGGCTCCCGTCGTTTGGGGAAGGTGGACTCGGGCCCGCGTTCCTCCGCCGCGCACGCCGCCTCCTCGCGTCGCCCCGCGCGCTGCTGCGCGCCCCGCCCTCCGCCGCGCACGCCGTCGAAAGCAACTTTTTTCACGCCCGTTTCCCCTGATTAAAGGCCGAAAGAACAAAAAACTTCCACAGCTCGTAAAAATTTTTCTTGACACGCAAATACCCCCATAGTATCTTTTTCGATTGCAACTTTTTTGGGAAATGAGTGCGTGCGTGAAGGAGGAAAAGCCTCGTGGCCAAAGCAGAAACTAGCGCTCCCACCAGCCTTTATAGGAATCGCCGAAGCTTCGCGAAGATTCCGGACGTAATGGACGTCCCCAATCTTATCGCAATCCAGACGGATAGCTTCAAATGGTTCAAAGAAGAAGGCCTTCAGCAAGCGTTCCAGGACATCGCTCCGATCGAGAACAGCACGAAGGACATGTGCGTGGAGTTCGGCAAGCATGAGTTCGGCGAGCCGAAGTACACCGTCGATGAGTGCAAGGAGAAGGACGTCTCGTATCAGGCGCCCTTGTTCGTGGAAATCCGCTTCATCAACCGTGAGACGGGCGAAATCAAGGAACAGAACGTGTTCATGGGCGACTTCCCGCTCATGACGAACCGCGGTACCTTCATCATCAACGGTACCGAGCGCGTCGTTGTCTCTCAGCTCGTTCGCTCCCCGGGCGTGTACTTCTCGTCCGAGCGCGACAAGACGTCGGACAAGACCATCTACAATGCGAAGGTTATCCCGAGCCGTGGCGCATGGCTCGAGTTCGAAACCGACAAACGCGACATCCTCTCCGTGCGCATCGACCGCAAGCGCAAGCAGCCGGCCACGCTGCTCGTGCGTGCCCTTGGCCTTGCCGAGACGCGCGAGGAGATCATCGAGCTTCTGGGCTCCGATGAGATGGTGCTGCGCACCCTCGACCGCGACCCGGCTACCACCAAGGAAGAGTCGCTCATCGAGCTGTACAAGCGCTTCCGTCCGGGCGAGCCGCCCACGATCGACTCCGCGCGTACGCTGCTCGAGGGCCTGTTCTTCAACCCGCAGCGTTACGACCTGGCGAAAGTCGGCCGTTACAAGATCAACAAGAAGCTCGGCTTCGACGCCGACAACGATGCCTCGACCCTGACTGACGAGGACATCACCGCCACGATGCGCTACATCATCGCGCTGCATGCCGGCGAGGAAGGCGCGAACGTCGACGACATCGATCACTTCGGCAACCGCCGCATCCGCACGGTCGGCGAGCTCATCCAGAACCAGTTCCGCATCGGCCTGTCCCGTATGGAACGCGTCGTGCGCGAGCGCATGAGCATGCAGGAGCCTGACGAGATCACCCCGCAGTCGCTCGTGAACATCCGCCCGATCGTGGCCGCCATCAAGGAGTTCTTCGGAAGCTCCCAGCTGTCCCAGTTCATGGACCAGGCGAACCTTGCTGCAGGCATCACGCACAAGCGCCGTCTGTCCGCACTCGGCCCGGGCGGTCTGTCGCGCGAGCGCGCAGGCTTCGAGGTCCGCGACGTCCACAACTCCCACTACGGCCGCATGTGCCCGATCGAGACGCCTGAAGGCCCGAACATCGGCCTTATCGGCTCGCTCGCGACGTTTGGCCGCATCAACCCCTATGGCTTCATCGAGACGCCGTACCGTCGCGTGGTCGACGGCAAGGTGACCGACGATATCGACTACCTCACGGCTGACGAGGAAGAGAACTACACGATCGCCCAGGCGAACGAGACGTTCAACCTCGAGACGCGCGAGTTCGGCACCACCGACTCCGACGGCGTGTTCCACAAGGCGACGCGCGTGCTCTGCCGTACCAAGGACGCTTCCGGCGTGTTCGGCGAGCCTGAAGAGGTGCTGCCCGAGCAGGTTACCTACATGGACGTTTCCCCTCGTCAGATGACGTCGGTCGCAACGTCGCTCATCCCGTTCCTCGAGCACGACGACGCAAACCGCGCCCTCATGGGTTCGAACATGCAGCGTCAGGCTGTGCCGCTGCTCAAGCCGCACGCTCCGCTCGTCGGTACGGGCATGGAACACCGCATCGCGGTCGACTCCGGCGAAATTTTGGTCGCCCAGAACCCGGGCGTGGTCGACTACGTCGATGGCCAGACGATCATCGTGCTCAACAACGACGGCGAATACGACGAGTATCTGGTCCCCAAGTTCCAGCGCTCCAACCAGTCCGGTTGCATCAACCACCGTCCGATTGTCCGCAAGGGCGACGAGGTCCATGCCGGCGACGTGCTCGCCGACGGCCCGTCCTGCGACGGCGGTGAGCTTGCGCTCGGCCAGAACCTCATGGTCGCTTACATGCCGTGGGAAGGCTACAACTACGAGGACGCTATCATCGTGTCCGAGCGCGTGGTTGCCGAGGACCTTCTCACGTCCATCCATATCTCTGAATACGAGGTCGACGCGCGCGACACGAAGCTCGGTCCCGAGGAAATCACCCGCGAAATCCCGAACATGTCCGATGACATGACGGCCGATCTCGACGCCGACGGCATCATCCGCATCGGCGCCGAGGTGTTCCCGGGCGACGTGCTCGTGGGCAAGGTCACCCCGAAGGGCGAGACTGAGCTCACTGCCGAAGAGCGCCTTCTGCGCGCCATCTTCGGCGAGAAGGCCCGCGAAGTGCGCGACACGTCGCTCAAGGTGCCCCATGGCTCCGGCGGCCGCGTGATCGGCATCCATCGTTTCAGCCGCGCAGCAGGCGACGAGCTTGCCCCCGGCGTGAACGAGCTCATCCGCATCTTCGTGGCTCAGAAGCGTAAGGTTCAGCAGGGCGACAAGCTTTCCGGCCGCCACGGCAACAAGGGCGTCATCTCCCGCGTGCTCCCGGTGGAGGACATGCCCTATCTCGCCGACGGCACCCCGATCGACGTCATGCTCAACCCGCTCGGCGTTCCTTCCCGTATGAACGTTGGTCAGCTGCTCGAGAACCATCTCGGCTGGGCTGCCAAGTGGGGCTGGTCCGACGAGGATACCGACAAGCCGGTTGCCGGCCCGCAGTTCGTGGCAACGCCGGTTTTCGACGGCGCCACCGAGGAGGAAATCTCCGACGCCATCGAGCATGCGAACAAGAACCTCATCAACATCAACCATGCCACCTACGGCGACCTGGCGCGCGACGAGTTCGTGCCGCAGCTGTCCCGCACCGGCAAGACCTGGCTCTACGATGGCCGCACGGGCGAGAAGTTCCGCGAGCCCATTACCGTTGGCCAGACCTACATCCTGAAGCTGGGCCACATGGTCGATGACAAGATCCATGCCCGCTCGACCGGCCCCTACAGCCTCATCACCCAGCAGCCTCTCGGCGGCAAGGCCCAGTTCGGCGGCCAGCGCTTCGGCGAGATGGAAGTGTGGGCGCTCTACGCGTACGGCGCTTCCAACGTGCTGCAGGAGATTTTGACCGTGAAGTCCGACGACACCGCTGGCCGCGTGAAGTCTTACGAGGCCATCGTCAAGGGCGAGAACATTCCGCCCGCGGAGGTGCCGGAGAGCTTCAAGGTTCTCGTGAAGGAAATGAAGTCGCTGTGCTTGAACATCGAGCTCGAGGGCCACGACATGCAGCCGATCAGCGAGGACGAAGGCGTCGTCGAGAAGAAGGGCGACGATTCGGACCAGGCGCTGTTCGACGCGATTGCCGCTGACGCGAAGCTTACCGAGGAAGAGTCCGACAAGGCGCTCGATGACATCGCAGCTGAACTGGGAGAATTGATGGGCGACTCATCAAATGACGATACGACCAACGACCTTATCGGTGGAGAGGAGTAAGAGATGACCGAATTCGACGTGAACAACTTCGACGCGCTTCGCATCTCCCTCGCGAGCGCCGACGATATCCGCAGCTGGTCGCACGGCGAGGTCAAAAAGCCCGAGACCATCAACTACCGCACGCTCAAGCCTGAAAAGGACGGCCTGTACTGCGAGAAGATCTTCGGTCCTACCAAGGACTGGGAGTGCGCTTGCGGCAAGTACAAGCGCGTCCGCTTCAAGGGCATCGTCTGCGAGCGCTGCGGCGTTGAAGTGACCCGCAGCAAGGTTCGCCGCGAGCGCATGGGCCATATCGAGCTCGCTGCGCCCGTGTCCCATATTTGGTACTTCAAGGGCAGCCCGAGCCGCCTTGGCTACCTGCTCGACATTCCGCCGAAGGAACTGGAGAAGGTGCTGTATTTCGCCAGCTCCATCATTACTTCGGTTGACAAGGAAGGCCGCGACGAGGACGCCGACGAGCTCCGTGACGAGCTTGCCGCCGATCTCGAGGAGCTCGACGCCGAGCGCGACCGCCTCATCGAGGCGACGCGTCGTTTGGGCACCGACTACGTGCCGGAAGACGATGACTTCATCGACGAGATCGACGAGGACGAGCGTTTGACCCCCGAAGAGGTCGAGGCCGAAATCGCCGACATCCACGAGGAGTTCATCGAGCGCAAGCAGCTGCGTCAGGACGCCTTCGAGGCGTTCATGAAGATCGAGCCCAAGCAGCTCGTTCCCGAAGAGGCGCTCTATCGCGAGATGCGCATGAACTACAAGAACTACTTCACCGGCGGCATGGGTGCCGAGGCGGTGCGCGACCTGCTCGACGCGATGGACCTCGAAGAGGCCGCCGAAGAGCTGCGCGACACCATCGCCAACGGCAAGGGCCAGAAGCGTGCGAAGGCCATCAAGCGCCTGAAGGTGGTCGACGCGTTCCTGAAGTCCGACAACAAGCCCTCCGATATGATCCTGGACGTCATCCCGGTCATCCCGCCCGACCTGCGCCCGATGGTGCAGCTCGACGGCGGCCGCTTCGCGACGTCTGACTTGAACGATCTGTATCGCCGCGTGATCAACCGTAACAACCGCTTGAAGCGCCTGCTCGACCTCGGTGCCCCCGAGATCATCGTGAACAACGAGAAGCGCATGCTCCAGGAAGCTGTCGACAGCCTCTTCGACAACGGTCGCCGCGGCCGCCCCGTCACGGGCCCGGGCAACCGTCCGCTCAAGTCGCTCTCCGACATGCTCAAGGGCAAGCAGGGCCGCTTCCGTCAGAACCTGCTCGGCAAGCGCGTCGACTACTCCGGCCGTTCGGTTATCGTCGTCGGCCCGTCGCTCAAGCTGCACCAGTGCGGCCTGCCTCAGCAGATGGCGCTCGAGCTGTTCAAGCCCTTCGTCATGAAGCGCCTGGTCGAGCTCGAATATGCCGCCAATATCAAGGCTGCTAAGCGCGCCGTCGACCGTGGTGCGAGCTACGTGTGGGACGTGCTCGAGGAAGTCATCGTCGAGCATCCTGTGCTTTTGAACCGCGCACCTACCCTGCACCGTCTGGGCATCCAGGCGTTCGAGCCGGTGCTCGTCGAAGGCAAGGCCATCAAGCTCCATCCGCTCGTCTGCACGGCGTTCAACGCTGACTTCGACGGCGACCAGATGGCTGTGCACGTGCCCTTGGGCGCTGAGGCTCAGGCCGAGGCACGCGTGCTCATGCTTTCCGCCAACAACATCAAATCCCCTGCTCATGGTCGTCCTCTGACCGTGCCGACGCAGGACATGATCATCGGCGTGTACTACTTGACCGCCGCCCGCGATGGCTTCCCGGGCGAGGGTCGCGCGTTCGTGAACTTCGCGGACGCCGTGAACGCGCACGACGCTCATGCCGGCGTCGACCTGCAGGCCAAGATCTGGGTTCGCCTCCAGAAGGACACTCAGGTGGCCACCGCATTCCACACCTACGAGGACTACAAGGCTGGCACGCGCCTCGAGACGACCATCGGCCGCATCATCTTCAACAACGTCTTCCCGGACGACTATCCGTTCATGAACTACCAGATGAACAAGAAGGAAATCGGCCGCTTGGTCGAGGACGTGTGCAACCGCTACGACCTCGCCGACGTGCCGCCGATCCTCGACGGTCTGAAGGAGACGGGCTTCCATTACGCCACGCTCGCGGGCATTACCGTTTCGGTGTACGACGCGACGGTGCCGCCCAACAAGAAGGAGATTCTCGACGATGCCGAGGCCAAGGTCGACGCCATCGACGAGGATTACGAGATGGGTCTCATGAGCCCCGAAGAGCGTCACAAGCAGGTCGTCGATATCTGGACCGATGCGAACGAGAAGGTTGGCGACGCGATGTCGGCCAACTTCGACCACTACAACCCCATCTACATGATGGCTGACTCCGGTGCTCGTGGTAACATCAAGCAGATTCGCCAGCTCGCAGGCATGCGCGGCCTCATGGCTGACACGAAGGGCCAGACGATCGACATTCCGGTTAAGTCGAACTTCCGCGAGGGCCTGTCGGTGTTGGAGTACTTCATCTCCACGCACGGCACCCGTAAGGGCATGGCTGACACGGCGCTTCGTACCGCTGACTCCGGTTACCTCACGCGTCGTCTCGTCGACGTTGCGCAGGACGTCATCGTTCGCGAGATCGACTGCGGCACCACCGAGGGCGTTCCTTACCCGCTGCACAACGAGAAGGGCGAGCTCGACGAGAACCTTATCGGTCGTTGCCTGCTCGAATCCGCCGTTGGCGCTGATGGCACGGTTGTTCTCGAGGGCGACAATTACATCTCCTCGATGGATCAGCTTGCCGAAATGGACGCTGCGGGTATCAAGGAAGCCATCATCCGCACGGTTATGACCTGCCATGCCGAGCATGGTGTCTGCCAGAAGTGCTACGGCTGGGACCTTGCTACGGCGCGCCCGGTCAACATCGGCACGGCGGTCGGCATCATCGCAGCTCAGTCCATCGGCGAGCCGGGCACGCAGCTTACGATGCGTACCTTCCACGCCGGCGGCGTCGCAGGCGAGGACATCACGCAGGGCCTCCCGCGTGTTCAGGAACTTTTCGAGGCACGCAAGCCGAAGGGCCAGGCCGTGCTCGCCGAGATTTCCGGCACGCTGCAGGTTTCCGGCGACAAGGCGTCCAAGACGCTCACGATCCACGACCAGGAAGGCAACTTTCGCGAGTACGTCGTTTCCGCCCGCGCGACCTTGTTCCCCGGCGTGGAAGACGGCGGCGAGGTGAAGGTTGGCCAGCAGCTCACCAAGGGTTCGGTGAACCCGCACGACTTGCTGCGCCTGACCGATCCGAACACGACGCTTCGCTACATCGTTGCCCAGGTCCAGGGCGTGTACGTGTCCCAGGGCGTAGACATCAACGACAAGCACATCGAGGTCATCGCGCGCCAGATGCTGCGCAAGGTGGCCGTGCTCGACGCGGGCGACTCCGAGTTCCTCCCGGGACGCCAGGTCAATCGCTACGAGTTCGAAAACGAGGCGAACGCGCTTATCGCCGAGGGCAAGAACCCGCCGGTCGGCCAGCCGCTGCTCTTGGGCATTACCAAGGCGTCGCTTGCCACCGACTCGTTCCTGTCGGCTGCATCGTTCCAGGAGACCACCAAGGTTCTCACTGATGCCGCCATCGAGGGCAAGACCGACCACTTGGCCGGCCTGAAGGAGAACGTCATCATCGGCAAGCCGATCCCTGCCGGCACCGGCCTCAAGCGCTACCGCGAGGTGGGTCTGACCTACAAGGGTCGCCCGGTGGACAAGATGGTCGGCGACGCGTTGCCCGACAGCGCTCCCGATGCGCTGCGCGAGGTGGAATTGCTTCTGCCGCAGCCTCAGGATTGGTCGCTTGACGGCGATGGCTACCTCAACTCCATGGGGTCGAGCTACGGCAACTACTACTCGGGCCTCTCGCTCGGGCATCGCGGTCCGCAGCTCTCCGACGAGGATGCGCGTCTCTACATCTTCGACGACCTGGGTGTTTCCCAGCGCTGGGCCAACAAGTTCAGCGAGGCGGGCATCGAAACGGTGGCCGATCTGGTGGGTCACACCGAGGAGGACCTCCTTCGCATCGAGGGTATCGGCGTGAAGGCGATCGAGGAGCTCAAGGAGGGCCTGAAGGAGCACGACCTGCTTTACGTCATCGAGGACGACCTTTCCGCATCCTCCGATGACATGAGCCAGCTGCTCGACATGGTCTTCAGCCCCGATGACAACATCCTCATCGGCGGCGATGAGCCAGCGACGTTCAACACGGAAGGCGAGGATATGCTCGGCGAGGCCCTGCCTCCGCGCAGCTATCATCGCAACCTCGAAGAGCTCGACGAGCTGCTCGGTTCGGTCGGCAACTTCGGCTTCAGCCTGAAGCATGCTGATGACGAGGACGACTTGGACGACTCCGACGAGGACGAAGAGTAATCAATCCGCCGTCCTCTTGGGCGGCGGACGCACTTGACGCTGTGAGGCCCTGAGGCACTCAGCCTTGCCCCCTGCGCATCGCGGCGCGTACTTCACCGTACGCCAGGCGTGCGCGCGGGCAATCCTGGGTACTTCAGGGCCTCTCGTCATTTTCCCGCGCAGGTCAAGAGCGATTTTTGCAAGTGGGGGGTGGGTTTTCACCTCGCCGCTCGCATGAAGCGCTGAAGTTAGGAAAGGCACTATGTCTGAGAAAACGTATGTCCCCGAAGGCGAGATGCCGCCGTCTTCGCAGATCGCGGCGACGATTGAGGCTCTTGCCGCGACCATTCGCGCACGTCGCGAGGCGGGCGAGGAAAGCTACACTCATCAACTTCTCTACGGGCCGGCCGACAAGCCGCTCAAGAAGGTGATGGAAGAGGCCGGGGAAGTGGGCCTTGCTGCTAAGGATGTGGAGTCCGAGCTCGTGATGTTCCGGGCGATGCAAAACCACGCGCATGGTCATGAAGCGCTGGTCGCTGCCACGGGCGAGCGTGTTGATGCGTGCACCGACCACCTGCGATATGAGGCGGCCGACGTGGTGTATCATCTTCTTGTTGTGCTCGAACGCTATGGCATCGACTTGGATGAGTTCGCTGCCGAGCTTAACGAGCGAATGACTGACGAAGAGCGACCTTCGGGGGCGGTCCGCCTCAAGGAAGGCCACGTTAAAAGGGGAAAGTAGCCTATGGCACGTCTATTTGGAACCGACGGCGTCCGCGGAGTCGCGAACACCGAGCTCACCTGCGAGCTCGCTTATCGTTTGGGACAGGCTGCGGCCGTGTTCCTTGGCAAGAACATCGTGGTCGGCAAGGACACGCGCCTGTCGGGCGACATGCTGGAATCGGCCCTGGCCGCCGGCATCATGAGCGCAGGTGGCACCGAGCTTTCAGTGGGAATCATCCCTACGCCCGCGGTGGCGCTGCTCGTTCGCGAGTTGCATGCCGACGGCGGCGCGGTCATTTCCGCCTCGCATAACCCGCCGGAGTACAACGGCATCAAGCTCTTCGACGCCGAGGGATACAAGCTTCCCGACGAGGTGGAAGACCAGATCGAGGAATTCATCAAGCAGGGCGGCCTCGAGGGCGCCGCTGCGCGTGCCGAGGAAGGCGCGGAAGACGAAGACGCCGCCGCGATGCTTCCCGGCGACCAGGTGGGCGTTGCCCTTCCCGTCGATGAGGCGTGCGAAATCTACATCGAACATGCTGTGCAGAGCGTTCGAGCGCAGGGCATCGACTTCTCGGGGATGCGCATCGCGCTCGACACCGGCCATGGTGCCTCTTCGTTGACGAGTGCCGAGGCTTTCCGTCGCCTGGGCGCCGAGGTCATTGCGATTAACGAGGACTTCGACGGCACCGACATCAACGTGAACTGCGGTTCCACCCATCTCGAGCCGCTTGCCCAGCTCATGTGCGAGAGCGGCGCGGATGTCGGCGTGGCACACGACGGCGATGCCGACCGTGTGATGCTCATGACGCCCGACGGTACCGAGATCGACGGCGACATGGTGGAAGCGGTGTGCGCACTCGACATGAAGCGCCGCGGGTGCTTGCCTGAGGACACCGTCGTGTCCACCGTGATGTGCAACCTCGGGTTCGTCCATGCGATGCGCGACAACGGCATCACTGTTGTTCAGACGAAGGTGGGCGATCGCTATGTTCTCGAGGAGATGCGCGCGAAGGGCTATGCCATCGGTGGCGAGCAGTCGGGCCACATGATTCTGCTCGAGCACAATTCCACGGGCGACGGTCTCATGACGGCATGTCAGTTCCTCGCAGCGGTGAAGCGCGCGGATATGCCGGTTGCCGAGGTCGTTTCCATCATGAAGAAGTTCCCGCAGACGCTTATCAACGTGCGGGTGCGCGACAAACACGCGGTAGAAGGCAACGAGGCCATCGCCGCCGCCGTCGCGCAGGCAGAGGAGTCACTTGGTGATTCGGGTCGCGTGCTCCTGCGTCCGAGTGGCACAGAGCCGGTGGTTCGCGTGATGGTCGAGGCGGAAGATGCCGCTGCGGCCAAGGCTCATGCTGAGGCCATTGCGGCCGTCGTTGAGGCCGAAATCTAGTTGTTATCGCATATCGCCCCTGTTCGTCGGGGGCGATTGCTTTGCTGGTACGCGATATGAGGGAGACCCCATGGCATACGAGATGATAGTCGCGAAGTTCACCCCCGACGAGCCGGATGAGCGCGTTGATGTCGTGCTGCCAGATGAGGTCGTCGGCGTCGGAGCGAAGGCGTTTCGCTTCAAGGGCGAGGTGCGCTCCTTTCGCGGTTCCCAAAACCTTATCGAGGTAGGGGACGCCGCTTTTGACGGATGCCGCAATCTTGCGCAGGTCGACTTCCCGGGTGACCTCGCCATGCTGGGCAAGCGAGCCTTCCAGCATTGCACCTCGTTGCGCGAGGTTGTGTTTTCGGAGTCGTTGGGCTGCATCGACGATGCTACGTTCCAAGGGGCGACTGCGCTGTCTCGCATTGTGGCGCCCGGGGTGGTCGAAATCAACCGCTACGCCTTCCAGCGTTGCACCTCGCTTGTCGACGTGCAGTTCGGTGCTTTGGAAACCATTGGTCGCCGCGCGTTTGCGGGCTGCACCGAGCTTGAGCGGATTGTGCTGCCCGACACGGTGAAGGTGATCGGGGAGGAAGCGTTCTCGGGATGCCAGGCGCTTCGCGAGGTTGTGATCCCCGAGGGCGTGGAGGAGATCGGGCCCTGTGCGTTTCGCGGGTGCGCCAGCCTCGACGCCGCGTCGATTCCCGATAGCGTCGTGCAGCGTTTCCCCGAGTCGTTCACGCAAGAGGTTGCGGCGAGGGCGGGGGTCGTTCTGAAGACTGAGCGCACGCGGCTTTCGGCAGCATTCCAGGATGCGCATGAAGTGGATCGGGCGGAGCTCATGGCCGATGGCAAGCGCCTGTGCGCCGAGGAGGACGAGCTGCGCAAACAGCTCGCTGGCCTGGGCATGTTCGCGCGTGCGGAAAAGGAGCGGCTGCAAGAGAGGCTCGACGAGGTGGAAGGGCAGCTTGCCGAGGTGCGTGATCTGATCGACGCGCTCGACAACCCGACCGACGAAGAGCTCCTCGCCATGCTTTAGCTTGCGGGACGTCCCTTCGGTCGTTGCAGCCCGTGGATACGAGCAAAACTTGCAGCTAGCGTCTCGCTCCTACGGGTACGGGGAAACTTGCAGCCAGCGAATCCCTCCAAGGCCCCTGGTCTCCCTCTGGTAGTTCAGCCTCTCCTCTGGAGGCTCGCATGTCGTTGCGACATGCAGTCAGTTCGTCTTGCGAGGGCATGCGCTTTGCAAGATCCTTCGGCATCGTACGTCGCGCAGTGGTGCGCAGGGTTCCCAGGAACCGCAAAGATGGGTTACGCGGGCTTTTCCTTCTCGATTCTTGAGAGCAGAGCAATGGGGAGGACGCTGATAGCGAAGCAGACTGCCTGCATGATGAGATTGATTTCGTAATTCTCATTGGATAATGCAGAAATCAATATCGGTAGCAGGAACGACATCGCAAGGCTGACGGTGCCGATGATGCCGCTGGCGCTTCCTGCAAAACGACTTCCGATTCCTTTCATCATGACGGGCATAGCTTGAAGAATCGGTCCCGTCATTGCGGAAAGAAACCCGCTTGCAGCCAATATGATGCGCAAGGAAGCATCGCCCTCGGCATACCACACGGATAGCATTGCTGCGCTTGCAATGACGTTAACGATTATCAGATAAGGTTTAAAGCTCTTGAGACGTGCGCACAATGCGGGTCCCACGATGCATCCGAAAATGCTTGCGATAGTCACCGAGGCTGCCATGTTCCCTGCAGCGAAGCCGCCCATTCCTTTGCCTGACTCAAGCGCTTGGGGAAGAAGTCCGGCGAAAGCAGTACTGGAAGAGAGGGTGAATCCGACAGCAAGGGCGATAAGCCAGATATTGGTGTTTTTTGCCGCCACGAGAAACGTGTTGAGCGCTGGCTTTTCGGTCGGGGGATTCACGCCGTTTGGGAGGTTCTTGTCGACGATGATCCAGAGTGCCGTCACAGCTACAAGGGCGATTTCTGCAATGACGTATGCTTGGCGGACCGAGTCGTACAATTCTCCCACTGCTTGCGAGACAACGATTCCCAGGCAGGATACCGCATAGTAGACGCCAACAGCTGTGTCGGTTTTACTCCCAAACCAAAGGGCGATGGTCTTTACAACGTTTGTCGACAATGCCGCCATCCCAATGCCTATAAGAAAGAGCGAAGCCAATTGAAGGGGGTAACTGTAAAGGGTGATTATCCTGAGCAACCCTCCTACGCAAGCAATCGAAAAACACGTTGCGACAACTCGTTTCGGACCGAATTTATCCCCAGCAAGCCCAAAGGGGATTCCGAAAAAGACTGCTGCAAGCATGGGAACGAGAAACATGGTGGAAAATCCAACAGAGTTGATTTCCAACATTGGCATGATATCGAGGGCCAAGGCAGACACCTGATATTGGATGAAGTTACCCGTAAAAGCAAGGCAGCATACCGAAAGCAGAATTGCAAAGCGCCGCAATGGCATCTCGACGTCCTCTCGCTCGATTTCCTTCACCGCCCATGCTCACTGGTGTGGGGATATGGCGATGGGCGGTGAAGGAGGGTAAGGTGTCGGAAGGTGATGCAGGGGGAGGGGCCTTCCGATTGGCTGCGGTCTGCCGAGGCGGGTTCGGCGGGGGGAATTACTCGGATTGCTTGCTTTGCTGCAGCTTAGCTTTGATTCCAGTTTCGGGCAACAGGGCGATGGGTACTACGCTCAACAGGAACAGGATAGACTCAACGCAAAGGTTCATCGTCCAGTTGTCTCCAGTGATCGTCGAAACGATAACAGGAATGAAGTACGAGCACAAAAGGCCGACGGTGCCGATGATGCCGCCTGCTGAGCCGGCGTACTTCACGCCGATTTCCGGCAGGTCGGGGGTCATTGCTTGGATGATTGGGCCAGAAAGCGCGGTCATGAAACCGTTGACGACGAGCACGACCCACATGGTGGTTCCCAAGGGAAGGAACCAGTTCACAATCATGACTGCGGCAGCAATGATGGTGGTGAGGACGAGGAAGGGCTTGTTCTTGCCCAGCTTCAGTACGACGGCGGGGCCGGCGAAGCAGGCGAAGAAGCTGCCAACGGTGATGATTGCCGCCATCGATCCAGCGACCGAGGTTTCGACGCCGCGTGCGAGCTCAAGCGCGGAGGGGAGGATTGAGCAGTAAGCGGTGGTCGAAGCGAGGGTCAGGCCATAGGCGAGCGCGATAAACCAAACGTTGCGCGATTTGATTGCAATCTTGAGGTACTTGATAACGGGCTCGGGCTCAGGAAGGCTTTCGCCTTTGGGAACATTGCTCATGAAGAGAATCCACAAGAGCGCGGTGATGGCAAGAGCAACAGCCGCGACCAGGTACGAGACTTCGAGAGTCGGAAACATCGTGCTGAATGCCTGGGCGACGACGATGGCGACGCACGATGCAGCATAGAAGACGCCCATGGCGAGAGAGGTCTGCTGCTTGAACCAGGTTCCCAGTACCTTCGCGAGATTGGCGTTGAGGCATGAGATTCCGCACCCGATTAAGAACATGGCGACCAGTTGGGCGGCGAAGTTCGCAATCATGAAGAAGCGAATGAAGCCGCCGATGACAGACAGGATAAGCCCGACAGAGACCACGATTTTCACGCCGTAGCGGTCGGCAAGCGAACCTGCGGGGATGCTTAAAAACACTGCGGTCAGCATGGGCATAAGCATCAGGTTCGTAAGTCCCGCGACATCGACGCCAAGGGTGTCCATAACGACGACGCCCCATGCTGAAACTTGGTATTGCATGAAGTTTGCCATGAAGCAAATGAGGCATACGGTGAGCAGTACCACCCATCGATAACCCGATAATTTCATTTCCTCATCCATGGTATTTTCCTTCTTCTCTCAAATTACTAGTCGTTCAGCAGGACGCTATACATGGGGCGGAACACGGCGTCATCTTTTGCTCGCATGTCATGTTTGACGACCCATGCATTCTCGTCGATGACCATATGAGCGCGATCTTCTGCGGTGTAGACAGGCCATTCCTCCACTCCCTCGACGGAAGGCTTACCGGTTTTGGCGAAGTTATACCAGCACGCGTTCATCTGCTCGGCGAGATGCGCCGGGGGGTTCGGACCGGTGAACATGAGGCCGTTCGGGGTATCGAGATTCTTCATGACGAAAGGAACCTCGATGGCGTGACATGCCCCCATTCCCTCGATGCGCGACTTGTAGCGGAATAAGTAGTTGTACACAGGTTTGTATTCGGACTGCTCTTCGGCCATAAGGTCGGCGCCGACGAAAAAGCCAGTGACATTCATGAAGTCGGTGTAGTATTCCCCGAAGTCTCTTTCGGGATAGGCTTCGCGATATTTTTCCTCCCAATCTATCGTGTCGATTTGATCGTCGAAATGAATGGGGAATTGGCCATGCCAGAAGCTCGGCAAATCCTCGAAGTAGAATTTGAAGTAAGTGAACTCGTCCTCGGTGCAACCAATCATGATATCGATGTTTTTCGCGGCGCCTTCCTTCCAGGCTTTCATCGGTTTGAGGGGAAGGAACGACCCATCGCAGGTTGGCGAGAAGATGAGGGAGACTTCATAGGTATGCCTATCGCACCAAACTTGCATTCCCGCGAGGAGCTCGTCGGAGGTTTTCGCCAAGAGCTGCTGGGCGGTTTCGCATTCCATGATCTCGGCGAATTCCTTTGTGAACGCTTCGCCGCGCTCTTTGGTTTTGTAAAGTTGGATGGGGCCGGATTCAAGGATGGCGCGCTGGAAGAGCGTGTTCGCCTGGGGAAGGATAGCGAGAAGGGCTTGGCTAGACGATCCTGCCGATTCGCCGAACAGCGTGATGCAGTCCGGGTCTCCCCCGAAGGCGGCGATGTTCTCCTTGATCCACTCGAGTGCCTTGATTTGGTCGAGGATTGCGAGGTAGCCGGATTCCTTATATTCTTCGCCGCCGGGTAGGCATTCGAGCGCAATCGAGGCAAACACGTTAAGACGGTAGTTGATGGAGACGATTACCACGTCTTTGCTTTGGGCGAAATGCTCGCCGTTGTAAAGGGGGTCGGCGGATCCGCCGGAAAAGTAGGCACCTCCGTGAATGTAAACCATGACGGGAAGGTTGGTTTTCCCCGACCCATTGACCCAAATGTTGAGAGAAAGGCAGTCTTCGCCCTGTTCGTGCAGGGAGGCTGGCTCAACCTCGTCTTTGAATTGGCATGCCGAATGACCGAATGAATCGCAAATCCGATGCTCATCCGAGTCCTCCAACCTGACAGGAGCTTTCCAGCGTAGCTCGCCAGTTGGCTGCTTTGCGTAGGGGATTCCCAAGAAGGCTTCGACTCCGCTTTCGAGGGTGACGCTCTGCATCACTCCCGTTCTGGTTTTTGCCTGCATAATTACTTCCATTCCTTTCGAATCATGCATGCGCGCAATGTTTCTTTTGGCTCGCCACAGGGAATGGTAAAGTCTCGAGAGATTCCAATGTTAAGCGATAAATAACGCGAAAACGAGTGGTTTTTAGGAGGCAAAATTCCTTCAAATGGCATCAAATAGTTTGAATTAGCCTTGGAGTCGGTCTAGGGTTTATAGTGTTGCGGGTAGGAAAGCAATCGAGTTACGGGGTCGGCAATGAATGAGAAGCTGCCATTGAATATCAAGCAGACTGCCCAGCTTTACGGCGTCAGCTCCGATACGCTGAGATACTACGAGAGCGTTGGGCTGATAACGCCTCGGAGGGAGCGGAACTCCTATCGCGTATATGGCGAAGTTGAGTTTGCTCGCCTCAATATCGTTATGTCGATGCTCGAAATGAATTTCACCTTGAGTGACATACGCGATTATCTTTCGTCGCACAGCCTCGAAAAGACCATCGAGCTCTTTAACAAGGAAATGGATCGAATCGATGAAACAATAAGCAAGCTTTCGTTAAGACGTCGAAAAATCGAGCAATGTCTTAGGAGTACGACCGATGCCGTCCTTGCGAGTGGTGACAGTGAACCGAGGCTGAGGCATAGGGGCGCTCGGCATTACATCGTTATCAGCGAGGATTCGGACATAGACGCCGATCCGCTGCCGTACTACACGATCAAGAAAGCTCATGAACTGGGGATAACTATAGACTCACTTCATAGTATCCCGTGTTTCGTCATGGACTATACTCGCCTGCGATACGACGATTGCTTTGTTCCCGAAAAAGCGCTGTTGGCTATTGAGAAGGCTGAGTATCATGATGCCCTCGTTCTTCCCGAAGGCACGTATCTTTGCCGTACGGTGAGGGGTCCGGCCCAGCTGACGCCAGCCGCTTTCGAGGAGATGAGCGCTTTCATGCGAAGCCACTCGCTTGCTCCTCGCGGCAAGCTACTGGAGTTTTGGCACGTAAGCGAGTATGTTTCAGATGATGATGAGGAATACCTGCATACGCTTGAGATAATGGTTGAACAACAATAGCGTCGATGAGCGTTGCCTGTCCTTGGTTTTGCGGGTTTTTGCTGCTTATGGGACTTGCCTCGTCGATCCGTCGCATTTTCCATCGCTCTCGCAAGGTGCATCACCCTCTTAGGTAGCGTCCCGAATGTTGGTGTATCAACCCGTTTTCGGAGGGCGGGCGAAGCCCGCCCGAGGAAAACGGCCATCG
>NZ_CAKTTZ010000001.1 GCF_934617235.1 uncultured Ellagibacter sp. | reverse complement strand
TCGTGGAGTACGACGCCGATAAGATTCGGGTTGGTGACGATGTTTTTGCCCATCGCCTTGAAAGAAATTTTCTTGCCTTCCGACTTGGTCTCGGTGTCGTATCCCTTGGTCGCGAAGAAGCAGATTGCCATCGCAATGATGTAGATGACCGACACGACAGCAGCGCAAATGGAGTAGGCAAGCACGCCGCTGACGAGTGCGGCAAGGGAAGTCGTGATCAGCGGCACGAGCTTGGATGCGATCACGCGGCCGAGCGCAGCGCCGGCACCAAGGCGGCCCGAGAGAAACGCGCGCTCGGAGGGCTCGTCGGTGAGCACGTTGGTCATGCTGCGAATGCCTGCGTAAGTAATATTCCAGCAGAAATGGCTGACGACATAACCGATGCTAATAACAATACCAGCTACGACATCGCCGCCCACCTTGGTGAAGCACATGATGAAGAACACCATGGCGATGATTGGGGCGATGATGAGCCAGGGGCGGTACTTGCCCTTCTTGAAGTGGAACTTGTCAATGAACACGCCCGCCAAAAGGGCAGATATGGTGTCGACGGCTGACGCGCTTGCGGCGATGACGCCCGAGATGGCGAGCGGCAGTTGCGCCACGTCAGTCAGGAAGAACAGGAAGAAGGCGGTCTCGAGCGTTGCGGCTATCGAGAAGCCTATCTCGGACACCCCCCAAACGGAACGTATAGCAGTGTTGATTCTTGGCATGGCTCTCCTCCTTAGTTTGGGCGCTATCCCCTTTGCGCGCCCGGTTGCTCCCGAACTGTATGATTAACCGCCATTTTGCTGGCGGAGTGAGCCTTTCGGAGGGGGCGGGCTTGGGATATAAGTGCCCGCCCCTGCAATGAAGCCCCTTTATTGAGGGAGAAAGGGGCTTTCGCTGAGCTGAGGGGATGGTCTCTCGCTCGAGGAAAGCTTATCGACCTCGCAAGCGTGAGTCAGTGGGCGGGCGGCATACGAAGGAATTGGGAGTCATTGTGCTTCTTGCAAGACGTGCACGATGGGGGTGAAATTCTATTGTGCATTTTACATAATGAGAATACAGGAAAACGTGGTTTTCGACTAAAGCAATCGAGTGGGAAAGAGAGCATTATGAGATACGGCGCAATGGCTTTATCTGAAGGGGTAGGTCATGGGTGTTTCGCTTAACATCATAAAGCGCGAACTTGAGGCTATGGGGAATGTCTCAATTTCGTCTGACGGGAGTCTTTCTTTCGAGAATGCCCGCCTTTATCTGGGAGAATCTTCGATTGCGGGAGACGATATCCTCTATATCTGCTCCACAAGCGAGGATTGCGAAAGCGTCCGCGGGTACGGCCGCCACGCCGCTTTCGTGGACCATCACGCGACTAAGCCTGATCCAACCGCCGTCCTTTCTGTTACCGGAGGCGAGGGAACGCTCCAAGTATTCAACGCGTTGCTCGAGATTTTCTATCGATTCGGGATATGGGAGCGCGATATGGACGCGGTGCTCGGGCGCGGCGGCGGGCTTCAGGAGCTCATGGACGTGAGCGAGAAGATGCTGTGCAACAACGTTGTTATCGTGGATCCGGCTCTCAAGCTTTTAGCCTACACCAAGGGAACTCCTTGCGACGACCCGATCACGATGGAGCTGATCGAGCACGGGTATCACACCGAGGAGAACATTCGGAAGTTCCAGCTGCACAAGCGCTTCAAGCCCTGGGCGAAAGAGGACGGCTTCATCGTCAACGATACGCTTTCCATCTGCAAATATGTCACGGTCGTGAGGTCTTTCAAAACCAAGACGAGCTTCAGTCTCATCGTCGTCATGATGTGCAACAGGCTGTCTCCCTGCGATTATCTTTACGATGTGTTTGATCTTTTCCTTGCTCGGGTTAAGAGAATCGCCGAGCGCGAATACCCGGAGGACAAGCCTTCGGGCAACGCGGTTGACACGTTCCTCCACGACTTGCTTTTGGGTCGCGAGAGCAACGAGGCAATCGTGCGCGAGCGGTGCAAACTTGTGGGGATTCCCTTAGAAGCAAGGTTTTGCCTGTTCGCCATTCCCGTTAACGAGGACATGTCTCCCTCGCGGCTCCTTTCCGATCTCGTTACGATGGTGGCGCCCGCGAAAGTCGTTCTTTTCGACAGCTGCGTCACGGTGCTGTGCTTCAATTGCCTCTCGCCTCAGTGCTCGCTGCATTGCGAAGTCGGCACGTGCCCCAGGGGGCATAAGTCCATCTCGTCGCGCATCAACGAGCTGATGGAGAAAATGGACCTCATCTGCGGACGCAGCTCCAAGTTCACGAATCTCTCCAAGGCCCCCATCGCCTATCGGCAGGCACGCGAGGCAGCACGGCTCGGTGCTGAGTTTCAGCCGAATGCGCACAAACTGCCAGTTCCCTTCAACTGGAGTCGTATTTTCTCGTTTGACCGTGTCCAAGTTGCTTTCATCGCCGATAAAGTTGGCGATGACCTGCCGCTTTTGAACTCAACCTATGCGAGCGTCATCGTTCGCTCTATCGCAGAAGATGATGCCGAGCGGGGCACTGATAACTACCTGTTCCTTTATGATTACCTCATGTGCGAGCGTCGTGCGAATATCGTTGCTGAGAAGCTGCATATGCATCGCAATAATGTGAAATATCGCATCGACCGCATCGAGAGCATGTACGGTATCGACACGTCCGATCCTTCCCTTCGGTTCGCTTTCCTTCTCGCGTACCGTTTCCGCAACGCCGAAATTATGCAAAATGCACAATAGAAACCATTGAAGACGTTGGTTCAAGCCCCATGATTTACGGTTCGATGCGCCGTACCCTTCTCGATGTCAGCACGGCACGGGAGAGAGTGCCGGAAAACAGGGGAAAGGATAGTCATCATGGCCATCAAAAAGCATGAGGAAATTCGCCTTAACGTGAAGCCGATTTTCTTGACGCTGTATCACGAGTACGTGTTCGAGGGACCGTGCCGCTTTGGCGAGGGCATCCAGCTTGAGAAGGAATTCGACCTCCATATGGCCGCCGAGAAGTTCAAGGGCTGGTATGCCCAGCTCCAGGCTGCTATGCCGGAGAACGTCGTCAACCTTCTCGAGCCCGTCAAGGTCGAGCGCGACGAGAACTTCCTCACCAAAGACGAGATGATCGATAAGCTCGCCGAGGGCAGCGAGGAAGTTGACCTGTACTTTATCGGGTATGCGAGCCGCCCCTATGACCTGGCTCTCGAGTTCGCGCAGCGCGTCGGCAAGCCCTGCGCCATCACCCAGGCATGTTGCGCCTCCGCTATCACGTCGGCTGAGTTCCTCGCCCGCGGCCTTGAGTTCTACTCCTTCGAGGATTGGGAGGACGCCACCGAGTACATGACCGTCCTGCGCGCCCGCAAGGTCATGAAGGATTCGAAGATCCTCGCGGCGACCCGCATGACGAGCACCGTTTCGGTGAGCGCGCCCGACTCGATCATCGACCCCGAGAAGATCACCGAGCGCTTCGGCACCCGCATCCGTTACGTTTCCGCCCATGAGCTGCTTGACCAGATTTCCTACGACGACCCGATGGAGAACTACTGCACGCCGGGCCGCAAGGGCTTAAACCTCACCGCCGAGGACGAGAAGATCATCGACAAGGAAACCGACGAGCTCATCGCAGGCGCCGAAGAGTGCGAGATGACGCGCGAGATGGTCAAGAAGTCCGTTGAGGCCAACTACGGCATCCAGAAGTTCCTCGACGCCTACGAGTGCAACTGCTTCACCGCCCCGTGCCCTGACCTGTGCGCGACGCGCCGCCTGAACCAGAAGCAGTTCACGATGTGTTTGAACCACTCGCTCAACAACGAGCAGGGCATCCCGTCCGCATGCGAGTACGACCTGGGCGCCGTCGTCTCCAAGTTGATGCTGCAGGCCATCGGCCGCCGTCCGTCCTACATGGGCAATTGCTTCACGAGCCCAGTGCGTCATGGTGTGCGCGCTCAGCTGCCCAAGGCGCTGTTCTTCACGCCCGAGCATGTTGACCAGAAGATGGAAGAGCTCGGCGACATCCCCAACGTCGTTTTGACCTTCCATTCGGTGCCGAACCGCCGTTGGGAATCCTTCGACGAGGAGTTCCGTCCCTACGCGATCCGCTCCTTCGCTCGCTCCGGCTTCGGCGCGACGCTGCGCTACAAGTTCGAAGAGGACGCCGGCCAGACGATCACAATGTGCCGTGTCGACCCGAACGTCGAGAAGCTCTTCGTCGCCAAGGGCAAGATCATCACCTCCATGGGCTACGATCAGACCAACTGCTCCATGGGCGTGTTCTTCCAGGTGAAGGACTCCAAGGACTTCTTCAAGAAGCAGGCCGCCATCGGCAACCACATGCCGCTGATCTACGGTGACTTCGAAGAGCAGGTCATCGAGCTCGGTGAGTTGCTCGGTCTGGAAATCGTCCAGGCGTAAATCGAGCCAACGAGAAGGCGTATCACGCGCCGAACGCCAAGCCTGCGGCGCCGCAATCGACGTCGCAGGCTTGTTTTTGCCCGGGTGGAGGGCCTACGCCGGCAAGAGAGGGGGTGGGAATCATGAAGAGCCCTGATGCGATCCAGCAGGACTTCATCGACGGCTTCGTCGCTGCTGGTGACACGTTCGAGCAGTTCGACTACTTGTTGCAGCTATCGGCGCAACTCGAGGAGCTTCCCGAGGAGCGCAAAGTGAAGGAAGTGCTCGTGGAGGGGTGCCAGTCGCAGGTTTGGCTCTACCCTTCGTGGGCGGGCGCTACGCCGGGCGAGGGCTTCGCGCTTGAAGGTGACAGCGACACGCTCATGGTGCGCGGCGTGATCTACCTGTTCCAGAAAATGTTCTCGGGACAAGATGCGCAAGCGATTGTTGAGTGCCCCGTGCGCTTTGTGGAGGAGACCGAGCTTGCGTACGTGTTCGACGCGAAGCGGCAGGCTGGCGTTTCCTCAATCGCGTCGACTATCAAGGATTTTGCGCGCAAGGCGCTTTCAGATAAGGAGGAACCTCATCATGGCTAGCACGATGACCCTGAAAGACCGTCTCGACATTGCGGCGAAGGATGCGCAAGCCGCGCAGGACAAGATTACGTCGGGCGCGCTTGGTCGCGAGGATTTTCGCCAGGAAGTGCGCAACTACACGCTCGCCAAGTTCTTCCTGACCGAAGACGAGGTGCAGGCTTTGGGCACGGAGGACATCTTAAAGCTCGCCGACGAGAGCGTTGAGAAGCTTCTGCGCCAAAACGACAAGAGCGTGAAGCTTGCGGAAGGCTCGACCACGTGCACCAACCAAAGCTCGACCGATATCAAGAAGGTGCTTTTGTCCTTGACGCTCCAGCGTGCGCTGAACGTGCGCTTCACGCCCGAGCAGTCTGCCGACTTTGAGACGATTACCCAGCTCGCGGACGCGCTCTTCGATGCGAAGGACGACCCGTCCATGCGCAGGGACTCCTGATGGACTAGAATTCTCGGCATGCGATGATGTGCCGGGGCGAAAGGGATGGCGAACATGGATGTGGAACGTGTACGTGAGGATTTCCCGATTTTGGGACAGCAGGTTCACGGCCATCCTCTCGTGTATTTGGACAATTCGGCGACGACGCAAGTTCCTGAGCAGGTGCTTTCCGCTGTTTCTGAGCACTATCGGACGAGCAACGCGAACGTGCATCGCGGAATGCATTACTTGGCGCACGCCTCAACCGATGCGCTCGAGCGCGCGCGGGGGACGGTCGCCCGGTTCGTCGGCGCGGCCGATTCGTCGTGCGTGGTGTTCACGCGGGGCACGACCGATGGCTTGAACATGGTGGCTCGCGGCTTGGCGCACGTGCTCGGGCCTGACGATGCCGTCGTGGTGAGCCTCATGGAACACCACTCCAACTACGTTCCGTGGCAGCAGGCGTGCTTTGCTGCAGGCGCCGATTTCCGCGTCGTTGGGCTCACTGAAGAAGGCGAGGTGGACGAGACCCACTACGCGGAGCTGCTCTCCGACGACAGGGTGAAGATCGTGGCGATGACGGGGTGCTCGAACGTGCTCGGCACGGTGACTCCCGTGAAAAGGCTTGCCAAGATGGCCCACGATGCGGGCGCTCTCTTCGTGCTCGACGGCGCGCAGATCATGCGTCACGGCGTGGTCGATATCGCGGATCTGGGCGTCGACTTCCTGGCTTTTTCCGGCCACAAGATGATGGCGGGCACGGGAATCGGCGCGCTTTGCGGCACGCGCGAGGCGCTCGAGATGCTCGCTCCGCGCGATTTCGGCGGCGAGATGGTGGGGAAGGTGACGCAGGAGCTGACCACCTGGGAAGAGCTTCCCCTGCGCCTGGAAGCGGGCACGCCGAACTACGTGGGTGCCATCGCGATCGCCGCGGCGTGCGACTACCTGAGCGCTTTGGGTCGCGAGGACATCGCGGCGTACGAGTCTTCGCTGGTCAGCCATGCGGTAAGCGTGCTTGGGGAAATCGAGGGTCTTCACATCGCGGGCTCACCGAAAGAGCGTGCGGGACTCGTATCGTTCACGCTCGATGAGGTACACCCGCTCGATTTGTGCACGCTCATCGACGTGCGCGGCGTTGCCCTGCGAAGCGGCCACAACTGCGCGCAGCCCGTGCTCGATTGGCTGGGGACGAGCAGCGTGGCGCGCCTTTCGCCCGCGTTCTACAATACGATCGACGAAATCGATTATGCGGCGCAGCAGATTACGCGTGCGGCGCAGATGCTCCGAGCCGCACGCGCGCGGAAATAGGGCCGTCGCGAAGTACAACCAGCTTCTCCATATTGATGCTCCGAGTCGCACGGTCTTGCGAGCAGGGCTATCGGGCTCCGTCCGCAAATGAGATCGAGCCCGCTTCGCCCTCGACGATGCGGCCGATTTTCCAGGGCGCCCGCCCTGCGAGTCGCTCGAATTCGCTTTCGAACACAGCCGCCTGGTCAGGGGGGATAGCCGCCAAGATGCCGCCCGAGGTTTGCGGGTCGCAGATCACGCCCATGCGGTTGTCGAACTCGTCGTCGTCGAGCGCGCCCTGCCGCACGTATTCCTCCGCAAGATCCATGATGGAGAACGCCCGATTGGGGCGGCAGTATGCGCACGAGAGCTCCCATACGCGCTCGAAAGTGGGGATGGCGCTGAAGTCCAGCTCGGCAGCTGCGTTCGACGCCTCGAGCATCTCGTGCAGGTGGCCCGACAGCCCGAAACCCGTGACGTCGGTCGCCGCGTGGACGCCCGCCGTGACCATTGCTTCGCCGCCTGCGATGTTGAGCTCCATCATCGACTCGACGACGGGGCGGAACTCGTCTTGGGTGACAAGCTCGTTTTTCACGGCGGCGCTCATGATGCCCGTGCCGATGCGCTTGGTGAGGTAGAGCACATCGCCCGCTTGCGCGCCCCCGTTGCGGACGATCTTGTTCGGGTCGACAGTGCCGAACACGCATAGGCCGTACTTCGGTTCCTCATCATCAATCGTGTGCCCGCCGGCGACGAACGCCCCCGCTGCATGCGCGGTGTCGGCGCCGCCTCGAAGGATTTCGCCCGCCACCTCGGCGCCAAGCTCGCTGTCGAGTGCGAGCAGGTTGAGAGCTACGTGAGGTCGCGCCCCCATCGCGAAGACATCGGAGAGCGCGTTCGCTGCGGCGACGCGGCCGAACTCGTAGGGATCGTCCACGACGGGCGTGAAGAAGTCGACCGTGAGCACGGCTGCCGTCGTCTTGTTGATTTCCCACACCGCCGCGTCGTCGCTCGTCTCGAACCCGAGCAGAAGCTTGTCCTTGTCGGGCAGGTCGATTGCGGGAGAGAGGCAGTGCAGCGCGTCTTCGAGGTCACCCGGACCCCACTTCGCCGCTCAACCGCCTTTGCTGGTGAGCTTCGTCAGTGCGACCTTTTCCTTCGTGCTCATGGGCAACCTCCTTGCTCGTCGGTGCTCAGTATACCAGCGCCCGCTGAAATCAGAGCTTCGTGCGGCCTTCCCGCAGAGGAGGGGCGCATAGAGCCCATCCTCGGCGACTATGTGCATTTTTCTCGCTGGTGTGGAGCGATTGCGGCCACCGTTGGGGGGCAGCGCGGCGCGAGTCTGGCGTCTTCGAGTCACGCCTTCTCATTTTGTTCGGGTCAGAAGTTTTTCTTCCGATGGTCGCTTCTTCAATCCTCGAGGTTGAGACGGGAAGGAAAATCAACCTGTTGTTGGGAGATTTCATCCTGTCCAGAAAGTGGGATATTCTCAAATAAGATAGTGCAGGTCATCTCCATTATTTCTTTACGTAGCATTCACATTTCAAAAGAGCGCTGCCAATGAATATTTTCCAAGAAGGAATTAAAATAGCATTTCCCCAGGTCAAATATGCATTTACGCAATTCAGCCGTTCCCCCGACAATTAGCCCTTTTGCGGTCTCATTTGTTGAATTTATGTCGAGATATCTCGTACCATGGGCAACCGACGAAGGGGCAAAGTATGCCCCGACGCGGTATAGACGAGGGAAGACGAGAATTTGGAAGGAGAGACGAGACTATGAACCTGACACGCAGGGGCTTCATGAAAGCCACCGGTGCGGCGTTCGCGACGAGCATGGCGTTCCAGCTGACGCAGCAGTCGCCTGCTTTGGCTGTAGAGTCGAACAGCGACTGGAAGCTCGTGAACACTGAAGAGTACACCAACATCTGCTGCTATTGCGCAGGCGGATGCGGTTCGCTTCTTTCGGTGCGCGACGGCGAGCTGATCAATCTCGAAGGTGATCCCGACCATCCCATCAACCAAGGTGGCTTGTGCCCGAAGGGCGCGGCCATGTTCCAGCTCCGCAACATTGTGGATCCGGAAACGCGCGAGGTCATCAAGAACCCCGATCGCGTCACCAAGCCTATGGTGCGCCGTCCTGGTGCTTCCGAGTGGGAAGACATCACCTGGGAAGACGCCATCAAGGAAATCGCGCGCAAGGTCAAGGACACGCGCGACGCCACGTTTGAGGAAACCGACAAGAACGGCCTCACCGTGAACCGTACCCCGGCAATTGCCAGCCTGGGCGGTAGCCAAGAAAACTCCGAGGAGGAATACCTGATCCTCAAGATGATGCGATCGCTCGGCGTGATCGCCATCGACAATCAGGCGCGTGTTTGACACAGCCCCACCGTTGCCGGTCTGGCAGCATCATTCGGTCGCGGCTCTATGACGAGCCACTGGTGCGACTTCCAAAACACTGACGTTATCCTCCACTGCGGTTCCAACTCCGTTGAGAACCACCCGGTTAGCTCGCTGTGGCTTGGCAAGGCCCACGATCGCGGAGCGAAGTGGATCGTCGTCGATCCTCGCTATACCCGTACTGCCGAGCAGGCGGATATCTACTGCCCCATCCGTTCGGGCACTGACATCGCCTTCTACGGCGGCATGTATCACTGGATCATCGAGAACCTGATCGATCCGAATCTCGAGAAGTACCTCGCCACTGGTGAAATGGGCGACTACAACTACGAGTACCTGCTCAACTACACGAATGCGTCTTACCTGCTCGACCCCGAGTTCGACTTCGACATCGAAACCGGCCTCTACTCCGGTTGGGACGAGAAGACCAAGACCTATTCCAACCATTCTTGGCACTATCAGACCGAGAAGGAAGAGAACTGGGACACCTCCGCTTCGGGCGACTACGCCTGGGTTAAGAAGAGCGGCGTTCCCGAGTTCACCACGCCGACGCTCACCCTTCCCAAGCGCGACATGACGCTCCAGGATCCGATGTGCGTTTATCAGCAGGTGAAGAAGCACTACGAGCGCTATACCCTCGACGCTGTGTGCGACATCTGCGGCATGGACAAGGAAACCCTTGAGCTCGTGTACTCCACCTACGGTTCCACCGCGAAGCCCGGCCGTGCCGGCATGGTGCTCTATGCACTGGGCCAGACGCAGCACTCCTATGGCGCTCAGAACACGCGTGCCATGTGCGTTATGCAGCTGCTCCTCGGCAACATCGGCATCCCTGGTGGCGGCGTGAACGCTCTGCGCGGCGAGCCTAACGTTCAGGGCGCGACCGACATGGGCATGATGGTCAACGAGCATCCCGCTTACCTGAAGTGGGCCAACACCACCGATCGTTCCAGCCTGCGCAAGTGGCTGGAATCCCAGACGTATTCCGCTGGCTACTACACCAACAAGCCGAAGTTCATCGTGTCCTCGCTGAAGGAATGGTTCGGCGACGCCGCAACCGTCGAGAACGACTACGGCTACGACTGGTGGCCGAAGGTTCCGTCTGAGAAGGGCGACCAGGACTACACGCATATCTCCACGTTCGAGCTCATGAAGCAGGGTGTCATCAAGGGCTACTTCAACTGGGGCATGAACCCCTGCCACTCGGCCCCGAACGCCGGCAACGTGCGCCGTTCGATGGCGAACCTCGATTGGCTTGTCGTGGCCGATCAGGTCGAAACCGAGTCGGCGGCCTTCTGGAAGGCGCCGGATATGAACCCGGCCGAGATCCAGACGACCGTGTACTTCCTCCCCTGCGCACTCATCTACGAGAAGCCCGGCACCATCCTGAACTCCGGTCGTTGGCTGCAGTGGCGCTACCAGGCAGTCGAGCCGTGGGATCAGGCCAAGCCTGACCTCGAGATGTGCGACCTTCTGTGGACGGAAATCTGCCGTCTGTACAAGGAAGAAGGTGGCGCTAACCCCGACCCGATCCTCAACACCAAGTGGGATTACTACGTCAACGGTAAGATCGACTTCCGTCCGGTTTCTTGGGCGCTCAACGGCTACCGCACGGCTAACTCCGACTTCGCGGCGGGCAAGGTCGACCTGCTCAAGGGCTACTCCGAACTTGGCGCCGACGGCTCCACTTCCTGCGCGATGTGGATCTACTCGGGCTTCTACAACAACAACGACGCACCGCTCGATCCGGCCCAGCAGCCGATCGGTCGTCGCGACAACAACGACAAGTCCGGCCTTGGCCTGAACTCCAACTGGGCGTTCAGCTGGCCTTCCAACCGTCGTATCCTGTACAACCGCAACTCCTGCGACACCAACGGCAAGCCGTGGAACCCCGACAAGAAGCTCATGGAGTGGGACGGCAGCAAGTGGGATCTGGTCGACCAGGGCGACTTCGTGTCCGCCAAGAACGGTCAGCCGGTTCCGCCGAACAACAACACGTTCTTCATGCTGTGGGAGCAGAACGCGCGTCTGGAATCCTACGGTATGGAAGACGGCCCGATGCCCGAGCACTACGAGCCGTTCGAGAGCCCGTTCGACAACGCGCTTAACGGTTCGCAGAACAACCCGATGATCAAGTTCACGGAATACGAGTCCACCGCTCACGGCGGAACCGACGAGTACCCGATCATCGCGACCACGTACTCCGTCACCGAGCATTGGCAGACCGGCGGCCAGAGCCGCTCCTGCCCGGCGCTCGTGGAGGCTATGCCGTCGCAGTTCTGCGAGATGTCGGAAGAGTTCGCAGCTGAGAAGGGCATCAAGCCCGGCGACAAGGTTCGCGTGTGGAACAAGCGCGGCTCCGTCGTGGTCGATGCGTACGTCACCAAGCGCCTCAAGCCATTCACGATCCACGGCAAGACGCAGCACCAGGTTGGCCTCACGCATCACTTCGGCTGGACGCACCTGTACGGCACGGGCGATACGGTAAACGACCTGACCCCGAACGTCGGCGACCCGAACACCATGGTGCCTGAGTACAAGGCGTTCCTCGTCAACATCGAGAAAGCATAAGGAGGGGGTAAGACATGACTGAAATGGCTATTCTTTACGACACCTCCCTGTGCACGAACTGCAAGGGCTGCCAGGTTGCCTGCAAGGTGTGGAATAACCTGCCGTCCCCGATCGGCACCAACGAGAACAAATTCTCCGGTTCGCTTCAGAACCCGGCCGACCTGAACGGCAACACGCGTCTGATCCAGACGTTCCAAGAGCGCGATGCAGTCCGCGGGCAGAAGCCTGTCGACTGGATCTTCAATCGCCGCTCCTGCCAGCATTGCACCGAGGCGCCTTGCGCGACGGTGTGCCCTGCTGGTGCCATCACGAAGGACGAGGACACCGGATTCGTCCACGTCGACGACTCCAAGTGCGTCGGCTGCCATTACTGCGAAGGCGTGTGCCCGTTCGACGTGCCGCGCTACCGCACCGAAGGCATCCGCGACTACGTCAACAAGTGCACCGGCTGCCCGGATCGCGTGGCTCAGGGTATGGACCCGGCCTGCGTTTCCACCTGCCAGCCCAACGCGCTTCGTTTCGGGCCGCGCGACGAGATGCTCGACCTGGCCCAGGAGCGCCTCGAGATCCTGAAGGGCCGCGGCTACGAGGACGCCGAGATTTACGGTGCCAACGAGATGGGCGGTCTGCATGTGATCTCCGTGCTGAAGTACGGGCGCGAGGCCACGGGTCTTCCGGCCAACCCGTCCGCTCCGGCAACGGTGGGCATGACCCGCGTCATGAAGCCCGTTACGGGCGTCGTCACCGGCCTCACGGTTGTGGGCCTCGCGGCGATGTTCGCTTTGGGTGTGGGTTACAAGCGCGATAAGCTCGTGTACAACCCCGAGACCGAGGACACCGTCAGCCTGATCACCGGCGACGTCGTCAAGCACGGCGACGCTCAGGACGAGAAGTCCGTCAAGGAGCACATCCTCGAGAATCACCCATTCGGTATCGGGAAGGGAGGCAGCGATGAGTAACGAAGCAGTGAACGTTTCTCCCGAGCAGCTTGCCGCTGACAAGCAGTTCCTCAAAGATCGCGAAGCCGCTGGCACCGAGCGCTACATCAAGCGCCATTCGCTGCAGGCTCGCTTGACGCATGGCATCGCAGTTATCGCTTGTATCCTTTTGTGCTTGAGCGGTTGCTTCGTGTTCATTCCGCCTCTGGCTCAGATGGTGGGCTCCGACGTCGTGTTCGCCTTCCGCATGGTGCACCGTGTGTGCGGCATCATCTTCGTCGTGGTTCCGCTGTTCAGCGCCATCGCGTCCCCGAAGGGCGTCGGCCATATCCTGAAGAACCTCTTCGCGAAGTGGACCTCCGACGACAAGAAGTGGATGATGCTGTTCTTCCCCTACCTGTTCCTGGCAAAGTGGATCCATATGCCGGATCAGGACGAGGTGAAATCCGGCCAGCGTTTCGCCGACGGTATGCTGTGGCTGTTCGGCCTGCTCATGGCTGTTACCGGCGTTATCCTGCTCATCGGCGAGCTGGGTCTGAACCTCGGCACGACGGTTCATGGCGTCCTGCTGTTCCTGCATGACTTCGGCTTCCTGATGATCGCCGTGTTCGGCTTGGCTCACATCTTCCTGGGCGCGGGCATCTTCCAGCCCTACCGCGGCACCTACAAGCTCATGTTCGGCAACGGCATGGTTTCTGAGTCTGACGCGATTTATCACTGGGGCCACTGGGCTCGCAAGGAGATCACCGAGGGCAAGAACGTGGTTGAGAAACCGGTAGCCAAATAACTGATTCAGCTGGCTGTTTCGGCTGGTAGAAGAATCGATGCGGTGGACCCATCCGGCAAGTTCGGGTGGGTCCCCGTTCTCAATGGGGAAAGGACGCGTATTCGTTCGCCTCGCGTCAAACGTCGGTGTTGAGGCGAGGCGGGCAAATAGGCTTGACGAGAAAGGCGTGCACATGAACAACAAGGCGGCTCAGCTTGCGGCACAACATTACGAGAAGACGCTCGATGCGGCGGATGTTTCGCGTATCGACTTCTTCATGAATCTGTGGGCGGCGCTCGACGATGCTGATGCAGCAGGGGAAACCGCTGCGGGTTATGAGGTCCCGCCTGTGGAGCGTGTGGCTGCGCTTTCCGAGGCCGAGATCCCCGTGTTCACGAACACGCCGGTGGCAATTGACGCCGCGGCGCTTTCCCGAGGAATGAACGCCGTGATTGCTCGCGCTGCTGAGCTGGGCGGATTCGACGAGGAAATGACCGCCGCGCTTACGAGCGCCAAATGGAACGAGATCGTTGCTGCAAGCGACATCGCGTTGGCGGGCAAGAACCCGGCAGAGTATCTGGCCGCATTCGCCGAGCAGTTGGTGGCTGACGGCATGACCGAGGTCCAGGCGCAGATGGGCCAGCTGTTCGCGTCGCTCGTGCTCCGCTGGCAGCTCGAGGGACCTGCCGAGGCGGTTGCGCGCGCTCGCAAGAAGGCGAAGGTGTTCTTCGACCACCAGATGCACTGCCCTGCATGCGGCGGCGATGCTGCGCTCGCGCGCGTGGGCGAGGGCGGATCGGGCGACGGCCGTAACAAGAGCTTGTGGTGTCCTCAGTGCGGGACAAGCTGGGAATTCGATCGTATTCGTTGTCCCCGCTGCGGTACGCGCAACCAGGGTCATCTGCATTACTACAATATTGAAGGCGACGAGGGCCATCGCATTGCCACCTGCGACGAGTGCGGCAGCTACATCCGCACGCGCTTTGCAGGCGAAGGCGACAATGCGCCTTATTCCCCCGAGGTGGAAGATGTCGTAATGGCCCGTCTCGACGCCGTGGCAATGGACCCCTCTTTTGCCGGCGGCACTGCAGAACGTACGGGCGAATAGACAGGCGAGCCGTGAGGCGAGCTTCTCCTTGCTGATTTGCTACCTTATTCATGAGCGTCGACAGGTTCGGCGCTCTTGTTTTTTACCCAACGAGAGGATGCGCTCGGCCTCAAAGAGAATTCGTGGAGCCAAAATCCGTCTCGATTCTGCCTTGCCCGTATTGAATTGGCGAAACCACGCAGGCGCGGCCTGGTTCGCCTATACTGATGGTCGGTTTATGAGTTAACAAGAAGGCGAGAAACCATATGATCGAAGTGCTTTGGCACGGTCGCGGCGGGCAGGGGGCTTTTACCGCGGCGCGGCTTTTGGGTGCAGCGGCCTCGTTCGCCGATGGCGCTTATGCGCTTGCATTCCCCTCGTTCGGCCCTGAGCGGCGCGGCGCCCCCATACGCGCGTTCACCAAGATGTCGCGCGAGCCGATCGGCGATCGCAGCGCGGTGGCCAAGGCGAACTACGTGATTTATCTCGATGATACGCTGCTCGGCGCCGAGTGGGAAGATGAGCTGCTCCCTGATGGGAAGGTCATCGTGAACTCGGTGCGCTCGTTTGGCGATCCGCGCATCGTCGCCATCGATGCGAACGGCATTTCCCAAGAGATTCTCGGGCGACCGATTCCCAATACGGCGCTTCTCGGCGCGCTATGCTCGGTGTGTGATTATGTGAGCGCCGACGATGTGAAGCGTGCCATCGAGGGGTACATGCCTGCGAAGTTGCACGAGAAGAACAAGCGCGTGGTTGATGCAGCGCTCGCAGCAGTGGGGAAGGCGAGCCCCGCGTGCGAGGGGGAGAATCCCGCTGTAGCTGCTAATTCCCAGGTCAACGCCTCTGTTTCACGTGAAACGGCCAAGGGGAAGCCTGCTCTTGCGCCCGCTTCCCGAGGCGGGGTGATTATTCCCACGCTGCAAACCGCTGCACTCGACCCTTCCGACTTCGCCCACACCACATGCTACGACGGTGGCTATCTTGTGGCGAAGAACGCCGGCTGGCGCAACATGCGTCCCGTCTTCGATGCTGAAAAATGCACGGGCTGCTTGCAGTGCTATCTCTACTGCCCCGACGGCTGCGTTATCCGGCCCGCCGACGAGCCTGCTGGGGATGCGGACAATGCGCCCGTAGCTATCGACTACGACTTCTGCAAAGGATGCGGCGTGTGCGTCGAGGTGTGCCGTTTCGGAGCGCTTGCCATGATCCCCGAAAGCGAGGTTTCCGCACGATGAAACGTTTTCTTTCCGGCGATGAGGCCTTTGCGGAAGGCGTCCGCCTCGCGAAACCGCAGGTGATTTCCGCCTATCCCATCACGCCGCAGACGGTTGTGGTCGAGCGTCTTTCTGAAATGGTGGAAGAGGGCTCGCTCAAGGCGGAATACGTGCATGTGGAATCCGAGCACTCGGCGCTTTCGTGCGCGATGGGGGCATCTGCCACGGGCGCGCGCACGTTCACGGCCACGTCGAGCCAGGGCCTTCTCTACATGGCAGAGGTGCTCACCTACGCCGCAGGCGGCCGTTTCCCCATCGTGATGATGAACGCGAACCGCGCGACGGCGCTCCCGTGGAACATCTACGGTGACCAGCGCGATTCGCTGGCGCTGCTCGACCATGGGTGGATCCAGGCGTATGCCGAAAACAACCAGGAGGCGCTTGACCTGGCGCTTATGGCGTATGCGGTGGCCGAAGACCCCGCGGTGCTCACCCCTTTCATGGTGAACCTCGACGGGTTTGCGCTTACCCACACCTACGAGACGGTCGATGTGCCGGCCGAGGAAGACGCCGATGCGTTCCTGCCGCCGTATCAGGCAACGAACTGCTTCGATTTCGAGCATCCTAAGAATATCGGGTATTCCGCCGGTCCCGACTACAACCGCTATTTCAAGTACTACGAGCACAAGGATATGCTTTCGGCCTTCGATGCGATCGAGCGGGTGGAGGCACGCTTTGCGGAATGCTTCGGGCGCGCATACACCGGCCCTGTTGAAGCAGTGAACTGCGAAGATGCCGAAGTCGTGCTCGTGACGCTCGGCTCGATCGCGGGGCTTGCGCGCGAGTCGGTTGCGCGGCTGCGCGAGCAAGGCAAGCGCGTGGGACTTTTGCGAATCCGCTACATGCGTCCCTTCCCTGCAGCCCTCATCACCAAGGCGCTTGCGGGTGCGTCGGCGGTGGGTGTGTTGGAAAAGGATATCTCCTTCGGGGCTGAGGGCACGGTGTTCACGAATGTGAATTCTGTGCTTCAGCAGGCAGGATGCACGACGCCCACGTTCAATTTCGTTGGAGGGCTCGGCGGCGACGACATCACGACTGCCCAGATGGATGCCATCTTCGATGCGCTGCTCGATGTTGCGGCTGCTGGAGGCAGAAGCTGCGTTGCGTCTAGTCAGAGTTGCGGCGACGCTGCAGCTGGCAACGACTGCGGACTTGGCCGCGTGAACTTCCTCGGGATCGATTTCCCGGACGAGGGGCAAGCTGGGCGTGGCGATGCTGATTGCGAAGGGGGCGCGCGATAATGGCGATGAACGCGAAAAATATGCCTGCTGACGAGCTTTTCTTCGGGCATAAAGCATGCGCTGGCTGCGGTGGGTCGCTCGCGGTGCGCGCGGCGCTGAAGGTGCTCGGCCCGAATGCGGTGGCAGCGTTGCCGGCTGGCTGCATGAGCGCCGTCGGGTTCAACTTCCCGCAACTGTGCTTTGCGAACAATGCAATGATCACGCCATTTGCGGCGACGGCTGCTGTGCTCACGGGTATCGAGGCGGGCTTGCGGGTGCAGGGGAAGAAGCCCGACGATTGCACGGTCGTCGGTTTCGCGGGCGATGGCGGTACGGCCGATATCGGCATCCAAGCGCTTTCGGGTGCAATCGATCGCAACGACGACGTCCTCTACATCTGCTACGACAACGAAGCGTACATGAACACGGGCATCCAGAAGAGCTCGCTGACTCCTTTTGGTGCCAAGACAACCACAACGCCTGCTGGGAGAAATGCGCACGGGTGCCTCACGCAGAAGAAGAACGTGTTCGAAATCGTCGCAGCTCACGGGCTTCCTTATGCCGCGACGGCGAGCGTTGGGTATATGAATGACTTCCTGAAGAAGCTCGAGCGCGCAAAGGGTATCCACGGAACGCGGTTCATCCATGTGATCGCGCCGTGCCCGACGGGTTGGGGCGCTCCCGAAGCGAAGATGGTCGAGCTTTCCCGCGACGTGGTCGATTGCGGGCTGTGGTATCTTGCCGAATATGAAGGCGAGCAGGTGTGCGGCGTGCCCGGCGGGAGGTTCACGCTTAACCGCAAGCCTCGTGAATTTTCGAGCGTGCGCGATTACCTGAAAAGCCAAGGTCGTTTCCGCGCTCTTACCGACGAGGAGATTTCCCTGGTGGAACGTTCGCGCGATGCCAAATGGGAAATGATCAAGCGCAACTGGGCGTAAGGCTAGCCGTCGACCCCGCGTTGCGCCTCGTGTCGTTCGCCCTTGTCGATGATGTCGACCGATTCGATGCTTGAGACGTCCCCGCCTTCGACTCGGAACTCAGTCAGACGCAGGTCCATGGTCTCGATATCGCTTGCTGGTTTTTTCAGCTGCACAACGAGGGTCGATTCCTCCTGGGTGATTGACTCGATCTCTTTTCCAGGAATCGACCCTCCTGAAAGCTGTACTTGGATCCAACCATCTTGCGGTTTCCAGCCGCTGCCCGGCATGGCGACGACCGCGCCGCCGGAAACTTCCATGCATAACACGGGCAAGTCATCGTCTTGCGCCCATGTCCACGGGGAATCGGTTGTGCCAGAATCGGTACAGCCGATTGCTGTTGCGGCAACGGTTCCGCACGCTACTGCTAGAAAGGCCCTTCTCGTCAGCCGTTTTGCCATTGTCGCCTCCGTTCCGAGTGATTTTCATTTGTTGCTATTGTCCCATATTTGGCACTCGGGCGTCGAGGTTTCGGGTTGTCGATAACTCGAATGGGCAGAAAGCAGAGTGTAGCGAGGGCCTGCCGGCTCTCACGGCGCCCTTGCCTGGACGGGTAAGCTATGTGCGAGCTATGCGTGCAAAATTGACGAGTCTGTCTTTAAGCGTTCCCCTTCTTGCAGTTCCCGTAGAAAGCGATTGGTTCCTGCGCGTTTTGCCCGCAAAAGCGCTACCATGTGGCGTTGATTTCGAGAAAGTCACGAAGGGGACCCATGCTATCCGAACGAGTGCTTACCAACCTGGTTAAAGGCATTGCCAAGCAGCACCTTGACCTGCATCCGACCGACGAGAAGTTCTTCCCTGGGCCGAAGCCGGGCGAGAAGTATATGCTCTACATGCACGTGCCGTTTTGCCAGGTGCTTTGCCCATATTGCAGCTTCAACCGCTATCCGTTCCGCGAGTCCGTTGCGCGTCCGTATTTCGAGAACATGCGCAAGGAAATGATGATGCTCAAGGATTTGGGCTACGACTTCGAGAGCCTCTACATCGGCGGTGGCACGCCGACCATCATGCTCGACGAGCTGTGCAAGACGATTGACCTTGCGCGCGACAACTTCAGCATCAAGGAAGTGTCGTCCGAGACCAACCCCAACCATCTTGTACAGCCGTGGCTTAACGAGCTGAAGGGGCGCGTGCAGCGTCTGTCCGTCGGTGTGCAAAGCTTCAACAACGACCTGCTCAAGCAGATGGACCGCTATCACAAGTACGGATCGGGCGAGGAAATCTTCGAGCGCATCGGCGAGGCTGTCCCGTATTTCGACTCGCTCAACGTGGACATGATCTTCAACTTCCCCTCGCAAACCGAGGACATCCTCTTCAGCGACCTGGAGAAGATCGTCGAATGCGGCGCGCGCCAGACCACGTTCTCGCCGCTCTACATTTCGTCTGCCACCACGCGCAAGATGGTCGAAACGCTCGGGCGCATGGATTACAACCGCGAGTACCGCTACTACCAGATTCTCGACGGCGTGCTTGCCGGCGGCGATCACCCGTTCTTCGAGCGCGATACCATCTGGACGTTCACTCGCTTGAATGACCAGGGAAAAAAGGACCTCGAGCTGCCGTTCGAAGAACTGCAGGTGTCCTATAACGAGTACCCGGCGATCGGTTCGGGCTCGATTACGCACCTGAACGGCTGCCTGTACGTGAACTCGTTCAGCCTGCAGGAATACAACGACGCCATTCAGGCGGGACACATGTCCATCATGGGCAAGTCGGTCATGGCGAAGCGCGACCTGGAGCGCTACTACTTCCTGCTGCATCTCTACCAGCTGCATCTCGACAAGCACGAGTTCGAGCGCGAGTTCGGCGAGCCGCTTGAGCTGGCGCTGCCGATCGAGCTGGCGTTCATGCGCGCGAACAAGTCGTTCGCTATCGACAACGACGACGAGCTCACGCTGACGATGAAGGGCCGCTACCTGACGCTTGTCATGTACCGCCAGTTTCTTTCGGGCATGAACAACTTGCGCGACCAGGCTCGTGCGGCGCTTTCCGGCCCCGAGCGCGAGCTGCTCTTCGGCGATGGCGAGCCGGAGATTCAGATGGCTTGCTAAGGGAAGGCCTCGTCAAAGGGCTCTTCGCGAAAGCGGAATACGTTGGTGAAACGAAGCGGGCGGCTGGATAGTCGCCCGCTTTTGGTTATGGTTCCAGGTTGCGCCTCTGTCGGCAGTGCGAGCGCCCCCCTAGCGGTTTTGCAGATAGCGCATGAGGATGGTCGCGGCTTCGGCGCGTGTGGCGTTGTCGATCGGACGAAGCCATGCCTTGTTGCTCGCGTCGATCTTGCCGGAGATGATTCCCTTGTCGACAGTCCAGCTCATCGGCGTTTTCGCCCAGGAATCAACTGCGCTGGCGTCGGGGAACTGACCAAGCTTTACGCCGTCGCTCGTGGGATTCTTCCCGTCCATCCGTTTGGCGAAGTTTGCCAGCATGACGGCGATTTCCTCACGCGTGATGGACACGTCGGGGCAGAACATATTGCTGCCGCCGTAGCCCTTCACGATTTCGGTTGCGCGCGCCCACCTGACTGCGTCTCCGTAATAGCTGCTGTAATCGACATCGGAGAACGCAGTCGTGGACATGTCGGCCTGCGGGGAACCCTGAAGACGCCACAGCATAGTGATGAGCTGTCCGCGCGAAAGCGTGTCGTTGGGGCCAAACGTGCCATCGTCGTAACCCTTCATAATGCCGCGGCTCGACACATACTCGACGGCCTGCAAATACCAGGCGCCATCCTCCAGGTCGCTGAACGACTTGTTGGGCTCGGGCGACGGGGTGGTGGAGCCGCCAGGTGTTGGCGTCGGGTTGCTGGGGCCGGGTTTGCTGTCGAGGTAGGCGAGGCAGTCGGCGAGCTCGTTTCGGTAGCGATTCTGGTAGCTGGAGACGTACTGGCTGTTCACATAAGGCAGCTCCGCTACGTGGTCAACAATGTAGTTGCACAGCGTGGTGGTGAACTCGCGGTCGCTCATGGTGCCGGAGAGTCCTGCGCCATCGTAGTGCTTCCCGTAGAGCGTGCCGCCGACGAAGAACTGCATGCCGCCCGAACCGAACAGGTTGCAAATGCCGCTGACCAGGCCTTTCACGCAATCGCTCCGGTTGTCCATATTGAAGTTGTGCGAGCTGTTGTTGCACAGGCGCAGCGCGTACTCGACGTATTCCTGGTAGAACCAGCCGTCCTGGAGGCGCGAGAATTCCTCGGGATTTGCCTGGTAAGCGGCCGACCACGACTCGTTCAGCCTCTTCCCCGTGTCGGTTAAGGCCTTCTTGCTCGAGTCGTAGAGCTTGACGTTTGAGATATCCACGCTTGAATCCTTCAACCAGGCGAACATGGCATAGCGCGTCGGGCTGTAGTTGTAGCAGGCGACGAGGAAATCTTGCAGGCCGTAGCGGTTGTCGAACTGGTAGCAGCCCATGGCGTGGTAATTGTCGCCTGCGGAGAGAAGCATGTCGTAGCCTTCGCCGCTCGTGAGCCTGTTGCCGCTTTCGTATTTCGTGAAGTAGAGGAATTCGTCGGAGAACGCGTCGTGCGGCTCGACGGTCGCGTTGAGGTCGACGCTTTGCAGGGTGATGCCCTCATCTTCCGCCTGCGCAAATGCCTGCTTATCGATAGGGATGCGGGTGGGCGCAGGGAACGGGGCGTCCTCGCTTGCGGGCAGGGTCGAGCTGACGTTCTCGTCACAAAGGAAATTCGCCTGTTGCTCGGGGGAAGGCGAGGGAGTTGCGCTTTCTTCCTGTGCAAACGCTACGGCGGGTGTGCACCCTATGGCAAGCGCGAGCGCGCATGCAACGGAGATGAACTTCGTTCGGAAGTCGGTCATGGGGTCCTCGTTTCGTTTAGGCTGCGTTTATGGTTAACGTGACGTGACCGTGTTTCCCCTGATTGTAGCGTAGGCGACACTCGGAGGCGCTCTCATCGCCGCCATTTTTCGAAATCATGGGCAAAAATGCAAGCAATATTGCCATATATTGCGAATCGCCATATATGGCGAAGTGGGAATGCGAAGAAAAGACGACAGCTTTCCGTGCGGGGGTTTCACCTGGAAGGCTGCTTTCGGGTATTTGATTACGCGGTCGGTAGGGTTGCGGTAAATGTGGTGCCTTCATCGTCGCTTTTCGCCTCGATGGTGCCGCCGTGCTCTTCTGCGACCTCCTTCGCGATGGAAAGCCCCAGGCCAAAGCCGCCCGTGCCGCTTGTGCGCGCTTTGTCGGCGCGGTAGAAACGGTCGAACACATGCGGCAGGTCTTCTGCCGAGATGAGCGAACCCGTGTTGTGCACGGTAAGCTGCGCGGTGCCACCCTGCTCATGCAGCTCGACGCGCACCTTTCCGTCCTTGCCGGCGTATTTGCAGGCGTTATCCAGAAGCGTCGTCACCAGTCGGCGCAAGCGCTCGGTCGCCCCTTGCACGGCGATGCCTTCGCCCACGTCGCTTTCTAACTCGATAGCGCGTTCGAACGCCACCGACTCGAATTGCAGAAGTTCGCCTTCTACCAGGTTCGACAAGTCAACGCGGTCTTTTGGTTTCGATTCCACGACGCTTGTCTCCTCAGCATCGAGGCGTGCGAGGAGCAGCAAGTCGGCCACGAGCCCCTGCATGCGCTCGCCTTCTGCTTGCGTGCTTTCCACCCATTGGCTCTGGCTTGCGATGGTGCGCTCGGGGTGCGACATGAGAATCGACGTGTTCGCGAGAATCACGGTGAGCGGGGTCTTCAGCTCGTGAGATGCGTCGGCCACGAACTGTCGCTGCTGCTCCCACGCGCGCTTCACCGGGCGCAGGGCCCAGCGGGAGAAGAACACGCTGATCACGAAGAAGATGGCGAGTGCGACCACGCCGACGCCCGCGAGGGTGAGCGCGAGCGTTTGCCACCCGCTTGCGGCGCTGATATCCGCGAAGGCGACGCGCGCGATGCCGGTGTCGGAGGTTCGCTTCTCGTAGAATAATCCCAGTTCAGAGAGTTCGCCCGACCCGTCGGGTGCATTTGTGAGCTGGATTATCGCCTCTTCGAGCACATCGTCTGCGATCGAAGCGGAAGCCGCCGAGCTTGCGAGCGCGTAGCTGCCGCTCTTGAGGATGCGATATACCGCCACGGGGACATGCGGTCCGCTTCCCGCAGGCCCGCCGCCGATTTGCGGGGGAGTGCCGCGGCGGGCTTCGTCGCTTTTGCCCGAATCCTGTTGGAGGTCGGGGCTATCTTGTCCCTGGTCGGTGGTCTCTTCCTCGCCGTTTCGGGCGGAGCCATCTGCATCGCGGGCTTCGCCTGAGCCCGCAGCCTGACTCTTCGATTCCGTGAACGCGATGGCATTGCTCAGCGCTTCGTGGACGGATGCCACGCTTTGCTGGTAATTGATGACGCAGATGGCGGAGAAGATCACGACGAGCACCACAGCCACGGTGGCCATGTTGAGCGCGATGAACTTGATGCGGAGCTTTTTCAGCATGCGGGCCTCTTTAGGGAATGCGGCGCGGCCTTATGCGCTCGCGCGATTGTCGGCGGCGTCTTCCGCAGCGAAGCGATACCCAGCGCCGCGGAGGGTCTCGATGCGCGATGCCGAGCCGAGAAACTTCAATTTCTTGCGCAGGAACGACACGTAGGCTTCTACATTGTTCTCGTCGGCGGCCGCTTCCAGGCCCCACACTTTCTCGATCAGCGTGGCCTTCGACACCGCGGCGCCTGAATTCGCCATGAGCACGCGCGCGAGCGAGAACTCCTTGTAGCTGAGGTGAATCGATTGATCGCCGCAGGTCAAATCGTGGCTTTCTAGGTTCAGCGAAACATCGCCCGCCTCGATTACCTCGAAGAGCACCTCGCCTTGACGGCGCGTGAGGGCGCGCAGGTGCGCCATGAGCTCGGCAGGGGAAAACGGCTTGGTCATGTAATCGTCAGCGCCCGAATCGAGCCCGCAAATCTTGTCGGGCACGGCGTCGCGCGCGGTCAGCAGCAGGACAGGGGTGTTCACGCCGGCGCGCCGCAGGTTCGATACGACGGTGAAGCCGTCCATTTTCGGCAGCATCACATCGAGGATGACGACGTCGTAGATGCCGCTTTCCGCATAATCGAGTCCTGACTGTCCGTCGTGCACGGCGTCGGTTTTGTAGCCGCTTTCCTCGAGGATGCGGCAAAGCGCCTGGGCGAGGCGCACATCATCTTCGACTACGAGAATCTGCACAACGCTCCTCTTTCACGTTCAGTGCTTTCTTGATTGGAATACTAGCACGGTTTTGCAAAGGAAATGTCCCGGCGCGGATCCTTCGCGGAGGCCTCGCCGAGACGCGAACGGCCGCATCCGCCTCCGCGCTGGGGATCGTGGATGGGGCGGTTGCGGCCGTGAGGCTATTGTGGGGGAAGACCCTGAAAACAACCTGAAAGAAACTGGCCGATTTTTAAGTTTGGGCGATTCTTTCAGGGTTCTTTCAGGGGCGCTTCGTAGCATTCGGGATGTCGGCGGGCGCTTGAGGCTTTCCTCCCCCTCCCTTTCCTCTTTCCAACATCGGCCTCGCGCCGCCGCCGACGACGGAGCCGTTTTGCGGGAGCGATTTTGCGTTCCCGCTGACAAAGGAGGTTGACACCCATGACGAGCTATCAAGAAGTTTTCGAGCGCAAGGAAGTCAAGTACCGCCTCGACGCGGCGCAGCATCATGCGATGCTCGCGGCGCTTGAGGGCCGCATGGCCGTCGACGCTTACGGCACGACGAGCATCGTCAGCCGCTATTTCGACACGCCCGACCGGGCGCTTATCGAACGCTCGCTCGACAAGCCGCTCTACAAGGAGAAGCTCCGCGTGCGCAGCTACGGGATTCCCGCCGAGGACGACCAGGTGTTTGTTGAGCTGAAGAAGAAGTACAAAGGCATCGTGTACAAGCGCCGTGTCGGCTGCTCGTATGCGGCCGCGCGTGCCTACATGAGCGGCATGCCCTACGAGCAGGCATGTTGCGAGTATCCGCTGCCTGATGCAATTTTGGCCGAGGCGTCGCTTTCTCCCCGAAGCCTCCAGATTGCGCGGGAGATCGACGCCTTCAAGGAGCTTTATTCCCCGCTGCGTGCGTCGATGGTGACGATTTGCGACCGTACGGCGTTTGCTCCTCTCGCGATTGGCGGGGAAGGCGAGGCGGCGGAAGTTCCCTCGACGCTGCGCATCACGTTCGACGAGAACGTGTCGTATCGAGACCTGTTCCAGGAGGCGCGTCTTGCGCGGGCCTCGCACCGCCGGCCTCCTGTAGGGTTCGGCGCTCCGCGCCCGCTTCTGCCTGCTGGCGAGGCGATTATGGAAGTGAAGTGCGCGGGTCCCTTCCCACTGTGGCTCGTCGATGCGCTTGATTGCTGCGGGGCGTACCCCTCGTCGTTTTCCAAGTACGGTGCGGCGTATCAGGCGAGCGTGCGCAAAGCGTCGTAGAGGGTGGGGCACCGCGGGGAAAGGCGACGTTCGTCCCGTCCACGTGAGCGACTCGTCGCTCGATAACCCCTCCTCAAGAAAGGATTCCCATGTCAGACCTTATGTTCTCGTCGGTGTTCGGAACCGCCGACTCGCTCGTTTCGTCGGTTTCGGCGTCGAGTTTCCTTCTGTGCTCCGTCGTGTCGATCGTCCTCGGCCTCGTTATCGCTGGGGTCTACATGTTCCGCCACCGGTACTCGAAGAACTTCGTGGTCACGCTGGCGCTTCTGCCGCTCATCGTGCAGATGGTGATTACCCTGGTCAATGGCAACCTCGGCGCGGGCATCGCCGTCATGGGCGTGTTCAACCTGGTGCGTTTCCGCTCCATTCCCGGCAGCGCGAAGGACATCGGCAGCGTGTTCCTGGCGATGGCCGTGGGTCTTGCCACGGGCATGGGCTTCCTCGGCCTAGCGGTGCTGTTCACCGCAATCATCGCCGTCGTGAACGTGGTTTACGTGCTCTCGCCCCTCGGGCGTCCGCGCGAAGCCGAAAAGACGCTCAAGATTGTTGTCCCCGAGGACCTGGAATTCGACGGCATCTTCGACGACATGCTCGACCGTTTCGCTGCTGAGCACGAGCTTACCGAGGTGACCACGTCGAACATGGGAAGCCTCTACACGCTGGAGTACACGCTGCGCCTTCGCGAGCCTGGCCTGGAAAAACGCCTGATCGATGAGGTGCGCTGCCTTAATGGGAATTTGAAGGTGACGCTCGGGAAGTGCGAGCTCAAGCCGCAGGGGGTGCTGTAGAGATGGAGAAGCGCACGGTTGAAAAGGTGGGCGCGGACTGCGGGAAGGGGCTCTTCGCCGACGCCCAGTCGCTCGGACAGTCCTCGCTGCGCTGCGGAACTCGCTTTGTGGGCGCCGCCGAAGAGCCCCGGTCGGGTCGAGGGGGCGAATCCTCCGACAGCGAGACTGGCCCCTCCGACAACGCCCAGTCGCTCAAACAGTCCTCGCTGCGCTGCGGAACTCGCTTTGTGGGCGCCGCCGAAGGGGCCTGGTCGGGTCGCGGAAGGTGTCTTGCGGCGCTCTGCATTGCCGCCGTGCTCGTCTTCTCGCTTTCGGGGTTGAGCGGCTGTTCGGGGACGGGTTCCTCTTCCGTGGCGTCGAGCGATGTTGCCGCAACGGCCGATTCAGACCCCTCCTCCTTTGAAACTATCGCTGCGACATTTGACGTTTCGGCGCTTGACCTGGACTATTCGAAGCGCGATTCGGATGCAAGCTACGATGAATCGTCCGCGACGCGAATCACGCTTTCGGAATCGTCCGCAAGCGTCAACGGCTCGGGCGTCGCAGTCGATGGGTCTACGGTGACCATATCATCGGAAGGAACCTACATTATCTCGGGCGAGCTTTCTTCGGGGCAGATCGTGGTCGACGCATCCGACGACGCGAAGGTCCAGCTGGTGCTCGCGGGGGCAACTGTCCGCAACGAGAATGGACCCGCGATTTATGCGAAGAACGCCGATAAATGCTTCGTAACCTTAGCGGATGGCACGCAAAACTCGCTTTCCGATGGCACCGACTACACGCTTGAGGACGACTCCGACGAGCCGTACGCAACGCTTTTTTGCCGCTGCGACCTCACCATCAACGGCACGGGGACCCTCAGCGTGACGGCGAATTACCGCCACGGTATCTGCTCGAAGGACGACCTGGTCGTCACGGGCGGCACGCTGAACGTGACGGCGGTCGAGGACTGCTTGCGCGGTCACGATTGCGTGAAAATCGCCGACGGTACGTTTAACCTGGTGGCGGGCGCTGACGGCATCAAGTCGAACAAGGACACCAAGGCGACGCAGGGCTTCGTGAGCATTACGGGCGGCACTTTCTCGATCAATGCGGGCGACGACGCGGTGCAGGCGAAAACCTACATCGGCGTTACGGGCGGCACCTTCAACGTGACCTCGATCGATGACGCCTTCCACTCCGACTTGCAGATGGCGATTGCGGGCGGCGATTTCGCGGTAAGCGCGGGCGATGACGCTTTCCACGCGGAAACCGTGCTCACGGTTGACGACGGAACCATCAACGTGACCAGCTGCTATGAAGGTCTCGAAGCGGAAAAGATATACGTGAACGGCGGCGATACGTCCATTGTGGCGTCCGACGATGCGGTGAACGCAAGCGCTGCCGACCTCTCGGACAGCTCGAACGATATTGAGGATGCTAACGATAGTGGTGCTCATGACGGGGGCGGCCCTGCAGCCAATGGCGAAATGCCGGGTGAGGGAGGCTCATCTGCGGGTGGAAGCCCTGCGGATGGCGGCAACTTCCCAGGCGGTGACCAGGGCGGATCGACTGGCCAGGTTCCGCAAGGCGGTGCCCAGGGGCAGGGCGGGGAGCAACCTCAAAACAACGCCCCGCAAAGCGAGTCGACCCAAGGTGGTGCGCCGCAGGGTGGCCAAGGCGGCATGCAGGACGGAGCTCCCCAGGGCGCTGGCAGCCAAGAAGACGCTCCCCAGGGCGCTGGCGATCAAGGTGGCGCCCCCGACGCAGATTCTTCCGACTGCCTTGTCCAGGTCAACGGCGGAACGCTTGTGCTCGACTCGTCGGGCGACGCCATCGACAGCAACGGCAGTGTGGAAATCACGGGTGGCACGGTGCTCGTGAACGGTCCGTCAAGCGACGGCGACGGTGCGTTCGACTACGACAGCGAGGCGACCGTTTCGGGCGGCACGGTGCTCATGATCGGTTCGTCGCGCATGGCGCAGAGCTTCTCGAGCGGTACGCAGCCGTTTCTCTTCACCACAAACGTGAGCGGTAGTGCGGGCGATACGGTTGCGATCACTGACGCAAACGGTAACGTGATTGCGTCGATAACAGCCACCAAGCAATTCGGCATGGTGCTGGCAAGTAGTCCGAAGTTTACCGAAGGCGGGGAATACTCCCTGGTGATAGGTGGAGTGCTGACCAGCACAGATGTGCATGGCTATACCGATTCCGGAACCGTTACGGGCGGTAGCTCGACTTCTGTAACCGCGAGTACCACGCCTTCGGCGAGTACGGGAGGCATAGGGGCAGGACCCGGCGCGGGCAGCGCTGTAAGGTAATCATTCCATAGTGCCTCTTTTCTCGATGTGCTACACTTCCCAGTGTTTCCATAGCTGCTACTGAGCAGCATCGGCGCGGGTTTCGTCTGGTAAAAACTTCGCCCGCGCCGGGCGTTTAGCGGTCCCGCTTGCGGGGCCGCGTTTCTTTCAGCAGGCGATATATCTCAATCGCTAGCATCAGAACCGCGGCGACCGCTTGCACCACCGCGGGGCCATTTCCATAGCTGCTCCTTCCTGGCCCTTTTTTGGCGCTTCCTCGACCTGCATTGGCCGCGCCTTGGGGCACCATGCCCCCGCGAACGCGCTTCCCTAGCGCCCTCGCGGGGGCATGCGCTTCTATCGCGCACGCCCCACGGGGCTCATGTTCCTAGCCCCACCTTCTTCGCTTCTCCTATTCCCCATAGCCGCGCGGGCCTCATCGCCGCGACTCTAGTGGTTCGTTCTGTGGAATGGCCTACGAATGAGGCGCAGGAAGAAGGCAACAACTCGGTGAAGGCGCAACCCCGCGGCGCGACGTGGTGCGGGCCTGCCGAGGTTGAGAATCGTGTCTCCTTCGTGACGCGGTGCGGGACGGCTGGGGCCGAGAGTTCGCCCCCCTTGGCAAGGTGCGCTTTTGGAGGGGGTCATGCCAGAAATCGGGCACTCTTCATCATCTCGGGGAGCGGAACGCGGGAAGTCGGGGAAGGCGACTCGGATGTCGATATTCGCTGACCTGGCCTTACGCCCGCATGCCGTTCGAGGTGATCCACCGGAGGGGGTGAAGATCGCCTCTCAAGGACCTCATGTTGATGAAAACCGCCCGATTTCTGGCAGGTTGGGGCCCTCTTGAGCGCAAGGGGGTTGCGATTCCGCGTCATGACGAGTTGATAAATGTCATGACATCCTGAAAGGAGTGGTCATGGACGCAGTGATGAAGGTGATGCGCAGCGGCAACAGCGAGGTTGTGGCACTGCCCGCCGCGTGGCGGCGCAAGCATGGGGTGACGGCGGGCGATTACCTCATAGCCAGTGAACTCCCAAACGGAAGCATCGTGCTCAAACCGAAGAGAGACGGGTCGACGGAAATAAAGGAACGTCTTGCTGCATTGCGCAAAGACAACGCACGCTGCACTGCTCTCGTCGATATGAGCATCGAGGAGGAGAAAGAGGCGGCGCATGAGCGTGAATAGCATCTTTCTTGACACGAATTTCTTGCTCGACGCCCTTGTCGAGGGTCGGCCACAGAGTGCAGAGGCCTTCGATGTCTTTTGTGCTATAGCTGACGGTGAGGTCGCTGGTCTCGTTATGCCAAGTCAGCTCGTTGACTTCTGCTACATCGCCTGAAAGGGAGGTATGTCCGACAAGAAAAGGCGAGAAAGCGTCGGGCTGATTCTGGATTGCTGCTCGGTTTGCGCAGTCGATCAATCCCTGCTTCGCGATGCGCTGCAATCCGATGAGCCGGACTTCGAGGATGGGCTTATCCGCCAGGCGGCAGAGGAGTTCGGGGCTGACTTTATTGCTACTCGAGACGAGAAAGGCTTTACGGGCTCAACCGTGCCGAAAGCCGAGCCTCGTGAGCTTGTCCAGCACCTTGCTTGTGATTAATGCGAGTCGCGGGAGTCTTTGCGCTCTCGCAGGCTTCTTTTATGCCGTCGTACAGGGCGGCCGCAGCAACTCCATTCATGGGCGGAAGCGTGTCGAGCGGGCGGTTTTCGCACCTGTACTATGGTGGGGACATGCGGCCGCTTCGGGCTGAGTATAGTGAAACCAACAGAGGGCGCGGCGAAGAGACAGCGAGTCATTAAGCGCTCCCCGCGCGCGGGCAAATCAGCGGGCCCCGTGGCGGACGCCTTTCGCGGGTGCTTTCCCGAACTTTAGGGATGGCCCTGGCTTCGCCGCTTTCTAGAGAGGGTTTGCGATGGCGGAATCGAAGAAGCGCACCGTGAAACGCACCGATGCGCAGCGAGCGGCGGAAAACAAGTACAAAAAGGCGAAGCAGAAGAAAATCCAGTGCAACTTCTTCCCGCCCGATTACGACTTGTACGAGTTCGCGAGAAACCGAGAGGAAAGCATGTCGGCATATCTGAAGCGCCTCATCCGCGAGGACAGGGAAAGAAGCGAGAACGGTTCGCAATGAGGCCGGTGCTGGATTTCCTGATTTTCATCTCGGAGCTTGTGCTGCTCGTGTGCGCCATCGCATTCGTCGCGACCGTGGCCAGGCTCGTCTTCTCCCTCGTCGCAGAGACCGTGTCGACGCGCTTTCCCAAGGTGGCTAAATTCGTGGGGAAGAACTATCGGTACTGGCTGCTCGCGATATTTGTCGTCATCTTCTGCTCCGGTGGGTCCGCGCTGCTTCTCTTGCTGCTCATTATTCTTTAGCGCGCAAACTGCGAGCGCCGCGAACCGCTCATGACGGAACACTTGCCGACCTGCCCGACGATAGAGAGCTTTCTTAGTTTTAACGCCGACTGCCTAGGTCTGTGCTCTTAGTCGAGCCCATTCGCGCCATATAAACGAATCCGGTTCTGGTATACGAGGATCCGAAGTAGTGAATTATTCGCACTTGTACTATGGTCGGGACATTCATCAACCTTGAGTTGAGTATGGTAAGCATAGCGAATTTGGAACGGCGGCGGCCGAGAATGTTGCCGTCTTTCTAGACGCGTTGGTGCTCATGATGCGAAGGGGATTCTCGTGAAAATCGTCAACCTAACCTGCCCAGGCTGCGGCGCTCGGCTTGAAGTCGACATGGATAGGAAAATGGCTTTCTGCAGCTATTGCGGTGCCGCCTTGCCGATAGACGACGAGATTCAGAAAGTCCAGCTCGACGGGGCAGAAAAGGCTGGTTACGAATTCGAGAAGGGTCGCCAGAGGGCTCAGGCGGAAGTGGCGCAGGCATCTTCGCGGCCTCAGCAGGCCTTCAATCAGCCAGCTTCCCAACCGGCGCAATATCAGCCGGCCTCTCAGACGCGCCCCTATCAGCCAGCACCTCAAGAGCCCCCGAAGAAGCGCAAGACGTGGCTGTGGGTCCTGGGATGGCTCTGCATTTTTCCCGTTCCGCTCACGATTATCATGCTGAACAAGAAAGACATGAGCAAGAAGGCCAGATACGGCATTATCGCCGCAGGTTGGATTCTCTATCTGATAATCGGGCTTGGCGGCGGCGGATCGAAATAAGGCCAAAGGAGGACCGAACGATGATGGATTTCTCGCTTACCAAAGAAGAGCTTGAAGAGAAGCTGCGCGCGTTGGAAGCGACGCGAGATAGCTTCGAGCCCGTCGGGATATTCGCTATGTGCTACTCGCCGGTGCGAATGATGCCGGACGCCGTTGTGTCGAAGACCTGCGAAGGCTGCGGGAGGCAGTTCGATGTGGCCGTTCGCAGTTATGGTGTCCAGAACGTGTTGAATGATTATCGGCGAGTGGCCAAGGACTTCCGCGATCTTGGCTATGACGCGCGGATTCTTTACTACTGCGACGAATGCGTGAACGAGCGGTCGCTTCTCGGCCTTGAAGACGAGTCGACAAACGTGTTCTTTGGCTTTAAGGCGAAAGGGGAAGAGGAGTATCGCTTGACGCCGCTCAATCAAAAGAGCTGCGACGACGCCGAGCTCAGAATGGTTCTCGAGTTCTTGATGGGCGTGAGAAGCTATCAGGAGCTGGACAAAGGCTATATCAGCCACAGTCTCTTTGATTCTGCCGACGACATCAAGGAGTGCATAGAGCGGGTGCTGGGCTTGGAGCCGGAGCGGTGAGGGGGCTACCCGATGTTGCAGCGGTGGAACTCACCTATCGCTGCAATCATCGTTGTATCTTCTGCTCATGTCCTTGGGAGGCGGACGCGCTTGCCAAAGAGCAGGAACTCGACGCCGATACATGGAGGCAGGCTTTCCGAGAAATCAGGAAGAGGGGTACTCATGTCGTGTCGCTCAGCGGGGGCGAGCCAACGCTGAGGTCTGATTTGCTTAGCATCATCGACGCCGCTCGATACGAGGGTTTGCACCCCTGTCTTGTCTCGAACGGTAGGGCGATGGACGAAAAAATGCTGCAGGAACTGGATGCCCGGGAGGTCAATCTGAGCATTAGCGTTCCCGGCATCGAGACGTTTGAGCGACAGACGGGCTACAACGGAGTCGAGCATGTGATGGGCCTTTTCAGGGCGGCGCGGCAGATGGGCATGAGGGTCGCCGCGAACATTGCGGTAACGAAGATCAACCTTCCCGAGCTCTACGAGACCATTGCTTACCCGTTGATCAACGGAGCATCTTATATCCTCCTCAACCGCTTTCTTCCCGGAGGGAGAGGCCTGGAAAACAGCAGGTTCTTGCTGGACAAGTCCGAAATCAATGAGATGCTACGCATTGCGGAGGAAACGCTGGGGAAAGCTGGCGCGCGCGGGCACGTGGGGACGGAGCTGCCCTACTGCGCGGTCGATGATCCCGCAAGTTTCGAGTCGCTTGGCATAAGCTATCAATGCGGCGCCGCGAAGTCGTTTTATGTGATTGACCCGAGCGGGTACGTGCGGGTGTGCAACCATTCGGAGCAAAGGCTTTGCAGCGTCTTCAACCTCGATGAGTTGGAGAACAGCGACTACTGGAACCTGTTTGCCGAAAGGGAATATCGGCCGCGAATGTGCGCTGGTTGTGAGCATGAGGGCATCTGCGACGGCGGTTGCCGCGAGGCGGCGCACGTATACGGCGGAGACGTTTCGGGCCCTGATCCGTGTCTTTGCTGATGGGCGGAGCTGCGGCGAAAACCTCTAGCTTCCTAACGGCTTACCCGTTCAAGCCGCACTTCATGTTTGACGGTTGCGCCTTCCCCGAATAACGCTCTTCCGCTCTAGTCTGTTAGAGTAGAATAGCCCGTGAACGAACGGCTATTCAATCGACATTTCCACTGGGGAGAGGCGGGGTTTGACTCAGCACATCTTCACATACGACTGCACCCTGCGCGACGGCGAGCAATGCGAGGGCATCTCGCTTTCACTCGACGACAAACTGCGCATTGTGGAGCGGCTTGACGCTTTCGGCATCGACTTCATCGAAGGCGGTTTCCCTGCGTCGAACCCGAAGGATATCGAGTTCTTCCGCCGCGTGAGGGAGATGCCGCTTGTCCATGCGCGCATCGCCGCGTTCGGGTCCACCTGCAAGAAGGGCACGCCAGCCGACCAGGATCAGGGCCTCGCCGACCTCATCGAGTGCGGTGCTCCCGTGGCGACCATCGTGGGGAAAACGTGGGATGCCCAGGTCACGCGCGCACTGCAGACCACGCTCGGCGAAAACTTGCGCATGATCGCCGACTCGGTCGCCTACCTGAAAGCTCACGGGCTCATCGTCGTGTTCGACGCCGAGCACTTCTTCGACGGCTACAAGGCCAACCCCGACTATGCGCTTGCGTGCATTCGCGCAGCGAGCGAGGCGGGCGCCGACTCCATCGACCTTTGTGAGACGAACGGCGGCGCGCTTCCCTTCGAGGTGGAAGATATCGTCGGCGTTGTCGCGCGTATGCTTCCTGACCAACAGCTGGGTATCCACTGTCACGACGATTCCGGTTGCGCGGTTGCCAATGCGCTTTCGGCCGTTCGCGCGGGCGCGCTGCAGGTGCAGGGAACCGTCGGCGGCATCGGCGAGCGCGTGGGCAACACCGACCTGCTCACCGCCATCGCTGACATGGAGCTCAAGATGGGGCTTCACTGCGTTGGCGCCGACAACCTGCGCGACCTCACGCGGACTGCCCAGTTCGTCGCCGAGACGTGCAACCTGTCCGTTCCCGCGCATCACCCCTACACGGGCGCGTCGGCGTTCGCGCACAAAGGCGGCCTCCACGCGAGCGCCATCGCGCGATTCCCGGAGGCCTACGAGCACACGAGCCCTCGAAACGTCGGCAACGCGACGCGGATGCTCGTGAGCGAGCTTGCGGGGAAGGCGTCGCTCGCCGCAAAGGCAAAGAGCCTGGGAATCGACCTTTCGGACGACGCGCGCACGCTCCAGGCGATTTTGGACGACGTGAAGGCGCGCGAGGCGCACGGCTACTCCTACGAGGTGGCCGATGGGTCGCTCGCAGTGCTGATCAGGCGGCATCTTGGCACGTACGAGCCCCATTTCCGGCTCGAGAGCTTCCGTGTCATCGTGGACGACCGGGAAGACACAGGCGCCCTCGCGAAGGACGCAGCAAGTGAGGCTACGGTCAAGATCCACGTGGGCGATCGCCGCATCGTTGCCACGGGCGAGGGCACGGGTCCTGTCGGCGCGCTCGACGCGGCGCTTCGCATGGCCATCACGGAGTATCTTCCCGAGGTCGCGAACATGGAGCTCACCGACTACAAGGTGCGCATCTTGGACGAGGAGGGCGCCGGCACGAGCGCTACGACGCGCGTCATCATCACGACGAGCGACAAGCGCGGCAGCTGGGGCACGGTCGGCGTGAGCGAGAACATCATCGAGGCATCGTGGAATGCGCTGGTCGATTCCATCGAGTACGGCCTCATACGAGCGAAAGGATAGTGCAATGAGCGAACTGAGAACCCCCGAAGTCGAGAGTCTGCTATCCGTTTTCGCTAAGCTAAACGATAACGACACGGTGTTTGCCCTGCTTGAGGACTTGTTCACGATTCGCGAGATTCGCGAAACTTCACAGCGTCTGGCCGTGGCCCGATTGCTTTCCTCGGGCAAGCCCTATTCCGCGATCGAAGAGGCCACGGGCGCTTCGGCGACGACGATCGCCCGCGTTTCGAAGTGCCTCTCCTACGGATCGGGCGGTTATGCCGCCGCGCTCGAGGCGCTCGGCGACAAGGAGGAATAGCTCGCGCGTCGCTGCCTGGTGCTCGGTGCTCGGCGCGCCATGCGTTTGGCGAACTTGGCTCGCTCGAAGCGCATGCAGAAACGGGCGGGCACCACGCCCCTCGCTAAGTAGCCCTAGCGTTCGGCGCGCGCTGCGAAGATTTCCAAAATGAGCTGGGCACGCGTCCCGATGAGCGTCTTGTTCTCATCGAGGAACCGGCGCACGTCGCCTAGGGGCAGCTGGAAGGGCGCTATGAGCTCGCTTTCCTCGGGCTTTGCGTTGCCCGCTTTCTCCACCTGGGCAAATACGATCTGAATCGCCTCGTCGGTCAGCCCTGTCGACGAGAATCCCGCCTGGGGCAAAAGGTGGATAGGCTCATCGACATCGGTGCGCAGGCGATACCCTGTCTCTTCGCGCAGCTCGCGATCTACGCATTCGCGGATACTCTCGTTAGGCTCCTTCAAACCTGCCGGAAACGCGATGCACCAGGAGTTCAGGGGATAGCGGAACTCGCGGATCATGAGCAGCGTGCCTTCGCGCGTTTCGCCCACGATGCAAACGGCGTCCACGCGCGGCGCCTCGCCGCGGGCATTCGCCAAAAGGCCCGCCCGATACGCCTCGAGCTTCTTGCGCGACGTGCTCTCGTACACGTAGTCGGTGCCGTCGGGCAGCTCGTAGGTGAGGATGTATTTGTTGATCCATCCCTCGCTGACCTGCTCGATGTTCTTCAGTTGCGGAATACCGCGGGTTGTTGCTGCGTTCATCTGCCCATCCTTTGCCATATCGTTGCTCGGCGCCATGATACACCAGGTGCCAGGCGAGAAAAAGAAAGCCCGCAAGGGGAGGTTCCTTGCGGGCTTTCGAGCTGGGCTTATCGGACGCGCCCAGCGTCAATCGGAGAAAAGAGAGGGAAAGGAAAATCGAGAGAGAAGGGAAAGGCTACGCGATGGCGATGGTCTTCTTCTCTTCGAGCTTGGGCTGAGGCTGCGGCTTGGGGACGTCGATCACGAGCGTGCCGTTCTCGAAGCGAGCCTTGATGTCCTCTTCCTTGACATCTTCGCCCACATAGAACGTACGGCTGCACTTGCCCTCGAAGCGCTCCTTGCGTACCCAGGTGCCCTTCTTCTCGTCGCCTTCGGAGGTCTCGGTCTTGGTCTCGGCGTTCACGGTCAAATAGCCGTCCTTGAGCTCCGCCTGGACATCTTCCTTCTTGAATCCGGGCAGGTCAATGGTCATTTCGAAGCCGTCGTCATGCTCCTTGATGTCGGTGCGCATCAGGGTGGAGGAAGACTTCGGCGCCGGGGTGAACGGGGTGTTGAAGAACGCGTCGAACGGATCGGCCATCAGGTCATTGAAGAAATTCCTACGAGTCGGCATAAGCATGGTCATCATTGTCATCTCCTAATAACGGGGGACGCGGGTTTTTGGGAATGGGCGGAAGCTTTCGGGCTGTGCAGGCTTGCGCGTCAGCGCGGTGGGCGGCAACCTTGTCGTGCCTGCGCGCTTGGCGGAAACCCTGCGGCGCCTTGCCTTCGCTCCTTCTCGGCGTCCCTTCTTTGTTCGACTATCGTTATAAGCTCCTCGTTAGCACTCGTCAATGGAGAGTGCCAGTTCGTCACAAACCTGACACATTTACTAGAAGGAAACTTGAGTTAGTGACGCTTAGATAATCGGAAGACGAATCATGGACGAGTGAGACCTGCTTCGCATCGCGATTGCGAACAGGTATTCTCGAATCTTCGCCAAACGAGTATCCTTTGCGGAGTAATGGACGAATGGAAGCGAGGCGTGGCATGGCTCGAATCGGCATCATCTCCGACACGCACGGCTTTTTGCCTGTTGAGGCTTTCAACGCGCTTGTCGATTGTGAGCACATTATTCACGCAGGTGATATCTGCAGCCCCGAAATCTTCCACGATCTGCAAGCGCTTGCGCCGGTGACGGCCGTGCTCGGCAATAACGATTTCAACGAGTACGGTTCCTCGGTGCGCCGCTTCGCCCACCCCGTCATCGACGGTGTACGCTTTCTCGTGGCGCACTACCCGCAAGATGTGCGCATCACGTTTGCGGGCTCGAGTGCGCTCGCGCCGGGCGATCCGTTGCCGAACGTGTGCATTCACGGGCATACCCATGTGCCCGAGATCGTGGTGGGGAAAGATGCGCGTCCGGCGGATTTGCTGTTGTGCCCAGGGTCGCCGACCAAACCCCGCGGGGGCTTCCCGCAATGCGTGGCGAAGATCGACGTGTGGGAGGGTCGCATCTTGCGCGCCTGGGTCGAGCGGACCTCGCGCGGTTGCCACTGCGGTGCGGTCGTGCTGCGCCACGATTTCGTGTAAGGCCAGCCGTATCCGCACTTCCGGGTCTGGGACAGGGGTCGGGTGATTTGTCTCAGTCGTGGGACAGGGGCATTAGGGAAAAAGCGACTCGTAGGATTAAGGGCGCGGGGCGCAGGGATCGGGCAATCAAACCTGCTTGTTTCATGCAAAAACCCGGTTGAGAACATTGCAAAATGCCGAATGAAATAGTTGCAAAATCACGGTTGAAAACATTGCGAAATACCGAATGGCAATGCGGTACAATAATGACCTGGAATAACGAAAAGGTCAAAAGCGAGCATCAACGGCGAAGGATGGCATCATGAGAAGAGCAAAAACCCTCACGCCAGAAGGCTATAGGCCTCGCCTGATCGAGCGGCGGCTTGACGCTCTGATGGAGGCGTTTGGCTGCGTTGAGATTAATGGTCCTAAATGGTGCGGGAAGACGTGGACGGCAATGTCGCGAAGCGCCAGCATGACCAAGCTTGATGACCCTGTGCAACGGGAAGCGGCTGAACTTGACCCAACGCTTGCGTTGCTCGGTGATCCCCCGCATCTCGTTGACGAATGGCAAGAGGTGCCTGAGGTTTGGGACGCTGCGCGTCGTTTTGTGGATGAGGCGGGCAATAAGCGCGGAATCCTTCTTTTTACGGGCTCAACCGCCTTGAAAAAGGATGAGCGCCAAAAGGTTCGCCATTCGGGAACCGGTAGAATTGCTCGCTTGTCAATGCGCCCCATGACATTATGCGAATCAGGTGATGGTGAGGCCATGGTGTCGCTTTCGTCCTTGCTCAACGGAGAAGCGGTTGTCCCCGCAAGAAAAGAGTCGGGGCTCCTTGATGTTGCTCGGTGGTGCTGCCGCGGCGGTTGGCCTGCAAATCTTGGTCTTTCCGACGAGGCTGCAGGCGAGACCGCGTCGCAATATATTCAGTCGGTGCTTGATGTCAATGTTATAGAGGAAGGCAGATCGCCTGCAATTGCGCTCGCTCTCATGCGAGCTCTCGCGCTCAACGAGAGTCAGGCTGTTACTTACAAAACCCTCGCAAAAGATATGTCGAATGGAGAGGCGGTGCCGACCGATGAGACGATAGCATCATATCTTGAGCTGTTTGATCGGTTGAACATAACAGAAGAGCTGCGTGGTTGGTCGCCCCCCATGCGTGGAAAGGCGCGCGCTCGAGTAAAGCCGAAGCGTTACTTCTGTGACCCATCATTGGCGGCGGCTCTTTTAGGAGCTGAGCCCACGAGACTTTTGCGCGACACGCAAACTCTCGGAATGCTATTCGAAAATTTGGTCATCCGCGATTTGCGCGTATTCCTCTCCTCTTATTCGGGTATAGGGAACGAACTATTCTACTACCGAGATAATACTGGTCTTGAAGTCGATGCAATCGTGGAATGCGGTGGCGTCTGGGGAGGTGTCGAGATCAAGCTGTCTGACACCAAGGCCGACGAGGGGGCAAAGTCCCTGCTTTCGCTTCGTGACAAGGTTGCGTTGAATCCCGCAGCCAAAAACGCAGAGCCAGCATTTTTGGCAGTGGTGGTTGGCCGTGGAAGCATAGCATATCAGCGCGACGATGGCGTGTGCGTGATTCCTGCAGCGATGCTTGGTGCTTAAAGATGTTTCTCGTGTTTCAAGTAAGTGAATGCGAGTCGGGATATTATCATGATTCGCTTGCTCTCCCCTGCGAATCTAAAACGGGCTGCTCAGCCTGACTGAGCAGCCCGTTTCGTTCCGCGGCATGCCTGTGGGCTGGCCTTCGCCGCAGGCGTGTTCAGTTCGCCGGCAAGTCTGGCAGCCAGCTTCCCGCTCAGCGGACGCCACCACCTGTCGGCGGCAGCGTCCCTCGCTTCGCGGCCGCCGACAGCCTTCTCGCCTTTATGCGTTCTTTAGAAACGCCAGGTAGCCTTTGTAGGCCTCGTAGATATCGGCCTTGCTCGTCACTTCCCAAGGCGCGTGCATGGAAAGCACGGCGACGCCCGAGTCGATGACGTCCATGCCGTACTTCGCGGGCAGGTACGCAATCGTTCCGCCGCCGCCCGTATCGACTTTGCCCAGCTCAGCGGTCTGGAACGACACGCCCGCGTCGTCCATCACGCGACGTACGCGCGCCACATATTCCGCGCTTGCGTCATTGCTGCCGCTCTTCCCGCGGGCGCCCGTGTATTTGTTGAACACGAGTCCGCGCCCGAGAAACGCCGCGTTCTTCGGCTCGAACACGCTCGCGTAGGCGGGGTCAAAGCCGGCCGAGACATCGGAAGAGAGCATGCTCGACGCGGAAAGAGCACGTCGCAGCGGGAGCATCCCGCCTTCGCCGGCAAGTTCCATAATCTCGGCGATGGTGTTCTCGAAGAAGTTCGACGCCATACCGGTGGCGCCCACGCTGCCGATCTCCTCCTTGTCGACGAGTACGGTAACAGCCGTCTTCGCCAGATTCGCTGGCGCCTCGAGCTGCGCGACGAGTGAGGTGTAGGCGCACACGCGGTCGTCCTGCCCGTAGCCGATGACCATGCTGCGGTCGAATCCCAGCTCACGGGCACGTCCTGCTGGCACCATCTCGATTTCCGCGGAAAGGAAGTCCTCTTCCTCGATGCCGTACTTGTCAGCCAGAAGCTTCAGCGCAAAGGCCTTCACCGGCTCCTTGGCGACGTCTTTATTCTCAGTGTCCTTGCCTTTCGCGTCCTCGCCGTCCTCGCCTTCGCCATTGATGGAAAGCGGGCGGTTGCCGATGAGGATGTCTAAGTCCTCGCCTTCGACAATCTTGTTGCCCTTCTTGTCCATCTGCTGGCTTGCAAGGTGAATGAGCAGGTCAGACACGCAGAAGACGGGATCTTCCTCGTCGTCGCCCACATTCACGTCCACGACCGTGCCGTCCTTCTTCGCGATGACGCCCTGCATGGCGAGCGGGAGGGTAACCCACTGGTAGTTCTTGATGCCGCCGTAATAGTGCGTGTCCAGCAGCGCGAAACCGTTGCTCTCGTAGAGCGGGTTCTGCTTTAGGTCGAGGCGCGGGCTGTCGATGTGCGCGCCCAGGATGTTCATGCCCTCGCTTAAAGGCTTGCTGCCCAGCTGCACCAGGATGAGGGCCTTGCCGTGGGAGTGCGCCCATACCTTGTCGCCCGCAGAAAGCGCGCGCCCTTCGCGGACGGCGTCGGCGAGCGAGACGTAGCCCGCTTCCTCTGTCATGCGGATGGCGGTCGCAGCGCAGCGCCGCTCGGTTTTGTTCTCCGAAATGAAGTCGATGTAATTGCTGGCCAGTCCCTCAAGAGCCTCGAGGTCGACCTCGTCGTATTTCTTCCAAGCTACTTCGTGTTCCATGTCCTTCAGCCTTTCGTGTTGTCCAAGGCGTATCGTGATGCGGCCAATTATAGTGCACGACGCCTGCGCCTCGGCGGATGTGAACGTTCTGCGAATTGCAAGCGAATGCGGCTTGCGCGACTTGCGAACAGGTCGGGAACTGAGTATAGTTCCTTATTGAGATAAATTCTCAATAAGACGAGGTTAACAAAACAGTTAGCAAGAACAATTGAGAGGGGCACGTTATGAACCTTCGCACCGAACTTCCTACCGCTGAGAACTCCAGCAACTTCAACGCTGTTGCCGACGCCGCCACCAAGGCGGGCACCACGCTCGAGAACCTGAAGGCCGCCGTCGCTGGCGAGACCGGCGCTTCTGCCAAGTACGCCGCCTTCGCCAAGGCCGCGAAGGAGCAGGGCTTCGACCAGCTCGCACGCCTGTGGGAGGCTACCTCTGCCGCCGAGCAGATTCACATCAACCTCGAGGCTTCCCTGGTTGAAGCCGAAGATCCCTCCTACGTCCGCCCGACCGCCGAGGCTCCGGCTCCCGAGGCTATCGACCTCAACCTGATCGCCTCCGCCAACGGCGAGATCTTCGAGACCTCCGACATGTACCCCACCTTCATCAAGAAGGCGCAGGAAGAGGGCCACGCCAAGGCTGTCAAGGTGTTCACCAAGGCAAAGCTCGCCGAGGCTGTTCACGCTGAGAAGTACCTCGAGGCTTACAACAACATCGACGCCGCTGATGACGACGCGTACTACCTCTGCCCGGGCTGCGGCTACATCCACAAGGGCGAGGATTTCGAGAAGTGCCCGATCTGCGGCGCTCCGAAGGCGAAGTTCCAGCGCTTCTAGTCGCATGGTTTGACGCGCGTGACTCGCGGCGAGCGGGCTGCCGCAGTGTCATGCGAGCGCGAGCGCACCCCGCGCGTTCCACGTGAAACACACGAAGCCGAGTCCTCCCGGGGGCTCGGCTTCTTGGCTTTCTGTGCAAATTGGCGAAGTGCGAAGAAGACGCTTCTATAATCCTTGGATGAGACACGACACGAAGGGACAGCACGCGCGATTCCATGGCATTCGACCCGAATAAATTTTTCCTCACACGCGCTATCAACGGTTGGTGCAACCGTCTTTTGGGGGCGGTAACCGAAGGCGAGCTCGCCGATCAGCCGGCCGAGTATGCCTCGCACCGCACGACGCGCGACTATATATGTAACACAATCGGCACGAGCGCGTGGGGCATGGTGTTCCCCGTCCTCACCATCGTGGTGACGCAGCTTGCGGGCGTGGAGCTCGCCGGCATGTTCTCGCTTGCATTCGTGACGGGCTCGCTGCTCATGATCCTCGCGAATTACGGCGTGCGCACCTACCAGATTTCCGACTTGGACGAGGCGCATTCGTTCTCGGATTACCAGATCAACCGTTGGATCACCTGCGCGGCGATGCTCATCGTCGGGTGGATATATTGCGCCATCAGGGGATACGCGGGCGAAATGTTCACGATCAGCATGGGCGTGTACGTCTACAAGATGGTCGATGGCTTAGCCGACGTCTACGAGGGACGCCTTCAGCAGAAGGACAAGCTCTATCTCGCGGGTATCTCGCAGGCATTCCGTTCGGTGCTCGTGCTTGTGGTGTTCTCCGTCGCGCTGTTCATCACGCGCAGTGTCAGCGTTTCGTGCATCGCCATGGCCGTCGCCGCTGGCATTTCGTTCATCGTGCTCACCTTGCCGCTTGCCATTTGGGAAACGCCCAGGTCGGCGCGCGTGAACTTCGACAGCGTCGTCACGCTGTTCAAACAGTGCGCCCCGTTGTTCGTAGCGCTGTTCCTCTACTCGCTCATCGACAACATGCCGAAGTTCGTCATGGAGGGCGTGCTTTCCTACGACAACCAGCTCTACTACAACGTACTCTACTTCCCGGCCATGGGCATCCTACTCACCGCGCAGCTTATCTACAAGCCGATGCTCGTGAAGATGGCCGCCGTGTGGGCCGACCCCGAAAAGCGCAAGCGATTCGACATGATCATCGTGGTGATCGTGGCGGTGATTTTGGGCATTACCGTCGCGATGGCGTTCATCATGGGATGGATCGGCATCACGATTATGAGCTTCCTTTACGGCATCGATTTCGAGCAGTTCCGCGGACTCGTTTTCATCATGCTTGCCGCCGGCGGCGTGACCGCTTGCATCGATTTCCTCTACCAGGTGGTCACGGTGTTGCGCCAGCAGCGTACGGTGACGAAGCTTTACCTGATCACGTTCGGGTTCTCGCTGTTCGTGCCGGTTTTGCTGGTGAATTTCACGGGGCTGCCGGGTGCCATCATCGGGTATCTCATCGTGATGTGCATCCTGCTTGTGCTCCTGGTCTGGGAATATGGCAAGGTTCGTATGGCTTTGGCCGAGCGAGATAAGCAGGAAGCCGCCGCGCACGCAACGCGCGTGGTTGGGCACGTTGTGACGACCGGGGAAGACTCCGTCGAGCGCGAGGGTTCCGAGCGCCGCGCTGCCGCTTCGGGCGAGCGAGCTGAGGGGCCCGCGCGTGATGGGGAAGGTGCTGCTCGCGAGCGGGAAAGCCGCGCACGGGAGCGTGGGGAATCCGGCCGTTCGCGCGAGCGCGAGGGGTCCGCGCGTCGGCGCCGTGCCCGCGACACCTCAGCCAAGCCTCGCACGCCGCGCTCCCCACGTCGCTAGGTTGCGCCGCGCCGCGTCCTCCGTTCGGCTTTGCGCCTCTTCCCGCGTAGGTAGGCCGCGTCGCGCTCCCCTTCCCCCGTTCGCGCGTTTCGACTTGCGGGAATTTCTCCGAAAACGCGGGTATTTCGCCGTTGCGTCTCGCGCAAGCTGCGACGGGGTGTCTATAATGTCGAACAACACTATAGTCGTCCCATTCGCGAAGGAGCATATTCCCCATGGCTTACTACTATGACGAGCCGTCACGCACGTTCAACGAGTATCTTTTGGTGCCTGGTCACACGCCTGCTACGTGCATTCCGGCGTCGGTCAGCCTGAAAACGCCGCTCGTCAAGTATCGCAAGGGCGAAGAGGAGTGCCCGCTTTCGCTGAACATCCCGATGGTGTCCGCTATCATGGCCGCCGTCTCTGACGACAACATGGCCGTGGCCCTTGCCACCGAGGGCGGCCTTTCCTTCATCTACGGCAACCAGACCATCGAGCAGGAAGCTGCCATGGTCAAGCGTGTGAAGGACTACAAGGCTGGCTTCGTCGAGTCCGATGCCAACCTTTCCCCCGATATGACGCTCAACGAAGTCGTGGCTCTGAAAGAGGCAACCGACCACTCCACCATGCCCGTCACCGATGACGGTACGGCGCACGGCAAGCTGCTCGGCGTGGTCACCGAGCGCGATTACCGCCTTTCCCGCATGAGCGGCGACGAGAAGGTTTCCGAGTTCATGACTCCGCGCGAGAAGCTGATCGTGGCGCCCGCGGACACTTCCTTAAAGGTCGCTAACGATATCATCTGGGATCACAAGCTGAATTCGCTGCCGCTCGTGAACGACGACGACACGCTCGCCTACATGGTGTTCCGCAAGGACTACGATTCCCACAAGTCGAACCCCAACGAAATGCTCGATGCTCACAAGCGCTACATCGTGGGTGCCGGCATCAACTCCCGCGACTATGCCGAGCGCATTCCCGCGCTGGTCGAGGCGGGCGCCGACGTGCTGTGCATCGACTCGTCCGAGGGCTATTCCGACTGGCAGAAGATGACGATCGAGTGGGTGCGCGAGCATTACGGCGACTCCGTGAAGATCGGCGCCGGCAACGTGGTCGACGGCGAGGGCTTCCGCTTCTTGGCCGAGGCGGGCGCTGACTTCGTGAAGATCGGTATCGGCGGCGGCTCCATCTGCATCACGCGCGAGACCAAGGGCATCGGTCGCGGTCAGGCGACGGCGACCATCGAGGTTGCCAAGGCGCGCGATGAGTACTTCAAGGAAACGGGCATCTACGTGCCCATCTGCTCCGACGGCGGCATCGTCTACGACCACCACATCTCGCTTGCCCTGGCCATGGGCGCCGACTTCGTCATGCTGGGCCGCTACTTCGCCCGCTTCGACGAGTCCCCGTCGGCCAAGGTCATGGTCAACGGCACCTACATGAAGGAGTACTGGGGCGAAGGTTCGGCCCGTGCCCGCAACTGGGGCCGTTACGACCTGGGCGGCAAGAAGAGCCTGTCGTTCGAAGAGGGCGTCGACAGCTACGTGCCCTACGCCGGCCCGCTTAAGGACAACATCGCGGTCACGCTGCTGAAGATCAAGTCGACCATGTGCAACTGCGGCGCGCTTACCATCCCCGAGTTCCAGGACAAGGCCAAGCTCACGGTGATCAGCTCCACGTCGATCGTCGAGGGCGGCGCGCACGACGTCCTTCTGAAGGACAAGGCTCCTTACGCTTCCAACATGAGGTAGGGTTTCGCGGGCTATTGGCCTGCGGAATGCGTCGTTGGCACGAGGGCGCCCGTTGGCGCGGTTTTTGATAAAAGGGCGAAGTGCTGGTAGTTCGGCGGTTCGCTGAGCCATAAAGAAAGCGGCCGGAAGGTCGCTTTCTTTATGCCGTGCGGGCTATGTGCTTAGGTTTATCGTTAAGCAATCAGCTTTTTCGCGAGCCCCGACCAGGTCACACGTTCGATTCCCTCGAAATCGGCAGCGCGCGGCGCAGGCGCTGCTGCGGCCTCGTCAATCGCTTTGGCAAGGTGCTGCTCGAAGGCTGGCAGGTCATCCGCCATAGGCTCATCGACGCTTTCCATGCGCGGGGGCTCGACATACCACACGGGCGCTGCGGGAATGTTCTCGGCGACCCAAGGACGGATACCAGGCAAATCGGTTACCACGGCCTTGCATCCGCAGGCAAGCGCCTCGATCACCACGAGCGGCAGACCTTCGAAAAACGACGGCAGCACGAACACATCGGCTTCGCGATATGCTCCCAAAAGCCGCTCTTGTTCGACTTTGCCGTGAAAGTCGAACCGATAGGGAGAGGCGTCGCCCTGTGCGCGCAATTCGGCAAACTCGCGCTCATCATTATGGCCTCCGACCAGGTTGAACGTGATGCTGCTTGGTGTCGTATTCAAATAACGAGCGCAGCGGATAAGGCTTTCGGTGCCCTTCTTCCGCCAAATCTTGCCGACGTAGAGCACATGGACGGGTGCTCTCTCGACCCGCGGCGCGCGACCCTCCTGGTTGAAAAGCTCGTCGTTGTAGCCAGACCCTACGACGCGCACGCGCTCCTCGGGCACGCCGTACATCTCCACTATTTCGCGCTTCTGAGCTTCGTGCAGCGCGAAGATGCAGTCGAGCTCTTGAGCGCCTGCGATGATGAACTCGCGCTCGAGCGAGTGCTTCCCCATCTGTCGCAGGTCGGTGCTATGACAGATGCCACGTACGCTCGGGCACACACGATCAATCTTCGCGGCGACATCCTGCACGCATCGCACGGCGACGCCGCATACTAGATACAGATGATGGCAGAGCACCACATCGGGGAATCGCTCTTCGCAAGCTTCTCGAATCGCCTGTTCAAATGCCTGATTGAACTGTTCACACATTTCGGGCGTCATATCGCGATAACGCGTCGCCTCATAAGGCATCTGGTCGCTCATGCCGCAAACGGGAAAGGGCAGCTCGGGCGTGCGGAACCGCACGGGGTGGAAGGCGACGCCTTCGGGAAGGGCTACATCGTCGTCGGTGTCGATGCCGGCGACGAGCGAGATGTTGTGCCCTGCCAACGACAGTGCGCGCACCGTTTCGGCGACATAGACGCCGCTTCCGGTGCTGTCGGGCTTTTGCGCGGTGATGACCAGGATATTCATACGTCGTCCCCTCCAAAATCGCGGCAACTTAGCAGTGGGTCCATCGGTGCTGTTCACCTCAAAGTTCTCGCGCGTGCTCTTCTCGTGTTTTCAGCGGCTCTAGGCTTCGGCGACGTAAGAATCGATCAAGCGGCGCAGCTCGTCGATGCCCGTGCCATTCGAGGAAGACGTCACCACGAAGGGGATGTCCTTCGGCAGGTCGAGCTTTTTGCGAATGGCAGACGCCTGCCTGGCGGCCGCTTGCTTCGAGAGCTTGTCGGCTTTTGTGAGGGCGATAGCGAAGGGAAAGTCGTTTTCCCAGAGGAACTTCGACATATGCACGTCAAGCGCCGAGGGGTCGTGGCGGATATCAACAAGCGACACCACCAACGCAAAGCGGCGATCCTGATTGAAGTAGCCCTCGATCAGCTCCGACCAGCGGCCCTTCTCGGATTTTGCCACCTTCGCATAGCCGTATCCGGGCAGGTCGACAAAATCGGTGCCGTCGACATCGTAGAAGTTGATTGTGGCTGTCTTGCCAGGTGTCTGCGACACCTTGGCCAGGCCTTTGCGATACATCAGCTTGTTCAGAAGGGACGACTTCCCCACGTTCGAGCGCCCCGCGAATGACACTTCGGGTCGGGTCGACTCGGGAATCTGCGACGAGGTGCCGTAAGCTGCCTTAAACGATGCGATGTGGTAATTCATGGCGATTGCCTCTCTTCGTGCGTGTTCGCCCCATGGTATCAGAAAGCAGCTGCCCGCGCTTTCCGCGGGGTCGTGCTGCTTCGCCTCGCGGTCCCTGGTTGGAGCTCTTCGGCGACGCCCACAAAGCGAGTTCCGCAGCGTTGCGGGGACTGTCTGAGCGACTGGGCGTTGCCGAAGAGCCCCTCTCGCGGTTCTCGCAATCAGGGTCGGGTCGCGTCAATCATGCCCTTTCGGGTATACTCAAGACGTTTATAAGGAAGCGAGCGAAAGTGGGTTTGCGAGCATGCCTTCCTACACGGTTTGCATAGTCGAAGACAACGCGGAGTGTGCGGCGGCGCTCATCGACAGGGTTTCGGCTTCGCCTTTCTCGGAAGGATTGGTCATACACGAGATGGCTTCGCGCGCCGAACTCGAGTTCTTCGTCTCCGAGGGCCACTCAATCGACATTCTCATCACCGACATAGACTTGGGCACCGATGCGGCAGACGGCATCGACATGGTGCGCGACTTGTTTCCAGTGGGCTCGAAAACCCAGGTCATCTATGCAACTGGTTATATTGAGTATTGCACACCCGTCTATGAGACGCAGCACGTTTACTTCCTGGTAAAGCCCATCAGGCAAAGCACCTTCGATGACGCCCTGAAAAAGGCGTTGGAGAACCTTGCGGCCCAGGACGCGCTAACGGGCCAGGGAGTTTGGCCGGACCAAGATGCTCGGGCGGACCGGCGTACGCAGCCAGGTCGAGACGTGCGGTCGATCCAAAACGCGCAGACGCGCCAGGGCTTCCAGGCAAATCAGCAAGCAAACCAGCGCGCGGCGACTGGAGCTCCTCCAAGACTCTCGCCCTGCGCTCTCACGTTTCAGGTGCGCGGCAGAACAATCGTGATCGACGCCGACCGTATCGAATATCTGGAAAGTGAGCGCCGCAAACTGCGCCTCCATACCGACGACGAGGTCATGGAGGTGTACTGCTCGCTTGCCGACGCCCTCGCTATGCTTCCCGAAAACTTCGTGCGATGCCACAAAAGCTTTGCGGTGAACCTTGCCGACGTCGTCGAAATCGGTAAAGAGGACATCTTCATGAGGTCCGGCGCGCGCGTTCCCGTGGGCCAAAAGCGTCGCCGCGACGTGAAAGAGGCGCTGCTTAATTACCTGAAGGTAAGGGCATAGCGCGATGGGCCCTGCGATACTTGGCCTGACATGGGAAAACGCCATAGTTGCTCTTGTGGGCGACGTCCCTATCCAAATTTTGTACGGCTACGTGATGACGCGCCTGCTCGATATTCCGCGCCCCACTCTCTTCACCGTCGCGTACGCACTGTGCGCACTTGTGCTCGTGCCGCTCTCGTCGCTGTTCGGGATGCCAGCCTACATCGCGATGGAGACGATCCTCTGCATCGTGCCCAGTTTCATCGCACGCGATCGCGTGTCCCATCGCGTGCTCATGATCGCCTCGTCGTTCGTCGTCGTAATCGTGGCGTACCTCGCGTTTTTGCTCCTGTGGATGCTCATTGTCGATGAACCCTTCAGCTACCAGGTAAAATACGCGCACCTTTCCCACTATGCGGTAGCCTCCGTCCTCCATTGGATTGTCCTCGATGCGCTGTTCGTGCTGCTTCGCCGAGCCCAAAGCCGCTGGCTGACGCCCGCCGTTGGCCGCTATAAAGGCGAGGGTCCGAAATACTTCATATGGTTTCCCCTGCTCCAAGTTCCCTTCTTGCTCATTGCACTCGTCGGTATCGATGCGGTCGGTGCATGGAACCTGCTGCTTGTTGTGCTCGTGCTGCTTATGGGGGTCTTTCTTCTCGTGTCCGACCTTGCGCTTTTCCGCGCCATCGATCGCCTCGCGCTCGAGCACTTCGAGGCTTGGCGCATCGAGGCGCTCGAACGGCAGCTTGCCGAGGAGCTGCAGCTTTTCGACGACCTGTCCACGGTGCTCGAGAATTCCGCCCAGCTTCGTCATAACCTGCGCAATCACCTGCAGATCATCGAGGTGCTCGCATCGCGGGGGGAATTCGATGCCGCACGCAATCACGTGCGTGACCTTCTCGGGGAAATCGAGATGATGAACGCCCGGGATGAATCGGTGATTCTCCGCTCCGAGAAACAGCTTGCGGAATTTCCCTTGGCTGTCGAATCGCCCTCGTTCCCAAGCGGTCCAAGTGGCGGAGAGCGGTGAGAGCATGGGTATGGCCGCACTGCAGATGGTATCGATTGCGCTCACCGTCATTGTGCTGACCGCGATGACGGTGAGCGCCGCTCGCCTGTGCAACCGCTTGAACCATGCGTCGCGATCCTATGTGTTGTCGTGCATGCTGTTCCCCGCAAGTCAGATCGCCTGCGTTGCGGGAATCGCGGTGGGAACGATGGCCATTCGTTCGGAACCTGTGATTTTGTTCGCGGTGCTCGCGCTGGGCGCCGCTTGCATCCCCCTCGACTCGCTGCTGTTCACCGCGCTGGGAAGAGCCGCGCGCACCGATGCTCTCCTCCAGAGGGCGCGTCTGCTCGAAGCGCAGATTGAGACCCAGCGTGAAGGGGCTTGCGGGCTTGCTTCCGTTGCGAACGAGGCGCGCGATATCCGCAGGAAAATGGCCGAACAGCTCCATGAGCTCGATGAGCAGCTTTCCCGCGGGGAAGTGTCGTTAAGCGAGAAGAGCGTGGACGACATCATCGTGCTCGCGGCCAGGAAGTCGCTGCGCCTTTGCGACCATGCGGCCCTCGATGCCCTGGTGTCGCTTAAGGTGCGCGAACTTAAGGCGAAGGGCATCGACGTGACGTGCTCGCTTAAGGTGCCCGCCGAACTGTCGATTTCCGATTCCGAGCTGAGCGCCATCGTGTCGAACATGCTCGACAACGCACGCCAGGCCTGCGAGAGCGTCGAGCCAGCCGAGCGCTTCGTGATCTTCAAGGCGTCCGTCGCGGGATCTTATCTCGTGCTCGATATGCGCAACAGCGAGTCGGTGGCCGCGGGCGACAAGAATCGCGAGACGACGCGCCGCGGCATTCTCGAGCGCATCCGCTTCGCCAAGGAGCAAACGCGCAGTGGGTCTCTCGCCGAACACGGCTGGGGCCTGTCCGTCATCGACACGATCGTGCAGCGCTACGACGGGGCGGTTTCCCTCGAACGCACCAACGGCGAGTTCCGCATGTCGGTAATGGTCGACCTAGCGGCGCATACGTAGTCGGCGTGCGCTCCGAATGCGTTACAATATGGAGTCACGTTTTTACCCAGCGAGAATGAAAACGAGAAGGCAACAACCATGAAAGCTTACAACCCGCATGAGATCGAACCACGGTGGCAGAAGGCGTGGGAAGAATCAGGCCTGAATACCGTTAAAGAAGACGAATCGAAGCCGAAGAAGTATGTGCTCGAGATGTTCCCGTATCCGTCGGGCGACATCCACATGGGGCACGTGCGCAACTACACGATCGGCGATGTGATTGCCCGCTACTCGAAGATGCGCGGCTTCGACGTGCTCCATCCCATGGGCTGGGACGCTTTCGGCCTGCCCGCCGAGAACGCCGCGATCAAGCATCACAGCCACCCCGCAAAGTGGACCTACGCGAACATCGAGACGCAGAAGGCGTCGTTCAAGCGCATGGGCCTGTCCTACGATTGGGACCGGACGGTCGTCGCCTGCGATCCGGAATACTATCGCTGGGGTCAGTGGATCTTCCTGCAGTTTTGGAAGCGCGGCTTGGTCGAGCGCCGCGAGTCTCCGGTGAACTGGTGCCCCAACTGCAAGACCGTTCTCGCAAACGAGCAGGTCACCGAAGGCGAATGCTGGCGCTGCCACGGTGCGGTCGAAAAGCGCGACCTCACGCAGTGGTACTTCAAGATCACCGACTACGCGCAGGAGCTGCTTGACGACCTCGACCAGCTCGACGGCTGGCCTGAGCGCGTGAAGCAGATGCAGGCAAACTGGATTGGCCGTTCGGAAGGCGCCGAGGTCGATTTCGAGCTCCTTCCCGCCGAAGGCAAAGACGACGGCCAGACGATCACCGTGTTCACGACGCGCCCCGACACGCTCTTCGGGTGCAGCTTCTTCCTGCTTGCTCCCGAAAGCAAGCTCGTTCCCGAGCTCGTTGCCGGCACGGAATACGAGGCCGACGTCATGGCGCTCGTCGAGGCGGCCTCTAAGGTGAGCGCCGTCGAGCGTGCCCAGGGCGACCGCGAGAAACACGGCGCGTTCACCGGCCGCTATGTCGTGAACCCCGTGAACGGCGAGAAAGTCCCCGTGTGGGTTGCCGACTACATCGTGGCCGATTACGGCACCGGCGCGGTCATGGCCGTGCCGTGCGGCGACCAGCGCGACTTCGAGTTCGCCCGCAAATACGACCTGCCCATCGTTCCCATCATCTTGGGCGAGGAAGACGCGCTCTATCCGCAGCTCAAAGACGAGCAGAATCGCGTTGTGACGTCGGTCGATTGGGAGAAGTCCTACGAGGCCGAGGGCAAGCTCGTCCAGTCCGGCAAGTACACCGGCATGGTTGGCGGCAAGCATTCGCCTGCCGTGGACGCGATCATCGGCGACTTGGAGGCCGCGGGTAAGGGGAAGAAGTCGGTGCAGTTCCGCCTGCGCGACTGGCTCATCTCGCGCCAGCGCTACTGGGGAAACCCCATCCCCGCCATCTACTGCGACAAGTGCGGGCTCGTGCCGGTTCCCGAAGAGGACCTGCCCGTTATGCTCCCGAAGGATATCGATCTTTCCGCAGGTGAAACGCTCGCCACGCATGCCGAGTTCGCGAAATGCACGTGCCCGAAGTGCGGAGGCCCCGCGCGTCGCGAGACGGACACGATGGACACGTTCACGTGCTCGAGCTGGTATTACCTGCGCTACACCGACCCGCACAACACCGACGCGCCCTTCGCCCCCGAAAAGGCGAACCGCTGGATGCCCGTCGACCAGTACATCGGCGGTATCGAGCACGCCATCCTACATCTGCTCTACAGCCGCTTCTTCACGAAGGTGCTGCGCGACATGGGGATGGTCGATTTCGACGAGCCGTTTAAGAACCTGCTGTGCCAGGGCATGGTGCTCGACGAGCATGGCGACGTCATGAGCAAGTCGAAGGGCAACGTGATCTCGCCCGAGGACATGATTGCGGGTTACGGCGCCGATGCTGTGCGCGCATATATCCTGTTCATGGCCCCGCCCGACAAGGAGCTCCAATGGAACGAGGACGGCCTTGCGGGCATGTACAAGTTCCTGAACCGCGTGTGGCGCATGGTCGGCGACCTGGCTGGCGTTGCAGGGGAGGAAACGCTTTTCCAAGAGGGCGGCAAGCTTTCCGCCGCCGAGGCCGCGAAGGTGCTTACGCGCGAGCGTCATCGCGTGTGCGGCAAGGTGGTCGAGGACTTCGACCGCAACAACTTCAACACCGCCATCGCTGCCATCATGGAACTTGCGAATGCGACGGGCGACTTCCTGCATGCGGCTTCCGCCGAAGAGCGCGCGGCCAACGCCGAGCTCAAGGCGCTCTCGATCGAGGTTGCCGAATCGCTCGTGAAGCTGCTTTCCCCGATTTGCCCGCATTGGTCCGAGGAACTGTGGCATACGGCGCTTGGCCACGAGGGCAGCGTGCACGTTGAGCCTTGGCCGGAATTCGACCCCGAGAAGGCAAAGGCCGACGAGGTGGAGCTCGCGGTGCAGGTCAACGGCAAGGTGAAGGCGAAGATTACGGTTGCTGCCGACGCCGCCGATGAAGACGTGAAGGCGCAGGCGCTCGAGGTCGTTTCCCATGCGGTCGAGGGCAAGGATGTGAAGAAGGTCGTCGTCGTCAAGGGACGTTTGGTGAACATCGTCGCGAAGTAGGGCCATCGCGTCGCCCATCACGCTACAATCGTCGTATGGACGGATTCCGCCGAGCGAGTGCTGGGCGGGTGATAGAAGAAGTCGGGGTCGGCAGTTTGCAGCTGTCGACCCTTCTTTATCCTCTCGCAGTTTGGAAGGCATCGAAGTGGTTGCTGCATGATTAAGGCGTTCTTGAAAATAGTGTGCACCTGTGCCGTTGTCGCGGCAGCGGTCGTCGGCGTGACGAATGCGATTGTGGTTGTCACGACGCAAAACGACATCGTGAACACCGACGATGCAGCGGGCTATCACGCCGATGCGGTCGTCGTGCTTGGTGCGTCGGTGTTCGCCGATGGTACGCCGTCGACAATCTTGAAGGACCGTCTCGATTGCGGTATCGCGCTCTACAAGGCGGGCGCCGCGCCGAAGATCATCATGTCGGGCGACAACAGCACCGAGCACTACAACGAGTGCGCGGCGATGAAACGTTATGCTGTTGAGCAGGGCGTACCTTCCGAGGACATCTTCTGCGACCACGCGGGATTCTCCACTTACGAGAGCATGTACCGCGCGAAAAACGTGTTCGGCTGCACGCGCGTGGTGGTCGCCACGCAGACGTACCACCTCTATCGTGCGTTGTTCTCTGCGCATGCGCTTGGCGTCGAGGCAATCGGGGTTGCAAGCGATTATCGCAGCTACGACAAGCAGACCTGGTACGATGTGCGCGAAATTCCTGCTCGTACGAAGGATTTCTTCAAGTCGCTATTCGATGTGCCATCGACGTTCGTGGGCGAGCCGATTTCGCTCGATCAGTCGGGCGATGTCGCAGGGTAGGAGAAGGCCTTGCGTGCCCCTTTTCCGGCCTCGATATCGTGCTTCGTTCTCGGGTTAGTGCGTAACCCCCCATTTCCTACTGTTAGGAATTGGGGCTAATTCAGCGAGCGTCTGAGTCGGGGTGTTCTTGGCTCTCGCGATGTCGGAGCCTGATGAGGTGGGCACTTTTTCTTCGTATCGCGAATGCCTCGATTAGCATCTATCCGAAAACGGCCCCTCCTTGGACAAAAAACGTCGATATGTGAGCCGATAGGGGCGGCTTCAGAAGCCTTGGCTGGTATTGCCCTGCGTTTTCCCTGGTCAATTTTGTTGAAGAGAAGTTCTCTATGGGAAACTCCTCACATATCGCCACTTTTTGTCCCCATGGCTGCAAATCGAGAAAGAAGGCGGCGTGGAACGGTCGCGGAATGCTATCCGACACGGCGGCCTTGGGGAAGCGGGCGGGCGACACTGCCCACCCGCTCGGCGGTTTTCAAGAAAGAAGGCGGCGTGTGGGCCTACAGCTCGACGGCTTTGAGCATGTCAATGAGCTCTTGCTTTTTATGGACGTCGAGCTTCGCGTAGATGCGCTTACTGTGCGTGCGGATGGTGTTCTCGGACACGATGAGCTCTTCGGCAGTGCGCGCGACGGTGTACCCGCGCGCGATGTACTCCATGACCTCCGTTTCGCGTGCGCTCAGCCGGTATTGCTCGCGAAGGACTTGCGCCTGCTTGGAGAGGCGGTCGGTCAACTCGAAATCGCCCTCGAAGCTGCGTCGGCCGCGCCCTCGTGGAGCGTCCGTTTGCGAAACGGGGCTGCCGCTGAGGCCACCTAGGCCATGATCGCCGTCGCGACCACCCGAATCGCGACCGCTCTCGTCGTGCTCACTTAAGTCGTGAGCGTCTTCGCCGCCCTTGCTTCCGTCGGGTTGGTTGTCGAGCATGATCAGCTCGATATTCTCGGCGGACGGGTCGTGTCGAAGGACTCGCTTGAAGCCTCCCTGCCCGATGAAAAACATAAATCCCAGAAGGTATAGCGAGACAAGCGCGGTCGTCGCCAAAGGATCGATGCCTAAGATTCGCACCTGCTCGGAGAAAGTTCCAGCGAGAAAGCCCACGTCATGTAAGGTGTACACGATGCCGCCGAAGAAGCCATAGATAAACACCGGGTTAATACCGCGGTCGCGCGAGGCTTGGGCGCATTGGATCATCATGAGCATGATGACCACGCTGTAGACCGCGTACAGGATGGCGGCCTGCCAGCGCGCGTACTCGAGTGGGGTGAAGGGGAGAAGCAAAAACGACGTAATCACGAAGGGGAACGCCATGCGGTAGAGGCCGACGACGTTGAAACGCACGCTCTTCACCTTCCACAGCGCGAGCATGGTGATGGCGCCGACGAATGAGGCGGCCATTGAAAGCATGTTCACGAGCGATCCGACCTGGGGTTCTCCGATTGCAAGTGCACGCATGATGCCGGTACAAAAGCCGATGGCGCCGACGCAGAGGGCGCTTCGCCAGTAGTCGCGGACCACGGCGCGGTACACCGCCGCGTTCTCGTGCGGCACGTCTTCGAACATCGGCTGGTCAAGGTCGATTTCCCGGCTTTTCAGCACGATGGCCAGCCCGAACAGCGGCATGAAGACCAGCGGGATGAGGAAGGCGGTCACCGCTTGGGGGATGGCGTAGAGCCCGAAGTACAAAACGGCGCCATATGCCGTGCCGCGGATGAGGTCGAGGTTTCCGCGGTCGGAGTCAAAGCTTGCGAACAGACGCTGCCACAGCATGTAGAAGCCGGCCGATCCGAGTCCCAAAAACGCACCACCCACGATGACGAGCGGGAGGGCGGCCCAGTCGATGTAAATCGCGGCGATAAGGCAGCACCATCCCAGGAGATAGGGGATGCAGGCGAGCCGCACAAGAAATCGGCGTGTCGGCCCCGGAAGGAAGTACACGCCCACGGCGCTCGCGAAGTAGCACAGCGAGAACACGAGCGACTGGGCGAGGAAGAACCAGAAGATGATTTCCGGCGTTTGAAAACTCAAAGGAAGGAACGGGAACACGCCGCCCCAAACGCCCGCAGCATTGATCGCGAGGAAAAGCGCGTACCCCAGCGAGGCCACGTTGGGACGCGAAAGATATGTCAGCGCGGTCTTGGCCACGTTCCTCCTCGGGTTGCTCCGCGGTCGCCCTTTTGGTTCAGGGATGCTAGTCGAAGGCGCTGTAAGTTGGTTCAGTATAGCAATCATGAGGGTCGACCGTGGGTTGCGTCGGCCGTTTAACTGTACTCATGTGAGACGAAATTGTCACATACCTTCTCGCATGCAAGCGTATGACCTGCGACAATTCACAATTCGCACGTTTTATGTGACACGAGAGACTGCGAAAGAAGATATCGTGTGCAGTGTGAAAGCGCGTCCTTGTGACGAGACCCCATGACGGGAGGGCGCGTGCGGGGTGGAACGGGAGCCACGCCCGCGATTCGCGGCGAGCACAGAGGCTCGCCCTTTCTCAGGGGAAGCGATAGGAAGGGAGACTGAAATGCCAAACATGAACGTAAACCGTCGCACGTTCGTCAAGACGGCGGGTGCTCTCGGCGCCTTAGCGGCTGTCGGCGGAACCGCGGCGACGGGGCCGCTGTTCAACTCGACAGCGCCGGCTTTCGCCGAGGCGGCCGATGAAATCCACTGGTCTCAGTGCAACGTGAACTGCGGTGGAAACTGCATCTTCCAGTGGCACAGCAAAGACGGCAAAATCCAGTACATGGAAACCGACAATCTTGGGAGCACGGATCTGCAGGCGCGTGCTTGCCTGAGGGGCCGCGCCATGCGTCGTTGGCTGAACAGCCCCGATCGCTTGCTGTATCCCATGAAGCGCGTGGGTAAGCGCGGCGAAGGCAAGTTCGAGCGAATCAGCTGGGATGAAGCCATCGACATCATCGTGGAGCAGCTGAAAAAGACCATCGACAAATACGGCAACGAGGCAATCTACATCAACTACGCAACGGGAATGTACAGCGCGACGGGTCGCGCGCCCATTCAGCGCCTTCTCTCCCTGCTCGGCGGCTATGTGAATCAGGGATACGACTATTCCACGCATATGCTCCAGGCGATCATGCCCTACATGTACGGCAGCTCGAGCAACATTGCCGACGCGAAAACGGGTATCCATAAAACGCTGGGGAAGAAGGCGACTAAGTTCAGCCCGTACGATAACGTGAACGCGAGCTCCTTCTCGGAAGCCGAAGCGCATTCCGACCTCGTGGTCATGTTCGGCAACAGCCCTGCTGAGACGCGCATGGGCGGCGCGAATGCCGTCTGGGATTATGCTCTCATGCGCGAGGCTGTCCTTGGTCGTGGCGGAAAGATCGTAAATATCGACTACCGCCTGAACGAATCCTCTTCGGGTCATCCCGATGAGTGGCTCCCCATTCGTCCAGGTACTGACGCCGCCCTCGTTTCGGCCATCGCCTACGAGTGGATCAAGGGAGACAAGATCGACAAGGAATTCCTCGACAAGTACTGCGTTGGTTACGATGACGACACGATGCCCGAATCTGCGAAGGGCAAAAACAAGTCCTACAAGGACTACATCATGGGCACCGGTTACGACAAGATCGAGAAGACCCCCGAATGGGCGGCTCCGATCACGCAAATCCCGGCAAGCAAGATTCGCGAGCTTGCCGACATGATCGCTTCGGCGGAAGCTCCGTTCATTTGCCAGGGATGGGGTCCTCAGCGCCACACCAATGGCGAGGACGCCACCCGCGCCATCTGCATGTTGCCCATCCTGATCGGACAAATCGGCCTGCCTGGAACCAATACGGGCCAGCGTGAGGCGGAGCCCCCCACGTACCTGGTTGGCAAAATCCCCTTCACTAATCCGATCAAGACGACGCTTCCCGTGTACCAGTGGGTTAACGCGGTCGATCACGGTCGCAAGATGACCGCAACGAACGCAGGAATCATGGGCGCTGAAAAACTCGGCAGCGACCTGAAATTCATCTGGAACTACGCGGGGAATTGCCTGACGAACCAGCATGGCGACATCAACTACACCCACGATGTCCTCTCCGACGAGAGCAAGTGCGAGTTCATCTTGGTGTGGGATACCGTCATGACCGACTCCGCGAAGTACGCTGACCTGCTGCTTCCTGACGCGATGCGCTCCGAGCAGATGAACCTGCAGACGCAGGGCTACTCCGAGTACTACACCGGTGTCGTCGTCGGAACCCCGGCGCAGGAGCCGCCGGGAGAGTGCCGCAGCAACTACGATGTGTGCGCCGATATCGCCGATCGCTTTGGGCTCAAGGAGGAATTCACCGAGGGCCGCACGCACGACGATTGGATCGAGTACCTGTACAAGAAGGGCGCGAAGGCTGACGATAAGATGCCGAGCTGGGAGGAAATCCAGAAGCAGGGCGTCTACAAGCGCGCGCTCGAGCCGGCAATTGGTCTCAAGAGCTTCCGCGATGACCCCGATGAGCACCCCTTGGCGACGCCGTCGGGCAAGATCGAAATCTATTCGGAAACGCTTGCGAACCTGAACGATACTTGGGAACTCGCCGAGGATGAAGTCATCAACCCGATTCCGGTCTTTTCTGAAGGCTTCCATGGCTACGGAAGCGTGACCAGCGAGTTCCCGCTCTATTGCTCGGGATTCCACCACAAGAGCCGTACCCACAGCTCGTTCGGCTTTATCGAAGAGCTCGAAAAAGTCGCACGTCAGCAGCTGTGGATCAACCCCGCCGATGCGGAACCGCGCAACATCATGGACGGTGACATGCTTGCTGTTAAGAGCCCGGCAGGCGAAATCCGCATCGAGGCGAAGGTCACCCCGCGTATCGTCCCCGGCACTGTCGGTATCCCGCAGGGCGCATGGCATAAGGCGGACATGTTCGGCGACAAGATCGACACCGGCGGGTGCGTCAACACGCTGTCCGTCTACAAGCCGACGCCTCTCGCGAAGGGCAACGGCACTGCTCACTCAATGATCGTTCAGGTTTCGAAGGCGTAAGGGGGTAGACGAGAATGAAACAGTACGGATTCTATTTCGACAGCACGCGTTGCACCGGATGCCGCACGTGCGAGATAGCTTGCAAGGACTACAAGGATTTGGGCGTCGATTTCGCCTATCGACATGTGTACGACTGCGAAGGCGGCGGCTGGCAAACGCAGGCCGATGGCACTTACACACAGGATTGCTTCGTCTACCACGTGTCGCTCGGCTGTCAGCATTGCGACGACCCCGCCTGCGTAAACGTGTGTCCGACTACGGCGATGCACAAGGATGCCGACACAGGTCTCGTCTCCGTCGACGAGCACAAGTGCATAGGCTGCGGGTACTGCCATATGGCGTGTCCCTATAACGCCCCAAAGGTTGATCGCGAAAAGGGCCACAGCGTGAAATGCAACGGCTGCGCGGAACGCGTGGCTGAGGGGAAGAACCCCATCTGCGTGGATGCCTGCCCGCTTCGCGCCCTCGATTTCGGCCCCATCGAGGACATTCGCAAAAAGTACGACGGCGTCGACAGCGTTCCCCCTCTGCCTGACGCGAGTTATACCCACCCGAATATTGTCGTGAAAGAATGCCCTGCCGCCAAGCGTGCGCAAAACGTCGCTGGTCTGGTAGCTAACCCCCTGGAGGTGATGTAGCATGCAGTTTTCCGTTGCTGAGCTGCCTTTGGCGCTTTTCACCACACTGGCGCCGCTGGGTGCGGGCGCGTTTATCGCCCTCGCGTGCGCTTTCTTCACCACGAGGTTCTCAAGCGAGCAGCTGAAGAAGATCGATCGCGGTACCATTTTCCCGCTCGCAATCGTGATTGTTGGCTTCATCTGCGCGTTCTTCCACCTTGCAACTCCGATGAACGCTCCCTCGGTGTTCTTGGGCGCGGGCTCTCCGATGTCCAACGAGATCATCGCCGGTTGCGTGTTCGCGATCGTCGCCATCGTATACGTGATCGTTGTGAATGCGGGCAAGCTTTGCGGATCTGCACGTCAGGGCTTCGCCGCCGTCGTGGCCGTGCTGGCCGTAATCTTCGCCATCTTCACCGGTCTTGCGTACGTCATGAGCACCATCGCTACGTGGAACACGCCGCTTGTTCCCGTGCAGATGCTCGGCTTCACGCTCGTCGGCGGTGCTGCCACCGCGGCGCTCGTCCTCGCAAGCGTGGGCGTGTGGGCCGATGCCTGTAAGGGTGCCTTCAAGACGACCATCATGGGGCTCGCTGTTGCGGGCGCAGTGCTTGCCATCGTGGGCCTTGCTGGTCAGCTTGCCATGGCCTCTGGTATGCAGAACGCGCTCGTCTCAGGGGCTGACCTGGTATCTGGTGCGCTTCTTCCCGCCATCGTGGGCCTGGCACTCGTCGCGGTAGCCGCAGCGCTCGTCTTCGTCGCCACGAAGAAGGAAGCTGCAACCGGACTTGCCGCAGCGGCCCTCGTCGCGGCCGTGGTGGGCATCTTCTTGGCCCGCATGGCGTTCTACGCAATCCAGATGTCGGTGGGCATCTACTTCGGATAGTCCACTTTACACGCTCTTGACCAGCCTATACGGCCCAAGAGAAGCAAGCTCTGCTACCGCCTTCCCAGTAGCGGAGCTTGTGCTATATTCAACTGGCAGAATTAGAGGGGGTTCGACATGGCCGAACAGACTGACGAGATGCTCGAAGCCATCGCTTTCGTGGGCGACACGCTTGCGCCATTTTTCTTGGAAGACCCGAAGACGGGCGGGGCTCAGGCGTCCTTTTCCGCCTTTGCGGCGCTCGATGCTGACGCGGCGGCTCGTGAATGGCCCTTTGCCGAGGCGGCCTCGTCTGCCCAGGCGCTTCGGGAAATGGTCGCGGGGCTTGCGGACGGCGTTACCGACGACCTCGTTTGGGAATACCGGGCGCTTTTCGTGGGACCGGGGCACCTTGCCGCTCCGCCATGGGGGTCGGTCTACACCGATCGCGAGTGCGTCATCTTCGGCGAGACGACGCTTGCGCTGCGCGCATGGATGCGCGAACACGGCGTCGCGCGGGCGACTGACGAGAAGACTCCCGAGGACCACATCGGGCTCATGCTTGCGCTTATGTCCCATCTTTGTCGCACGAAACCCGATGCGCTCGATGAGTACCTTTGCGGCCACCTGCTCACCTGGGCCCCTCATTACCTGGAAAAACTCGCCGAAGCCGCCAGCCATCCCTTCTATTGCGGCCTTGCCACGCTGACGCGATCCACGCTTCTCGGTATTCAGGACTTCCGCGGGCTTTCCGTGAAGCTTCCGCGCTTCTACAAGTAGGGGTCCATCATGTCGACGGGATTCGCCACCGCATTCAGCGAGATTACGCTCGTGCTGTTCACGACGCTTGCGCCGTCGGGGGCGGTGGCATACGCGCTCATGTCGCTTCCCATCATACGGGGAGGGCTGCCCGACGATGCTCATCGCCGCATCGACAAGGCGCTCTGCATCCCGCTCATCGTGTCCCTGGTGGGGCTTGTCGCGTCGGCAACGCATTTGGGGAATCCGGCGAACGCGCTCTACGTGTTTATGGGGGTGGGGAGAAGCCCGCTTTCCAACGAGGTGCTCAATGCCGTCATCTTCCTCGCGTTCGCGGGCGTGTACTGGCTTTACTCGTTCGCCCAGAAACCTCGCCGCCTGGTTCAGCGGCTTCTTGCCATCGGGGCGTGCCTCAGCGCGGTTGTATGCATTACGGCTATCGCCTTCGCGTATTCCGCAGATACCATCATCACGTGGGATACGCCGTTTTCCCCGGTGAGCCTTTGGACGAACGCGCTTTTGGGCGGTCCGATCCTCGCGATTGTGGGCCTGCGAGCAGCGAGATGGAAGTCGCGGGGAAATCGCTTTGGACGCTTGATGCTCCTGCTTGCGATTGTCGCCTTCGCGGCATGCCTCGTCGTGTATGTCCTTCAAGGGGCAAGCGTGCTTCAGGCAGAGAACGCGGTCTCGACCGCTGGCGACCTGGTGCCGCACTATGCGCTGCTTGTCGGCGTCTTCGCCATTTTCTCGGCAGCGGGAATCTGCGTGGACGCGACGTCGCTGTTCAGGCCCTCCGTTTCACGCGACGATAAGGCCTCTCCCGACGAGATGACGATTACGGTCGTCCGCTCCTCGGTTGCGGCGTTGCTCGTGCTCGCGGGGATTTTCGTGATGCGCTTTTCCTTCTACATGATGCACATGACGGTAGGCATCAGCTTCTAGGGCGCTTGCGGCTGCCGCTCTCAAGGTTGTCCCAGTTTCGCCTCTTGAATACCCCTCCTTCTTCTCGCCCTTGCGCCCTCGGGTTCCCGATTGACGACCCCCGAAGCCTTCGCTCTCCCAGCTTCAAACCCGAAGCCTCCGCTCTTGCCGCCCCTCCGCCTCCGCAGTTTTTGCGGCTCTTAGTCATCCCTGGGTGAAACCGATACCCCTTCGCGTTATCATTAATGCCACAAATGTGGAATAACGTAGGAGGAACAATGGCGAATCGGCCCCTGATGGCATCGGTGCTCTCGATCGTTCTTGCGGTGGGAATCTGCCTGCCGACTCCGGCATTGGCGAGCGAAAAGTTGCAAGATGGAGGCGATGCCCTCGTCAGCGCGCCTGCCCAAAAATACGAGACGGTCGATCTTCCCACGGGCGTTGCTAAGGAAACGACCTATCTCAAGAACAACTCGGGGTACGCCTACCGCATCGTGCTCGCAAAAGCTGGCAAGGTGCGTTTTGATTACACCTGGACGCTTCCCTGCGGGCACAACTACTTCTCAGTGTCGATTGTGAATTCCGAGGGGGAGGAAGTTGCCGCCGACAATGTGTACTTCTCCTATATCCAAAAGGATTGCGCCTTGTCGCGCACGGTGGATTTGGAGGCGGGCGAGTATCGGGTCGAGGTGACGTATCGCGCGGGCCATCAAGGCAAGGAGGGTTCGTTCGCGGCTTGCTATTCCACGGAAGCGCCCTATCCCGATGTGCCCGAGGGCTCCTGGTATCACGACGCGGTGCTCGAGGTTTCGGCGATGGGCCTTATGACCGGCTACGATGACGGTACGTTCGGCCCGTCGGATTCGCTGACGCGCGCTCAGGCGGCGACCATACTGTGGCGCTATTTCCAGCCGACGGCTTCAAAGAACTACAACGCCCAGGCGGCGAAGAATCGCACGAAGATGGACGATGTGGAATCCGGCACGTTCTATACCGAGGCTGCGAACTGGGCGGTTGAAAACGGCGTGATCCACGGTGTGGAGAAGAATGGCGTTCTCTGCTTCGATCCTGATGCGAGCATTCCCCGCGAGCAGCTTTGCGTGATGATTGCGAACACCGCGCACGAGCTTTGCGGGCACAGTGTCGAGGGGGCGGATCGCGCAAAACTTGAGAGCATGCCCGACGCGCAAAGCGTGCCCGATTGGGCGGCGGACTCAATTGCGTGGTGCCTGAGCGAGGGCGTGGTGAACGGTGTGAACGAAAGCGGGACGCGCTATGTTGAGCCCGCGGCCACCGTCGATCGCGCAACGATGGCTCAGATTATGGTGAACGCGATAGCGGTCGGGGTGTTCTCGCTTTAGGGAAGCGCGTCTTAACAGGTGCCACTTTAGCCGCCTACAGTATTTTTCGCTATGGCGCGCCGCAGCCGCGTTATCCTGTGCAGGAAACCTACCTACTGAAAGGGGATTCCATGTACAAAGTGCACTGCTTGAACAACATCTCGCAAAAAGGCTTGGCTCTCCTGTCATCCGACTACGAGCTGACCGACGACGTGTCAAAGGCCGATGCCATCCTCGTTCGCAGCGCGAACATGCACGAGATGGAATTCTCCGACAACCTGAAAGCGGTCGCGCGTGCGGGCGCGGGCGTGAACAACATTCCGCTCGATGCGCTTGCCGAGCGCGGCATCCCCGTGTTCAACACGCCGGGCGCGAACGCGAATGCCGTGAAGGAGCTCGTCCTGTGCGCTCTGTTCATGGCCGCGCGCGATGTTGTGGGCGGTGCTGCTTGGTGCCGTCACAACGCAGATGACGAGAACATCGCGAAGAGCGCCGAGAAGGCGAAAAAGCAGTTCGCCGGCACGGAAATCATGGGGAAGACGCTTGGCGTGATCGGGCTTGGCGCTATCGGGCGTCTGGTCATCCCCGCAGCCGAGGCGCTGGGCATGAAGACGGTCGGATACGACCCCTTCCTTGATGCCGAGCGTGCAGCCTCCATTTCCCCGAACCTCCGTTTCACCGACGACTTGCTCGATTTATGCGCGAGCTGTGACTACATCACGATTCATGTTCCGGCAACGCCGACGACGAAGGGCATGATCGGCTCGAACGAGATCGCGGCGATGAAAGAGGGTGCGGCGTTCTTGAATTTCTCGCGCGACACCCTGGTTGACAACGATGCCATGCGCGCGGGGCTTGAATCGGGCAAGGTTCGCCGCTATGTGACGGATTTCGCAACGCCCGAGGTCATGACAATGGAAGGTGCGCTCGTGCTTCCGCACCTGGGCGCATCGACCGCCGAGGCCGAGGAGAACTGTGCGGAAATGGCCGTCCGCGAAGTTATGGATTACCTGGAAACGGGCAAGAAGGTCCATTGCGTTAACTAGTGTTTGAAAGTTCGCGTTAGCGGGTCTGATTCCCTTAGGCCCGCGGATGGCGAATGCGACCTTTTCGCGCGACCGCGCCCGGGCGCTTGGTCGGCGCTTGGGGCTCTGAGGCGCGCCCATGCGGCGTTCGCTTCAACCCCTCGCGCCGTGTGGGCTTGTCTGGCGAGGCCGCGCTATTTTTCGGAACCTAAATTTTCCTTCTTGGCTCGCCGAGCCGCCCCAACCGCGAGGCGAATGCGATTCTCCCTGTTCAACGCCGACGACTCTGGATCGTAGTCGATGATAGTAATCGGCATATCGGGGTAGCGCCGCGCATATTCGTGGGCAAACCCGCGTGCGTGCACATGCGCTTTCATGCAACCGAAGCTTTGCAGGTACACGACGCAATCGACCCCCTGGCGCGCGAACTCGTCAAGCTGGTCAAGATATCGAACATCCTCGCAAAAGAGCTTGTCGGGATCGGGCATCGCGACGTCGCAATCCAAGTGCTCTAACAGCTTCACGACAGAATCGTTCATAAACGCGTCGAAGCAGAGAAGCGGATTGCCGACGATTCCAACGACCACGCGATCTGCGTCGGCCTTCTCCTGCTTAGGAGGCTTATGAATGGAAAGCGGCCACTGCTCCTCCCAGATGATTTTTGGACAGCTTCCTCTCAGCCGCCAAACCGTGTGGGCAAGTCCGTCGAGCAGGCATCGATTGCATACGAGCGGAATGCGAAGGCGCTCGATCTGCGGATTCTCCTTGACAACGCGAAGCGTGCGCGCGATAAGCGCTGCTGCGGTAAAGCACACATCGCCAGGAACCTGTCTTCTTGCCACTTCCTCGTCGTCGGTCGATATCTCCGCGTTCATGATATTCGGAATACGCTCGAGCGGGCACCCCGCAGCTTCGAGGACCCGAGCGGTATCGGCGGCGCTCTCGGTCGCGATGCGCTCCCTTTCGATATGGGATGCTGTGATTGGCTTGCCACTGGCTGGACCGCTGATCGGGTTGTCGTGTTCGTGTTCGCTCGCAGTGCCTATGCTCACATCCGCGACCAGCGATTTTTGCGCGTGTGTATTACGGCGCGACATGGACTCGATTCCTTCAGCCAGCGTGCGAAGCCTGATGCTGAGATGGGCCTTGTCCGAAAGGTCGTCGATCTTCAACGCGGTGAAGGGCTTGCCCGCCGCCTCGAGAATATCGCGTGCATCCTCAAGGCTCAGCGCATCGTAGCCGCAGCCGAACGACTGCAGACACACGAGGTCGATCTGCTTGTTCTCGGCGGCAAAACGCGCAAGGCGCGCGAGGTGCTTGCCGGGTTTCCATGGTGGACACGCCGGATCGTGCGGACGTCGCGTTGCCCATGCGTCTAAGCTTGTGGGGCACAAGACGGCGAAACCCAACTTCGTGAGCATCGTATCGATGCCCCGCATGAGGCGAGGGTCGCTATGGTAAGGTCGCCCCGCGATTACGATGGCGTGCCGCTGCTCGTCTTCGGCGAGCCAAGCCATCGCGGCTTCGTTTGCGCGCGCAATCGCCTCGAAGAACGCCTTTTGTGCATCGAGCGCCTTTTCAAGTGCATGGTCGAACTCTTCTTGGGTAAGCGGGGCCTCGTCGGGGCACAAGCTGGCTATCTCGGAAAAGAGTGTCAGCAGGTCATCGTCGCTTTTCACGAGGCGCGTGACCTTGAAGGAGGAGAGAAGGGGGCGCGAGAGACGCACCTGCCCCCGCTCGAATGCGGGCACGGCGTCAGCAAGTGCGTCCGCGTATTCGCACGATACCGTACAGCGTCCGACGCGACTGAACCGCGGCATGAATATGATGTGAGCCCCGGCATTCATCAGGTCGAATGCTCTCAGATGCGCAATTTTCGCAGGGAAGCAGGCGCTTTCGGCAGGGACGCTCGCAAGTGCTGCCTGCTCGAAGGCGGCTCCGCGGGAGTCGTCGGGCATGATGATGCTGAATCCGAGCGTTCGGAAAAACGTCTCCCAAAAAGGCGTGTATTCATAGGTTTCGAAGCAATTCATGATACCGATTGTGCAGTTCGCACGAAGCCCTGATTGCTTCTCGTTCTCAGCCGATTGCAGCAGGCGCTGCTCGCCGGCGATTGCGTTCGGGACGCAAGAACGACGTCGCTTGCTACCTTCTGCTTCCTCGACAACTGCGCCCTCGCTTCGGCGAATCTTTGGCTCCTCGTTGCGCGAGAACTCGTACTCGTTCGCGTTTTCACACTTGTTTCCGCTGATGAAGCGCCTACCGTGCCCGAAATCGGCAACGGCAACGCTGCAGGCGTTCGAACAACCCGGACATCGGGAGGAAAACCGCTCAACTGACAGTGCTTCTAGCTCGCGCGCGGGAAGAAGTGAGCTTCGAATCGCGTCGCTGGGAAGATTGCCTGTCCTCGTTGTAACATCGTGCGCCCGTTCGCGCGCGATTAACGCCGCTCCAATCGCGCCCATGAGATGGGCGTTTTCGGGGCGAATGACCTCAATCTCGCACGTCTTCTCGAAGGCGCGCAGCACGGCGTCGGACTTGAACGTGCCGCCCTGCACAACGATTTTGTTGCCAAGCGTGTCAATTCTCTCGGCGCCGATGATGCGGTAAAGCGCGTTCTTCACGACCGAATACGTAATGCCTGCTGCCAAATCGTTCACGCTCGCACCGATTTTCTGGGCATGTTTCACGCGGGAAGACATGAATACGGTGCACTTTGTTCCCAGGTCAACGGGGTGTTCGGCAGTGAGCGCCGCGCTGTTGAAGGAATAGGGGGTGCAGCGGAGAGAATGCGCGGTTCCCTCGATGAACGACCCGCACCCGCTCGAGCATGCTTCGTTGAGGATGGCGCTCGACACCATGCCGTTCTTAATCCAGAGCGCCTTCATATCCTGTCCGCCGATATCGAGCACGAAGGTCGCGTCGGGCGTAAGCTCTAGTGCGGCGCGGGCGTGGGCTGTCGTCTCCACGATGCCCGAATCAATCCCGAGTGCGGCACGCAGCAAATCCTCGCCGTACCCGGTCGCCGTGGCATGAGCAACCCAAGCTGTCGTCTCGTCCGTGCCGTAAATATGGGGAAGGGCGCTTGAGAGTTCGATTAGCTCCTCAGTCGCCGTGGCGAGCGCGTCGCCCTTAACGGGAGCGTAACTCGAGTAGACTAGGTTGCCCGCATCGTCTATCACGGCCATCTTCACGGTGGTCGATCCCGCGTCTATCCCTAAGTAGAGCGGTCCTTCGCAGTCGAAGAGACGCTTTCGCGGGAAGTCCGCTGACGTATGGCGTTCTTTGAAGGCGGCGCGTTCCTCGTCGCTGCTGAACAGCGGCTCGAGTCGCGCCAGGTCGTCCTTCGGCGCGTCGGCTTGCCGCATGCGCTCCTCGAGCCGCGCAAGCGACGTGGACGCGTTCCCCGAAAGCTCCCCTGCATAAAGCGCCGCGCCGTGGGCGGTGAAGGTGTGCGCCCATCGGGGTTTGATGCCCGCGCCTCGCTTCAGCCCAAGGGCAACCTGGAAGCGCCTGACCAGTTCAGGGATAAATTGCGAGGGACCGCCCAGGAAAATGACCTTTCCCTCGATCGGCCGTCCGCATGCAAGCCCGGTGATCGTTTGGCGCACGACCGCCTCAAGGGCACTGGCTGCAATGTCGCTTTTCTTCGCACCCGCATTCAAAAGAGGGCGCACGTCGGTTTGCGCGAACACAGCGCAGCGCGAGGCGATGGGGTAGATGCGAGAGGCACCTCCGGCAAGCCTGCTCATATCGCTCGATCGTACGCCGAGCATAAACGCGATCGAGTCGATAAACCCGCCTGTCCCGCCTGCACAGGTAGCGTTCATTCGCTGCTCGGGGTTGCCGGAAAGGTACATCACCTTCGCGTCTTCCCCGCCGAGTTCGATGACGGCGTCGGCATCGGGGTAAAGTTCCCGCACGGCGCGCTCCGTGCTCAAAACCTCTTGTACGAAGGGAAGCTCAAGCATGTCGGCAAGCGCGATTCCCGCCGATCCGGTGACGGCCGCCTTGCCGGGCAAATCGCCGTAGCGCCAAACTAGGTTGTGCAGAATGTCGACGAGCGTTTCGCGGATGTTCGAAAGATGGCGCCGGTAGATCGAGTTCACGATAGTACCGTTCTCGTCGACGATCACGACCTTGACGGTCTTCGACCCCGCGTCGATTCCGAAACGGTATGTCATCGAAGAGCTCTCATCGACAGGGAATAGGCGCCAGCTGCCAAGTTAGCGTCGTTGTGGGTTGTTCTCCTGGTCATATGCCTCGCGCTTGGCCGCTTCAACCATGCTGAGCAGTTCCTGCTGCGTGTGGATGTCGAGCTTGCGATAAATGTGGTTGATGTGCGTCTTCGCGGTGCTCTTGGAAATGCAGAGCTGATCTTGAATGAACGCGGCGTTGTGTCCTTTTGCAAGAAGGAACATGACTTCGGTTTCGCGCCTGGAAAGAAGGTATCGGTCGGCAATTGCCTCGCACTGCGAATGGAAGCGCCCCTTCGCGCGGCGCCCTTCCTCAGCATCCTGCGGCGTTTGCTCGGGCTCCTCGGTCACGGGAGCAGGCTCTTTCGCGGCAGTAGCAGCGGCATCCCTCTCGTCCAGCGCGGCAATGTGCTTCTTCAGCTTTTCCGTTCCCTGATCGACATTCACTCCTTCTATTGGAGCGACGACGATCGCCTTTACCTCGCGCTGACGAGGCGATAGCGCATAGCCCACGATAAGCGCAAATAGCACGAGCAGCGCTGCGGAGCCGTAGTCGATGCCCGCTCCCATATGGTGGATATCGCCAACCGGCGTCATAGCGAATACCGTTCCGAAAAGAGAGGCGAGCGCAAGCGTTCCGCGCCCGGTTCCGAACACGAAGATGGGCGAAAGACGGAACTCCTGCGCCAAGTCGGCGAAGAAGATCCACATGAGCGCCTCAAAACACATGTAACCCGCAATGAGTGCGAGGCATGCGAGAAGCGAGCCCGGAGAGCCAAGGAAGGGCAAGGCGATTGCGCCGAGGGCGATAAATGGCAAGAGCGCCCTGAAGAGGAGGTCCCAGTGCCCTTCGTTTTTCGAGATGAAAATCGTCGCGATGATGATGAACATGCCCAGGCAGGCAGCAGCGCCCATGACAAGGAGCATCGTCAAATCGGCAGCGGGAAGGACGATGTTGCTTGCGACGGTGCGTAGCACGCCGAGGGCGAAACCGAAGATTGCCGTCGGGATAAGCAGGCGGACGAGGAATTGTGCAGGCTTGACCGTCAGCGGATGGAAGATGGGTATCTCGCGGCGGCGATAGTAGGGAATCGGCGTCAGGCGCCAGAGGATGAAAACCTCAGCGATGGGGAAGATGCCGGTGATGATGCCCGAGCAGAAGGGGGGCACCAGATGGGTGAGAACCATGTAGAGGCCGATGCCGATTGCAACAGAAACGGCGGTATTCAGGATGATAGTGCTGAATTCATAACGAGCGAACGCTGTGCCCCACAGTACGACCATAAGGCTCGAGCCGATACCCGCCGCCAAGCCCGCAAAGAGCAGAATGAAAGTGCCGAGCGGACCTCCGATTGGCACGAAGAACGAAGCGTAGGTGCCCAAGCAAGTGAGCAGAGCGGAAAGCCCTAGTGCACGCTTCGACACATAGAAGCGCAAGAACATCTGGTTGGTGAAGCCAAGAGCGAGAAGGGCGATGCCGAAGAAGATCATCGAGGTTATCAACACGATGAACGAATAGGGGTAAGCACCGTCGAAAAGCATAGTGAACGGTGCGTCGGTTCCAAAGAACACGCCGGCGCTGAACATAGCGGAGTAGATCCACGCTTGATGAAAGCCATACCCCAAAGAAAGCGTGTTCAGTTCGCCCGAGGCGTCGGTGCCGTCTTCCTTGCTTGCGACGGTAATGGTGACGTGCGGAAAAGTCGAAGCCATATGTAATCCCCTAAATGATGCGTTTGCGAGCTTCGGATTATCTTCTATTATGCAGTAATACTCAACCTATGCGATTTATGCTATGTACGCGTTCATAGTACCCCACCACGGTGGGTATTTCCACTGAATGCCTGCAATCCGCTATATTCGCCAAAGAATGCGCAACAAAAGCAACACGCTGTCCATTTTTGCAAGGAGGCGAATGCGGTTGAGGAAGAGACCTCAAAAATGGAGGGTTTCATGTGTGGATGTGGAAATATCAACCCAAGAGGTTGATACGAAAATGGCAAAAATAACCTCATGGTTTGACGCTCATACCGTTTGCCTTACGTAAAGTACCGCTTGTCTGTTCGCCGGCATTTTTATACCGCTGGCCGCAGGGGATAGATTGGCAAAGTGGAAGAGAAGTCGGAAAGGGGGATCTGCACGCGCGGTTTCTCGCAATGAGCGCGAAGGGCATCGAAGCTTCTGCAATGGCCGGTATTGAAAGCTCACTACCCGTAGTTGCGGAATCTGATTCCAGGGTTAGCCCATCGCATCATGTTCTTACCGCAAGGGCAAAATGGGGAGTAATTGCACGGCGGTTCGTCTAAGGGATATAGGCGCCACCGCTTCGCTTGAGTCGGGATACTCAAGCATCTTACTTAAAGGAGGGACTAATGAACGGTAAGGAATTCACCGTTTCAGAGGTTGTAGACCATTTGGGAGTTAACGGCCACACGTGGCTCATGTTCTTCCTCATGATCTTCGCTATGATTTTCGACGGTTACGACTTCATGGTCGTTAACACCACCAACCTGTTCGTTGCACATACGTTCTGGCCCGACAACCCGAACCCGGGTGCTCTCATGGGCTCTCTTACCACGTGGGGCCTGCTCGGCATGGTCCTCGGCGGCGCAGTCGGCGGCATCCTGTCCGACAAGATCGGTCGTAAGAAGATGCTGACCATCGCCGTTATCTTCTACGGTCTGTTCACCCTGCCCCAGGCTTTCGCGAATGACCTCGTGTTCTTCGCAGCATTCCGCCTGATCGCCGGCTTCGGCGTCGGCTCCTGCATCCCCATCGTCACCACCGTGTTCTCTGAGACGATTCCGTCCAAGCAGCGTGGCGTCTTCGTGACGATCGGCATGGCGGGCATGGTTGCTGGCTGGGTTCTCGCCGGCGTCATCGGCAACCCGATCTGCAACACCGCAACCCCGATTCTCGGCGGCTTCACCAATGAGATCACCTACCTCAACGCTGACGGCTCCTCCGCCACCATGTACGCCAACTGGCGCCTCTGCTACCTGATCGGCGCTCTGCCCATCATCTACGGAATCGTTCTTCACTTCTTCATGCATGAGACTCCGCACTGGTACGCCAACGCTGGTCGCATGGAAGAGGCTTGCAAGGCTCTCAACCACCTGCAGCGTTCCGCTGGCCAGGAAGAGACCCACTTCGACCCGAAGCTGCTCGTCGTTCCGCCGAAGCCTGCCAAGACCTCCCCGAACATTTTGTTCTCCAAGAAGTTCATCGTTCCGACCGCTGCTATCTGGACCGCTTACTTCGTTGGCCAGTTCTGCGTGTACGGCATGAATGCATGGCTGCCCACCTGGTTCAAGGGCATTGGCTACACCCCGTCTGAGGCTGTTGCTCTCCAGACCTGGAACAACGTTGCCGCTATCGCCTCCAACTGCTGCGTCGGCTTCGTCGCTGACCGCATCGGCCGTAAGCGCAACCTGGCGTTCTCCTGGATCTTCTGCATCGTCGCGATCGTCATCTGCTCCGTGTTCGTCGTCCCGAACAACTTCGGCTTGTCGATCGCCCTCATGCTGCTCTTCGGCTTCGCTCTGAACTACGCCATCACCGCTGTTCAGCCGCTGATGCCCGAGTCCTACCCGACCGCAATCCGCAACACCGGCGTTTCGTGGTGCCAGGCGTTCGCCCGCTTCGGCGGCTCCGCCTCCTCGATCGTCCTCGGCGGCATCGCTGGCATGGCTATGTTCCAGACCGCAGAAGGTGCCACCAACTGGTCGATGGTCGTTCTCGTCCTCATCGTTCCGTTCGTCCTCGGCTTCATCTGCTGCCTCCTGTTCGTCAAGGAAACCGGCGGCAAGTCCATGGATGAGCTGGCTGGCGACGGCAAGACCGACGCCTCCGACACCGGCATGACGAACTTCATCATCATGCTCGTCGTGATTGCGTTCCTGTTCGTCACCTGCATCGTGTGCCCGCTGGCTGTCTCCGGCTGGTCGAAGAACCCGGTCGCTCTGCCTCTCATGGCCGTCGGCGTTCTGCTTCCGTTCATCTACTTCTTCATCTTCGCTACTCCGTATCGCAAGGCCTACTTCGAGAAGTAGTGCAAGATCGAAAAGCTACCCATTCGGTTGCATCGAGAACCCCCGCTTTGGCGGGGGTTCTTTTATGTTGCGAGGGAGGGAGGAGCTGCAATATCACCCTTGCCACTATGGTGCCGCAAGGGTAGTGCGGTCTGACCCCTCTGAATGAGAGGCAAGAAAAAAGGCGGCCTCGGAACTGCGAAGTCCGAGACCACCTTGGGTTTCTTTAGCGGCGCGTTACTAAAGGCCGTTTGCCGGGCTAAATGCTATGGGCGAGTTAGCCGATAGCATTGCCTTCCTCATCGTAGAGTTTCTCGTAGGGCACGCCCTTAGGCTGGATAAAGTCGAAAAACTTGCCGAAGGTGCCGCGCTTCTTCCCGCCGCGCTCGTCTTCGTCGGGGTCGCTTAAGCCTTTGTACTCTTCCTTGATGCACATAGCGACCGTTGCTTCAACGGCAATGCGCAGGGTTGCTGTGTCGCGTGCCGTTACCTCGAAGCACTCGCCATGGTCCTTGAAGACCATCTTGCGAACATGAACCTCGTTTTTCTCCTTCTTAATCTGGAAGAAGTCAATTGGCGGCTTGCTGACGGTGCCGCGGATGTCCCACAGCATGCCCTCGACATAGTAGTGCTCTTTGATGACGCGCGTCTGGAATTCGTATTCGAAACGATCGTGGCGCAGATAGTAGTTAAGCGCTTTGTTGTCGGGTCTGATTTGTCCGATTTGGCCGCCCATTCGCCCGATCATCGCAATGCGGTCGGATTCCTTCTCCCAAGGTCCCTCGAACCGCAGGGCGAGCTCTCCGTCGCTATACCAAACATCGAAATCCTCGTGTTTCGCGATAGCGTCAACGGGGAAATACATCTTGTTGAACTTGGGCATAGAACTCCTTCGGTAGTGCCGAAAATCGTTAAGGAAAAGTATAGTGCAAGGCGCGATTCCGGCGCTTGAGCGACCGATAATCCCATAGTTTTCGCTCTTGAAAACCGTCGTTAAGCGACCGATCCAATTTTATCATAAGTATGCCTCACATATAGGACTATGTCCTATATGTTTTCCCTGATGAGATGAGGAAAATCAGCCTTTAAGGTTGATGGTGAAAATATAAAGACGTCCCTTTGTGATGATGCAATTTCCTCCTTGAGCTATAAACTAAAGATGCTTTGAAACGAGGCTTAGTTGTTGACTGCTCAAAAATCGGATTGGGAAGGTCCGGAGCAGCCAATGGTTAAGTTTAACCAAAGCGGAAGGTAATCGAAGCGCTTGCCCGGCGGGGGCAGCGTTTTGAAAAGAAGAAGCCCGAAGACTTGGCTGAGAGCCGAGTATTTCGGGAAGCTACAAAGGAGGATTGTTATGTGTTTTCGACCTGCAGACGCATCGGCTGGCCCGAACAAGTGCCCTCACTGCGGCAAGGCCATCCAGGCAATGGGCGGCATGGTTCTCAAGAACTGCCCCTTCTGCAAAGGTGATTTGACGGCTGCTGCTCCTGGCGCTCCGGCTGCTCCTGGTGCTCCTGGTGCCCCCGCGGCTCCTGGCGCTCCGGCTGCTCCTGGCGCTCCTGGTGCCCCCAAGGCTCCTGGCATGTAAGAAGCCACTCGTTCCGCAACGTAAAAGTTGTAGTACGATTTTTCAAAGACTGGTCCAGAATGCTTCTGGGCCAGTCTTTTTTGTTCCCCGAAATGCCCTCTAAGGTACAATGAACTGCATGAACAGCGTAAATCTCGCAGTGTAAAAATCATTGTTGGCATAAAGGAGGAACCGTGCAGGTTAAAGACAAAGTTCGCGAGGACGATGGCGACAAGCAGGAATTGGTCCTGACCATTGTTGCCTCCGCCGACGAGGTGAAGGAGGCGGCGGACAAGTTCTTCGCCGAGATCGCTCAGCGCGATATCCCGGGTTTCCGTAAGGGCAAGGCACCTCGCGCGGTGCTCGAGCAGAACGTCGGTGGCCACAAGAACGCAATGGGCGGCGTTGCCGAGATGCTCATCAACGAGAAGGCTTTCAAGGCACTCGACGACGCTGACGTGATCTTCGTCGGCGAACCGGACTTCAACGTTGATAACGATGTCGTTGAAGGGCAGCCCTTCACCTTTACTGTCTCAGGTGCCGTAGTGCCGCAAATGAAACTTTCAAGCTATGACGGCGTGTCAATCGAGATGCCGCCTGATGAGGCAACGGACGAGGAAGTCGAGCGTCAGCTCAAGCATCTCCAGGATGTCTATCATTCTTTCGAGGAGATTGATGACCCGGCTCACATTGCTGAAATGGGCGACGTCGTTTCTGCGGCCGTTACGGTTACGCAAGACGGCAATGCGGTTAACGGCCTGCGCTACGCGACGCGCATGATCGAACTCGGCTCGGGCTCGATGCCTGCATCTTTCGACGAGCATATTGTCGGCAACAAAATCGGCGATACGCTTGAATTCGATTTCGAGGCGAAAGACGACGAAGGCAACACGCAATTTGGCGATGGCAAGCTGCATGCTAACGTAGAGATTCAGGAATTCCGCCGCAAGATCCTTCCCGAGCTTGATGATGAGTTTGCGGCGAAGGTTGGCTGCGCTGATGCCGAGGATATGCGCAAGCAGATGCGTCAGCAGATCAATCAGCATAAAGAGGCTGAGCTTCCCGGCCTTATGGTACAGCGTGCGGTCGATGCGCTTGCCGAGCGACTCGAAGGCGATGTTCCTCGGTACTATGTTGACTTCATCCGTCAGGATGTTGGCCGTGAGATGATGCAGAGCTTCGAGAAGCAAGGCACGTCTCTGCAGGAGTGGCTGCTCAACAACAACGGCAAGGCTGACGAAATCAAGGAAAACGTGACGCAAGAGGCGATTCGCCGCGCTCGCATCGATTGCGCTCTTGAGGCACTCATCGCTGAAAAGGGCATCGAAATCACCGAGGAGGACATCGAGAAGGAGCTTGCTCAGGAAGATGATCCTGCGGCGATTCGCGAGAAGTGGGAAAAGGCAAATCGCATGGCTGAGCTTCGCAAGGTCTGCCGCCACTCGAAGGCTTCTCGTTGGCTCGTCCAGACGGCCGAAGTGACGGTTGTCGACGAAGACGCTTAAGCAAAAGGGAAACGCAAAGTGCGTCTCGGCGTAGAGCTAGGCGCTGAAAAGGGGAGATGAACATGGATCTTGGTTCTACCGTAACGCTCGTGTACACGGGCAAGTTGGAAGACGGCACCGTTTTCGGTTATGCGACCGAGGAAAACCCGATGGTGTTCCAGACGGGAATGGAAATGGCAATCGACGGCTTCGAGAAGGAAATCCTCGCGATGGAGGGTGTCGAAGGCGAGAAGAAGACGTTCACCGTCGGTCAGTACGAGGCATACGGTGAGTATCTCGATGATCATGTCGCTGTGATTCCGTTGCACCAGATTCCCAAGCGCGACATCAAGGTTGGCTCTCGTTTGTGGATGGCCAACGATGAAGGCGAGCCGACGCTCGGCACTGTCATCGAAATCGAGGGAGGCAATGCCAAGTTCGATCTGAACCATCCTCTTGCGGGCAAAGACCTTACCTTCGAAGTGGAAATCAAGAGCGTTGAGGCGGCTCCTGAGAACTTCGTTTCTGAGCGTGAGAAGCGCGAACATATGAGGGAGCAGTCGAAGCTTCTCGGCGGCGACCAGGGCGAGTCCTATCGATAGGCTCTCGATCGAAATATAGCTTTCCGCTACGTTAAAGGCCCCCGCATATGCGGGGGCCTTCTGCATCGCAGTCATACTCGGGGCTTAGATGGCGCGAAAGGAGCCTTTCTAAGCCAAGAGAAAAGCCGCTACTCGTAAGAACAGCGGCTTTCGAGAATCGAGGTGTTACAGCGAATTCTAAAGCGTCACAAAGTTCTCGGGGAACTGCTTGTTCGCGTTCAGCACATCCTTGCTCGTATCGCCGTAGCGCAGCCATTCGGTATCGGTCGCCTTGCGCTTGATCATGGCATTCTCCATGATTTCCTTCAGCGCCTTGGTCTTGCGCGCGTATTCCTCCATCTGAGGGAGGCGTCCGTCGAGCTCGATCTGACGGCGCTTGTAGGCCTTGTCTTGAATGGAATCGCCCGGGATGATGGCGTAGAAGTCTTCAGCTTCAAGCGTGTAGTTGGCGTGATCGGCGAAAGCGGCAAGCGCGGAGTCTTCCTTCAGGCTCTGGATGGTGCGCTCGCGAACGTCAGCATCGAGCTGTTCGGGCGTGATGCCGCGCTGCTCGCAGAACTCTTCTTTCGTCATGCCCTGGCGGCTGATCATTTCCTCCATGCGCATAGTGGACGCGTAGAGGGAATTCTCAACGAGGTCAGCGGGAAGCTCTTCGACAAGGCGTTTGGAAAGCTCCTTGCAGATGGCATCCTGATCGGCGAGTTCCTGAACCTCGCGATTGTCGCGATACATGTTGTAGCGGATGAAGATGAGAAGCTCCTCGACCGACTTGAAGTCCTCACAGTGCGCGTTAACCCAACCGTCGGTCAGCTTTGCCTTCTCGCCTTCCTTGCAGATATTGATCTCCAGCCAACGGACGGCGGTCTCGCGGATGGTGTCTTCCGGAATGCGAACTTCCTCAGCGATAGCGTAGACAGGATCGTAGGAAGTAAGGGTGAATTGCTGAGTGGCCATGGTGCGTTCCTCCCAAAACCAGGCCGTGAATCGAGCCTGGGACGTAACGTGGATTGCTTCATACTAAATTGGTATCAGACAGCATGAATACCACTTCTTATTGTACCAATGGATAGTGTCATGCAGCGTGTGATTCCGAGCCTTTTCCTACCCGATTTCAGGGGAGCGAATCGCGATGCCCAAAAAGTTGAAAAATGGGCATGCCGTTCGCGGAATTTTTCATGACCAGGGGAAATAGAGGGTTGTATTGAGAAAATCAACCCATTGGGATGAGGTTGAACTACCTAAAAACAACCCGCTGATTCGATTCCAAGCCGCGTAATGTCTCTAATATGAAACGTGCCTTGAGGCGGTGACGCGAGGAAGCAAGACAGCGGCTTCCAAGCAACCCCGCTCGGTAAATGTGGAGAAAGAAATTGGCGAGGGAAAAGGAAGGAAGAAGACTATGGCATATGGTAAGCAGTGGCGTACCGAGCTTGAAGACGGTACCGTAGTCACTCGTAGCAACACTTGGTCTCCTCCGGGATCTCACCCGGTTGGATACGGTGTCAAGGTCGTTACGAAGGGCGATCAGCTCATCCGTATCGAAGGCGACGACGATAACCCGATCACCACTGGTCGTGTTAACGCCATGAACCTTGCTCTTCGCGAGTACACCCATTCTCCGAATCGCGTCATCTACCCGATGAAGCGCGCATTCGAAGATCGCGGCAAGGACAAGTGGGAGCGCACCACTTGGGACGAGGCAATGGACACGATCTGCGAGAAGGTCCGTTACTTCCAGAACACCTACGGCCCCGAGTCCATCGTTTGCTTCGGTGGTACCGGCCGTGAGGCTTGCATCTACTACTACGCACTGACGTTCTCCGTTCTGCAGTCCCCGAACTGCTGCTACACGCAGTCTGGCTGGTCCTGCTACGGTCCTCGTTGCTCCATCTCTGACTACGTGCTCGGCGCAGGCTATCCTGAGCTCGACTACGCTGGTCATCTGCCCGGCTCTTATCATGACCCGCGTTACACGCTGTCCAAGTGGGTTGTGGTTTGGGGCAAGGAGCCGCTGCCCTCCAACGGCGACGGTTTCTTCGGCCACTGCCTCGTCGACATGATGAAGCTTGGCACGCACATCATCTCCATCGACCCCCGCGTTACCTGGGTCGGCGCTCATGATGGCAACATCAACCTGCAGGTTCGCCCGCAGACCGACACGGCTCTCGCGCTCTGCCTCATTAACCTCCTCTTCGAGAACGATGAGTACGATCACGAGTTCGTCGAGAACTGGATCTACGGCGTTGACGAGCTGAAGGCTCGTGCTGCTGAGTACCCCGTGGACAAGGTCGCCGAGATTACCACGGTCGACGCTGAGGAAATCAAGCGCGTCGCCCACATCATCGGCACCGAGCGTCCTATCGGTTGGGCTTGGGGTCTGGCGTTCGACCAGAACAAGAACGGCGTTCAGCTGTCCCAGTCCTTCATCATTCTGGCTGCTATGTGCGGTTCTATCGACCGTCCTGGCGGACTTACCCTTGGTCCTCCGTCGGCACTTCTCGGCAAGTGGCGCATGGAGCAGCGCGGCGCTATGACCGACGACGTTTGGTCGAAGCGTATCGGTGCTGCACAGTGGCCTGGCCTGTCCACCGGCATGGCTACCACCCAGCCTGACGAGACTCTGAACACCATGGAGACGGATCAGCCGTACGCTCTGAAGATGGGCTGGTTCAACAGCTCCAACTTCCTGACGCCGACCTGCTCCGCTCAGCCGAAGCGTTGGCACAAGGCTCTCCAGAAGCTCGAGTTCGTTGTCATCCAGGACCTCACCCAGACGCCGACTTCCATGGCTCTCGGTGACTACTTCTTGCCCATGTCCACCTGGGCTGAGCATGATGGCATCGTCCTCACCCACTATGGCCGCAACACCGTGTTCATGGGCCCCATGAACAAGGCTCTCACGGTTGGCGAGTGCAAGTCCGACATCGAGATCTGCCTCATGTTCGGTCAGCGCCTCAACCCCGAGTGGTGGCCGTGGTACAAGCCTGCAGACGGCAAGTCGCTTGACCTCCCCGCGCTGCAGCAGGCAGTCGAAGACTTCTTCAGCGATCAGCTCAAGGAACTCGGCTTCGACTGGAAGACCTTCCAGGAGCTCGGCCTTTATCAGCCTGGTGCCCATGGCTTCGAGTACGAGAAGTACGCGAAGGGCATGCTCCGCTTCGACGGCGCTCCCGGCTTCAACACCATTACCGGTCAGATCGAAGCCTACTCGATTCTTTACGAATCCTGGGGCGAGGATCCGCTGCCGTACTACGAGGAGCCGAACTACAGCCCGATCAGCAAGCCCGACTTGGCTGGTCAGTATCCTCTAATCTCCACCTCTGGTGCTCGTCGCTACAGCTCCTTCCACTCTGAGCATCGTCATGTTCCGTCGCTGCGCCAGATCGATCCGTGGCCGTGGTGCCAGATCAATCCTGAGACCGCTGCGGAATACGATGTGACCGACGGTGACTGGATTGAGGTTTACAACATGTTCGGTGAGGCTCGCTTCAAGGCTGAGATTACTCCGATCATGAAGCCCGGTATCCTCATGTGCGCACATGGTTGGTGGTTCCCTGAGCAGGACGGCGAAGAGCCCAACCTGTTCGGCGTTTGGAAGTCCAACTTCAACAGCCTCGTGCCGCATCAGAACATTGGTAAGCTTGGCTTTGGCGCTCCGTACAAGGGTGTTATGTGCAACATCCGCCGCGTCCATAGCCTGAACTCCGACGACTAAGAAAGGAAGTGGCATAAATGGCAGATCAGAAGTACGCACTGCTCGTAGACTACACGTACTACTCCGGTAACCATGCCGCCGAGATCGGCTGCAAAGAAGAGCTTGGCCTTCCTCTCGAACAGTTCGGTATCAAGGAAGTTCAGGTTGGTCCCTTCAAGAAGGGCGAAGGTAATGACGGCGACGCTTGGGAGTGGTTCTACATTCCTTGCCCGACGTCCATCTTCTCCGAGCATTGGGGAACCAATGGCGATAAGGCCGGCCAGCGTCCGCTCGCTGTTCAGGTCGACGAGTCTGGCTCGATGTACTACGGTACGCTCGAGGACATGATCGCCAAGATGGCAGAGTTCGATCGTCCGATGGTTCTCTTCCAGCTCTAACTCTTTAGTGTGTTAAGATGTCCGTGGTCGCTGGGCGACTGGCGACCACGACATCGTGTGATAGACCAATAAGGAGGGATAACATGACCCGCGATGAATTTTTTGAGCTCGACGCTGCTGCTGCAGCTGCAGAGCTGAACGCAGGCCTCGAGGCTGGCAAGAGCAAGGACGAAGTCCTCGCCGATCACGGCATTGCTCAGGCTGACCTTATGAAGGCTCAGATCTTCTTCGTGAAGGATAAGTTCATTGCTCGCGCCTGGGGTGGCTACACCTCTACGAAGCGTACCGGCAATGAGGCTGGCGACACCGCTAATGGCGTTGGCGACTCCGATCCTTCGAAGGGCTACAACGGCATCTAGTTCCTCCAGGGGATGTTTTTCTAGGGGCCTGATTAAAGCTCGCATTAAGAACCTCTTCGCAAGAAGGGGTTCTTTTTTATGTCTCAAATTGGGGATGAAACGATTTCGGTCATACTGTTCCACTAACTTCGACCAGCTCAAAGGTGTATTTCTGCATGCTAAGATACTTCTATCAGCAGTGTTTGCATTGCGTGCTATTGACTCAAGGAGGAATGCTCTCGATATGGCTACTAAGAACGAAGAGGAAATTCTCGCCGAAGTGGAAGAGCTTGGCCGCTTGACGGAAGCTCAGGAAGATATTCTGTACAACATCGCTTTGAAGCAGGATGAGCTTGGCCGAGAGGCGACGAACCTCTTGCTTGAGAAGGTTGTCGATAGCGAGATTTATCAGCCGATGATTGACCGTGAGATGTTGACGTACGAGATCTTCAATAAGGGCGGAAAACACGAGATTGCTTGTTTGTACGTGACGCTCAAAGGTATGCGCTATTGCATCACGTTCGGGGATGAGATTTCCGCTCGTCGCCCTGTCAACCCTGCAGGTGCCCCTCGCGCTTAGTTGCATTTTCGGAAACGGCCCGACACCCTCGCGTCGGGCCGTTTTGTCGTTTTGGGGTAATGCGTGTTTGAGCTCAGCTTACGCGACGCAAAACCTTGCTATGCGTGCTCCGTATGTTGGACGGTCATTATTTCGAGGTGCTGGAATGGCAGACGGTCTTTTAGGAATTCCCCATATTGCATATGCGAAGGCCCAGGTGAATCGCAACAAATCGCTTGACGTCAGCAAGCTTGACGTCAGCTTTGGGGGATTCACCCCGACGCCCCTAAATGATAGCGAGGCGTCAAGGGAGATGATGCTCTCCGTCGAGGCGCGTATTCGCGAGCGTCGCGAGGCTTCTTTGCGCGCTCAGGCTGTTCAGGATGCCTACACTTCCGAGCAGCGCTGTTTCGTTGATGAGCGAGGGGTGAATTGGGACTACGTCGTCCTTTCGGAGTCGTCGATTCGCGTTGAGCGATGCACTCATGCGGAAGGTGAACTATTCGTCCCTGAGTCGATTGAGGGCTTGCCGGTGCGTTCCCTTGCACCTGACGCGTGTTCGGGCTTGGACGATGTGACGTCGGTCGTCGTCTCCGAGAGTGTTGAGTTTATCGGCGGATGCGCCTTCCGCTTCTGCAAGCGCCTGCAAAGCGTTGTTCTTCCGCGCAATCTTGCCACCTTCGAATCCGATTGGTTTCGTGGTTGCCCCTCGCTTTCGAGGTTGCGTTTGTCGGGGCTTTTGGAAGCAATCGGGCCGAGCTTGTTCGATATCCCAAATCTTGAATACGTTGAATTCGGTGCGGCGCTTTCTTGTGTTGAGCCTGGGACGTTCCAGAAGAGTAAGCTGCTTGGTATCGCAGTCGATCCCAATAACCCCTGGCTGCAAACGGATGGTGCTGCCATTTACTCGAAAGATTCCCGAACGCTTGTGGCGCTTGCCTGTCCGCTAGCTTCCTATGAGGTTGCTCCGACTTGTACTGAAATCGCGAAGAAGGCGTTCAGCTCGTTTGCTGGCTTGTCGTCGGTCGAGCTTCCTGATGGAATTGAACTGCTTGGTCCCTACGCTTTCTCACGCACGGGGATCAGGACCTTTGAGGCGCCCTATGCTTTAAGGGGGATCGGGGAGCGAGCGTTCTTTTCCTGCGCGTCTTTGATCGACGTGCAGCTGAACAGGGGCTTGCGCTCTCTTGGCGCCGACGCCTTCAGCAGCACGGCGATTTCGTCTCTGCGCATTCCGAATTCCATAGTTGAAATCGGGTATCCGATCGCCGAGAGGACGAAGCTAACCTATGCAGGTGATTCCTCGACATTCACTATGGAACCGGGGTCGGACAAGCTCGTGCTCGACGAGTTCGGCGCGCTCTACGAGATCCAAGACGATGGGCTTAAGCTGCTTTGTCTCTTTGATGGCTCGGCGACGCGGTTCGAGGTGTCGGATCGAACGATCGAGGTAGCCGAGAAGGCTTTGCTCAACCATGCGAAGCTTGAAGAGCTCGTCTTGCCTGAAAGCGTTCGCGTCATCGGCGCTTCCGCGTGTAAAGGATGCCGTTCCCTGCGTCGCGTCGTCATACCCGAAGGGGTTGTCGAGCTGGGTGCCGAGGCGTTCATGGATACGGCCCTCGAGTCGATTCATATCCCTGCATCGCTTGAGAAGATCGGGGAGAACGCGTTTGTCACCTACTACGCGCACAATGGGAAGCGCCAACCGACGCTTCGCGAGGTAACGGTGGCGCAGGGGAATGTGCGCTACGAGGAAAAGGCCGGCATGTTGCTCGAGAAGTGGAGCAATGGCAAGGCTCGTGTTGTGGTGAACACCGACTCTCGGGAATGCGTGCGGATTCCCGATGAGGTCGTCGCTATCGCGCCATACGCCTTTAACGGGGACCGCAACATCCGTGAGCTCTATCTTTCCGACCGCATTAAATTGGTGGGGATGCGCGGCCTCGCCTTCCAGTGCTTCATCGAGCTGATTCACATCGACCTCGAGGAGCCGATTGGAGGCCATAGCAGCTTCGACGTGCGTTTTCCCGAGGTTGATCGAAGCGTCAAGCAGATCGAGCTTGCCTTTAGCGTGCCCGACCACGTGAGCATCGAGGCGATTCTCGATCACTATGACGGGTCGATCGTGAGCGGTTCGAGCTACGACGCGATGGTTGACGGGGGTATTGGCCTTTACGACCAGAGCAAGATGATAATCGCGCGTCTGAAAGACCCGGTGCTTATGACGCCGTCGAACAAGAGCATGTGCGATCGCGTGATGAGAAGCAATCTCGTCGATATTATCGTGCAGGCGGCGCGCCATGATGACCGCCAGGTGGTGGATGATATGCTTGATTTAGGATATCTCACCAAGGATAATATCGACATCGTGGTTGAACGTGCAGGTGATGTGCAGGATGCCGCGATGACGGGATACCTTCTTGAAGTGAAGCGCCGATTCTTCGGTGCCAAATTGATGGACTTCGATTTGTAGGGGGTGGCATGGCGGCGCACGAGACGATAGCCGACGCGAAGCTTGCGCGTCGTGCGCGCGAAGATGAGCTTGCCCGAGACATTCTCGACGAATGCCGTGTCCAGCTTATGTTGAAGTTCCGCTTCCTCGACATGGCGCTTTGGCGCATGGAGAACCTGCCGGTTCGCGCGGGGACGCGTTACCCTCTGACCACCGATGCCCGTCGGGTTGCTTATGACCCCCCGCGCGTGATCGCGCGTTTCGAGGAAGGCTTCGACGAGCTCATTCGCGACTATCTGCATATGGTGATGCACTGTGTTTTCCGCCATATGTTCGACAAGGATCATCGCAATCGACAGGCATGGAATCTGACGTGCGATATCATCGCGGAAAGCGTGGCGCTTGATATGTGTGCGGGGCGCTTCGCCTCTCCAGATGATGCGGCGAGGACCGAGGCGCTCGACAGGATAAAGATGATCACGGGCAGCCTTCTTCCCAATAAGGTGTATGACCTGGTGGAAGCCATGGTTCTTACGCCTTCGGGGCAGCAGCATCTCGGGATGGGCCGCTCGACGCTCAACGATTGGTTCGCGCTGTTCGAGAGGGACGACCACTCGGCGTGGCCGGCGAACATTGATGACGATGCGCCTGTCGAGCGCCGTGATGCGCAGACGCCGGAAGAGGTGAGCGAGCGCGATTCCGGCGAAGCGCCCGAGTCCGATGACATGGAGCTTGAGTCTGCCGGTGGCACCGATGAGCCGTTGGAGGATAACGGCAAAAAGGAAGATATCCAGGCTGAGCAGGTCGAAGACGAAATCGACGACAATGATGCTGAGCCGGGGGAAAGTGTCGAGCCCGCTTTGGCAGATGGCGAAGAGACCGAACGCGACCATTCCGAAGACGACGAGGCCGAACGGGAATGGGAGGAAATCTCGAAGGAAATCGAGATGAACCTCGAGACGTTCTCGAAGGAATGGGGCCGCGAATCGGATAGTCTGATGCAGCATCTGGCCGTGGCGAACCGCAAGGTGTATAACTACACGGAATTCCTGCGCAAGTTCATGACGATGAATGAGGAAATGCTGCTTAACCAGGACGAATTCGACTACATCTACTACACCTACGGCATGGAGCTCTACGGAAACATGCCGCTTGTCGAGCCGCTTGAATACAAGGAAGCCGATCGCGTGCGCGAATTCGTGATCGCGATTGATACGTCGGGCTCGGTGCGGGGCGATTTGGTGCGCCGTTTCATCCAGCACACGTTCGATATCCTGAAGGAATCGGAAACTTACACTACCGAGGTCAACGTGCACATCGTGCAGTGCGACGCGCGCGTGCAGTGCGACACGCGTATTACCGACATTGCCGAGGTTGACAAACTCATGAAGGACTTTGTCATCAGGGGATTCGGCGGGACCGACTTCCGACCGGTTTTCGACTACGTCGAGACGCTGCGCGACCGCGGCGAGCTGACCGAGATGAAGGGGCTTATCTACTTCACGGACGGCTTAGGGAGCTTTCCCGAGAAGCCGCCCGATTACGACACGGCCTTCGTGTTCATGGACGAAGGGGGGCGAGACCTTCCGCCGGTGCCGCCCTGGGCGATGAAGGTCGTCATCGACGAGGCGGGCATAAGTCGGTTCAAAAGCCAAGGCATCCGCTAGCTGCGGGCGCGCGAAAGGATGGGAACTATGAATATCGTCTCGGCAAAACAGCAGGTGAAAGATACTGTTGAGGCATATTTGAAGCGGGATGACGCAGGGCTGTTCTCGATCGCCTCTGTGCATCAGCGGCCGATTTTCCTGGTGGGAGCACCGGGTATCGGCAAGACCGCCATCATGGAACAAGTCGCTCGCGAACTGGGTATCGGCATTGTGTCGTATTCCATGACGCACCATACGCGTCAAAGTGCGCTTGGCCTTCCCCGCATCGAGCATCGGGAATTCGAGGGGCGAGAATACGACGCCTCCGAGTACACGATGTCCGAGATCATCGCGGCGATTTACGATTACATGGAGCGCACGGGGCTGCGCGAGGGCATCCTGTTCCTTGACGAGATTAACTGCGTGTCGGAAACGCTCTACCCCTCGATGCTCCAGTTCCTGCAGTTCAAGACGTTCGGTAAGCATAAGGTACCGGAAGGTTGGGTCATCGTGTGCGCGGGAAACCCGCCCGAGTACAACCGCTCGGTGCACGAGTTCGACATCGTGACGCTTGACCGCCTGCGTGAGATCGACGTCGAGCCCGATTACGGCGCGTGGAAAACCTACGCTTCCGAAGCGGGCCTTCATCCTGCGGTGACCACGTTCCTCGAAGCGAAGAAAGACTGCTTCTACAAGGTTGAGTCGCGGCCGGGCGGTGGCAAGTCGTTTGTGACCGCCCGCGGTTGGGAAGACTTGGCCAAGGTCATCTCGCTGTACGAGGAGATGGGCAAGCCGGTGAATCGCGATCTGTTCGTGCAGTTCCTGCGCGACGACGACATATCCGACCAGTTCACGGTGTACTACTCGCTGTTCGAGAAGTACCGTTCCGATTACCAGGTGGGTTCGATCCTTTCTGGAACCGCGACGCCTTCTATCAAGGATCGTGCGAAGGCGGCGCCGTTCGATGAGCGTGTCGCGCTTCTGGGCCTGATGCTCGATACGCTGTCGGCGGATTGCTCGAAGGCGCTCGACCAGGAAGGCGTTGTTGTGGAGCTGCGCGACTTGTTGCGTGAGACGAAATCCGAGTTTCTTGCGGGCGCGAGTATCGACGAGGCGCTCAATCCCCGCGTGGCAGAACGCGAGCGCAAGTTGACGAGAAAGATTGAGTCCAGCACGGCGTCGCGGAAGTTCATTCGGAAGGAACGCCTGGTCATCAACTTGCTGAAGGGATTTGCGGCGCAGTGCATGCTCGAGAAGGCGACTGTGGGAGACGTGGCGTTCCATGCCATCGAGCGCGCGTATAAAAGCGAGGTATCTAAGATTTCTCCCCTGGTCGATGCGGCGAGCGAGCGCATGGACAACGCGTTCGGCTTCATCGATGAGACGCTTGGCAGCCGCGAGATGCTTGTGTTCTTGGCGGAGCTCACCACGCGCAAGCCGACGACACGCTTCATTTCGCACTATGGGAACGAGAAGTATTACGAGCATAATCAGGAACTTCAGGTCGATGCGGCTCGCATGGGCTTGACCGAGCGGGTGAGCAAGCTTGCCGAGATCGACGCCTCGCTGGCGGAAGAGCGCGAGGTGGGCGAGCCCGGTGCGGTTGGGCTGCGCGTCGGGTCGAAGCCGAAGGGCGAGCCGGGTGGCGTCGCAGGCAGTGCGGCTGCGCCTAGTATGGGCGGTGTTGGGGGCGCGGCGACTTTCTCACCTGCGCCTTCGGGGAAGGGGGACTCCCAGGGTACGTCGCCGAAGAAGGATATTCCTGCAGGCGCCCTTGCGAAGCACTATGGCGGGAAACAGTTCGAATACGGCTTCGCGAGCGTATGCAAGATGCTTCTACCGCGCGAGGAACTCAAGGGCAAGAAAGTGCTCGACGTATGCTGCAGGCGCGGGCGCGGCGCGTACAAGCTCAGCTCCATGGTCGGTGACGGCGGCGAGGTGATGGGCGTCGACTGGAGCCCGTCGTACATCGAGGAGGCGAAGGACGGGATGGCCCGCGCTTGGCACGAGAGCGGGCTGTCGCACAACAACATGGAATTCCGCGTCGCCTACCCCGAGGACCTGATCGGGGCGGGTATCGGGTCGTCTGTCTACGATGCAATCTACGTGAATAACGTAATCACACTGTTCTACAATCAGGAGCAGGCGATTCGGGAGTTCGGCCGCATCCTGAAGCCAGGCGGACTGCTCATCTTGGAAACCATTTTCGCCGACCGACCGCGCATGGACTCAGTTGTGGACGAGGCCCGCTCCATCGGCAACAGCGTACAGGCGGCGCGAACCGAGCGGGAAAACGTCGCGTGGCTTGAGGCTGCAGGGTTCGAAGCGCCTTCTGTCGAAGAATCCTTCGAGGTTGAGGCAGATCGCGGCTACAAGGAAGGACATAGCGTGCCGAAGGTTGCAGGAGACGAAAACGTGAAGTTCACGGCTGTGTCTCTCTATGTTCGCAAGAAGCGCTAAACTTTGCGCCTGGGTTCAATGTCTTGTACGGTGATACAGGCGCCTGTCGGGCCGCTGCGGCTCGGCAGGCGCCTTTCGCATAAAGGGGGACAATAATGGCCGAAGTGCCTGTTGACAAGCGATTTCGCGGATCGGTTCGACTGGTGACGCTGCTCTTGTGGCGCATCGCGAAGTCGACCGATGTGGAAGATGGCTTTCGGGCTGCGCGCGAGCTCAAGATGTTCGATGCCGAAAACGAGGCATTCACGAGGCGCTGCTTTGCGCTCGATGCTCAGCTGGAAGCGGGCGAGGAGCTCGCGGAGCCTCTCACGATGGAGCTGGTTGACGAGCTACAGGCGTGCGCCATCAGGCTGAACTCTGCCGACCCTGCATAAGAACGTCGGCAGGCGGTGCGCTTGCGGCGTCGGGTGCGCGAGCTCGCGTGGCACGAGGGCGGACTGACGGTGCTCAGGCGGCAGGCGAGCGTGTGGCGGAATCGGGATGGCGGTGCGCTTGTGATGTCGAACGTCGCCATCCTGCCTCGTTTGGACTCATTCCCCGAAGAGGCTCCGATCAACGGGCAGCCCCTTCGTTCTTCCGCCGATTCCCCAGGTCGTATGCATGTCGGCGGTTTTCGCTCCCTTAGATTGGGTGCGCGCGCGGAACGTTTCGCAAAAGCCCATGAATCCGCGCAGCAACGACTCGGTCGATGCGCGATTTTCGGTTTGCAGGAACGCCTTGAGCGCGTCGTAGACATCGTCGCTTGCCCTGCTGCGCAAGCGCGGCGCTTTCACGGCAAGCCATCCGCGCAGAGCGGCGTTCATGCTCGTGTCATCTTCGTCGTCACCCGAGAACATGTTCTCGATGGGCTTCCAGTAGTGGTCGTAGAGTCGTTCCTGCTCTTCGTACTCGACGTCTGAGAAGAGGAGGTTTCGCGCGAGGTCTGCGGTGGTAAGCGGCATTCCCTTCGAGTTCAGGCTCTCGAAAACCGTTTGGGGGTGGTCTCTTTCTTCGACCTCGGCGGCGATGATGGTCAGCTGCTTGAGACCCTGCCAGATTGTTTCCGCATCGGATTCGGCTTGCAGGTATCCTCTGAACCGCTGATAGTTGGAGACGACGTTTTTCGACAGGTCATCCTCCTCGGGAGGGTCGGTGTGGTTGAGCACTGCCGCCATGGTTTCCCGATCGAGCCGTGAGAGGGTTAGCTTCTCCTTGCGCGGGATTGGCTCGGAGGGGGATCCGTCCGTAAAGAGGAACCTCGCGCGAAGCCCAGCTGCATCGGTGCCGTCTTCGAGAGTCAACCCCTGTTCTTCCAGATAGTCGGCCAATGCGGCGATGAGCAGCGAGATCGTTGCCGTGCGCTGCTGTCCGTCGATGATGTCGATCGCCCTCGTCTCCTCGCTTGTCAGCTCCGGGTCGGATGAGTAGAGCACCGTCCCGATGAAATGCTCGCTTTGCGCTTCGCCCGCGCGGACGCAATCGCGCCACAGCGTCGCGCATTGCTTGTCGCTCCAGGTGTAAACGCGCTGGTAAACGGGGATGATGAAGCGCGTCTTCGGTTCGCCGAGATAATCGAGGAACGCACGCTGCTTCGTTTTCATATCGTGCCTCCTAAAGCGTGGCGTCCGTATTGCGCATTTCGGCGCGAACGCGTTGCGCATACGTCTCGTTGTGAGCCTTTTGGCGAGTGAATCCGCTGGTCAAAGTGGGCGCACCGTTAATTGCCCATTCCATGGTGCGGAATTTTTTCACCGCGTGATAGCGATAGTTCTCCGCCCAAACGAAGCAGAAGTTGCGCAGTTCCCGCAAAAGGTCTTCGGTTGTGCCGGTGTAATCGTCTTCGACGTAGCGCTTGAAGACGCTGTAAACCTCGCCGGGTCCATGCGCGCGAACCTTTCGGAACCTTACCGATAACCAGCCCTGAATCGCGTTGTCGAGGCGAAGGGAGCCGGGGTCGGGCACGAACAGGCTCTCGATAATGCTCCAGTATGTGTCGTAGAGATAGGTTTGCTGCGTGTGCGTTTCGGCAAGCAGAAGATAGTTTCTCACCAGGTCAGCGGTGGTGAGAGGGGCGCCTTTGGAGTTTAGGCTCTCGAAGATTGGCTGCGCGCTTTCCGTTTTCTCGACTTCGGCGAAGATGACGGAAAGGAGGTTGAGCCCCTGCCAGAGCGCGTCGGCGTCAAAGTCGGGCTCTGCCATCTTCTCGCTGAAGAACGCGAGGTTGTTCGTAATGGTCTCCGAGGCAATCGCGTCGGGAGTGGCCCCGCGCAGCGCGTCGAAGAAGGAGGCACGGTCGCCCCGGGAAAGCACAAGCTTGCCGGGAAGGTTCGAGTCGCCGTCGAGCAAAAGGTAGTGCGCCTCGATTTCGTCTGCCGTGGTGTGGGCGAGGGAAGTGCCCGTATTCCTCAGGTGCCGAACGAGTGCAATCAGGATGAGCGAGATGGTCGTTGCTCGCTGCTGGCCGTCCACGATGGAGAAGCGGGCGTTGCCGTTTGCGTCGCTTTTCTCGGGGGCGTAGAGAAGCGTTCCCACGAAGTGCTGTGAGGCGGACCGTGCGGCGCGGAAAATGTCGAGCCAAAGCTCCTCACATTGGCGGCGCTTCCACGAATATGCCCGCTGATAAGGGGGGATGACGAAACGGGTTCGGGGGGCGCCTACGATATCGAGCAAAAGCGCATTGCTTGTTTGCATGCGACCTCCTTGGGTAGGGTGGCGTGTGCTTTCGTTTAAGTATGCGATGCGCGGGGGTTCGCTTGGGCGGTGCGGGAATTGTGGGACGAATCGCGCGGCTTTGTTATGGAACGGGCGCGGGGATGGCCTCGCGCCCGTGAGTTACCGCGCGCCTCTCGCGGCGTCAGAGCGAGGCATCGAGGGGATTCCCGCCCCATAATGCCGCGATGCTTCTGATTTTGAGCTTTCGCCTCCTCAATCGCGCGGTGCATTCCCTAGTCGTAGTATCCCAGGTCGAAGCCAGCGTCCTTTGAGCCGCATCCTCCCTGGTAGCAGGTGGGACGGAAGTTGAGCACCTTGTTGGCGATTTCGGGCTGTGTGCGAAGCTTCACGAGCATGTTATAGACTGCCGCGCCGTCGATGGCGACGATGCGGTCGTTCTTCGATTTCATGGCGAAGTAGACGTCGGCAGCAGTGCGCCCATCGACGGAGATCGGGTCTTCGATATCGTCGAAATGACGCGGCTCAGGAAGGTCGACGAACGCGCAGAACTCGCGGTAGATATCGTCATTTTCTGGGGCGAAGAGCGTTTTCGAGTAATCGGGTCGATGCGAGAGATGCGAGGTCTCCTCGTTGAGCTGGGCATCGAGCTCCGCGAAATACCGGCGCGCGGTTTCCCCTCGAGACGCCGTATTCTCGGCTATCATCTGCTGTTCGCGTTCGTAGGATCCCATGGTGTCCCCCTTCGGCTTCATAGTGTGCTCCTGATAAGAAAGATACGCTGCGGCACAAGTAAGTCAACACTCAATTGGAGTGTAGCCGATATGCGGCTCGCTCTAGTATCATGGAACCGATGGAAAACGCGCGGTTCGCGAAGGAGGTTCCTATGATAGTCGAAATGCCTAGCGACGCCATGACTTCGGCATATCTGGCGAGAATCGGGTGGGAAGGCGAGGTCTCGATATGCCAGGAAACGCTCGACGAGCTGGTGTATGCGCATCAGTGCAGCGTTCCCTTTGAGACTGCCGATCTGGTTGCGGTCGGGGAAACGCCCTCACTTGAGACGGACGACCTTTATCGCAAGATTGTCGTCGATCGCCATGGTGGATTTTGCTTCGAGCTGAACAAGCTGTTCGAGCTGCTGCTTCGCTCGGTGGGCTTCGACGTGCGCCCTTGCCTTAGCAGGGCTGTTCGTGGCAGAGAGGGACGCATGCCGATCAACCACCGGGGTATGCTTGTCTCCCTCGACGGGGAGCTGCTCTCGGTCGATGTCGGGTTCGGCGGCCCTCTTCCTGCGGGTTCCCTCGTTATCGACGATGAGCGCGAGCAGACGATTCGCGGTGAGGTGTACATTCCGCGCCGCATCGACGAGCATTGGTGGGCCATCGATCGGATTTCGCAGGCGAAGCGTGATTTGTACGGCGATGAGGGCCCGTCGAGGCGCCAGACCGAACTTGAGTTCTGCCTCGCCACCGTTGAGGATATCGATTTTGATGCGCTGAATCTTGCCTGCTCACAGCGTGGGACTGTGTTCCGCGATACCGTAATGGCGAACATTCGCACGGCTTCCGGCTTCAAGAGCATCGGCCGTGGGATGTTGAATGTGCGCGAATTCGGCGCGAGTGAGAAGACGCCGCTCGAGAATGATTTTGCGGTTTCCGTGGCGCTTCAGGAGCACTTCGGCTTCACGCCGTATTGCGCTCGTTAGCAAGGTGTGGGACAATACCAAGGCGCATTCGCGCAATAACGGTCGCTTGGCGCAGCGGGAGCGCAAGTGCCTTACAAGCACTGGGTCGGGGGTTCAAATCCCTCAGCGACCACCAACTGTTCAGCGGGTCACGGTTTCGTGGCCCGCTTTTTCTTTCAACGGGAATTTCTCGGATTTCCGCTTTCCGATGGACTTCTGCCGCTTGTTTGCGGAAAGCTTGCCGAAATGCTGCCAGGTTTTTGCGAAACGGCGGTTCGTTTCTGCCGGGAAATCGTGCATCTTCTGGGACGATTTGTCGGCAATCCGCGCGTCTTTATCGCATTTCCGACTGCAATCTGCAGATAACGCGGCGCTTTTCGGGAAGCCTCCTGTTTAGGTTTTGCCTGAATCGCTCGCTAGCATGTCCTTCACTTGGATGAGCGGAGGACTCATGAAGCGAACGAAGTTGTGGATCGTTGGTATTGCATGCGGTGTGCTGTGCGCCATCTGCGTGTTTATGTACCTGCAGGATGCGGGCGCGCAGGTCGATGCGGCGCGCGCCGAGGCGCTCGAGCGTTTTGGCGGCGAGCAGGTCGAGGTGTGCGTGGCGAAAAGAGATATCGCCGCTGGTGAGGTGGTCGATGCTGCCGCCTTCGAGAAAAGAATGTGGGTCACGGCGCTTCTGCCAGACGACCCTCTTACGCAGGATAGCGATGTCCTCGGCAAACAAGTGACCTCGACGGTGCTGAAAGGCGAGGTGCTGACGTCGAGGCGGTTCGAGGAGTCGTCATCTTCTATCGAGGTCCCCGGAGAGCTTACTGCCGTCAGCGTTCCCGCGCGCGATGTGCAAACGGTCGGGGGTGCGATTCGCCCAGGGATGTTCGTCGACGTCTATGCGACGGGATCGGCGGGGACGACGCTCATCGCCCATAGCGTTTTGGTGCTTGCGACGAACGCGAGCTCTTCGCCGAAATCTGGCAGCGACTCGGTTTCATGGGTAACGCTTGCGCTCGACCCCTCGAATGTTCAGGAAATCGTCTCGGTCGCGCAGAGCTCAGAGCTGTATTTCACCCTTCCTGGTGAAGACGTTCCCGAGCCGACGGTGTCGAAGTCGCTCGATGCGAACGAAGGCCAGAAGGAATCGAGCGCCCAACAAAGATCGAACGCGGCATTGGATTCGGGCTCGTCTCAAGTTTCGCAACCCGATGATCGGCCCGCGGCTGCCGGCGCATCGCAGGCTGAGGGCGCCACGTCAGTGCCTGCTTCCAACCTCGGCTCTGGAGAGGGGGCTTCCCATGAACGCTAAGGTTTTGCTGTGCGCAGACGAGGAAAGCGCGCGTCACCCCGAGCTTATCGGTCTTCGTGAGGAAAATCTGCTCGAACAATCATGGCTCGAGGTTCGCACGACGGCTCGGGAAGCGCGGGACTTGGCCGCGAAAAGCGCCTCGATTGAGGAAATATGGGTGGTCTCTTGCCCTGACGTCGAGCCGATTAACTTGGCTGCGGCGGTGAAACGCGACAATCCAAGGCGCTGCGTGTCGATGCTCTGTTCGCAGCCGTCCGGCTCGCTTCATAGTCGGACGAAGGCGGCGGGAATAGACGAGACGATGACCCACCAGGCGCTTGCTGAACGTTATGCAGCGCGCAAGCGGCAGGTACGCGCAGGAGCTTCGGGCTCGTGCGATTCCGAAAGGGAGACCGACCCCTGCTCGATTCCCCGCGCGAAATCAGTTTCGCCAAAACCTGTCGTTTCTGCGGGTGAAAAACGAGCCTCCCTGATTACCGTCGTCAGCGGAAGCGGCGGCGCGGGCAAGAGCGCGGTATCTGCGGTTGCGGCGGCGACGTTAGCTTCAATGGGCGTAAAAACACTGCTTCTCGACTGCGACTTCCAATTCGGGGACATGCGCGAACTGCTCGGAGCCAAGCGTGCTTACGGAGTTGATGAGGTGCTTTCTGGCGCTGTTTCTCTGTCCGATTTGCCGCGCGATGAGCAGGGGCTTTGCCTTATCGCTGCACCGAGAAGGCTCGAGCAATCCGAAGCGATAACACATGAATTGCCTGAGTTGCTCGATTCGGCGATGGCTCACTTCGACGCAATCGTTGCAAATACGGGCGCGAACTGGGGAGAACAGCATGCGGTGCTCCTCGAGCGATCGTCGAGGGCGTTGTTCCTCGTTGATCAGCGCGTGTCCTCTCTTCGGGCCTGCAAGCATGCGGTCGAGCTGTGCGCCCGTTGCGGGATTGCGGCAAGCCCCTTCCTGTTCGTCGCGAATCGCTGCTCGAAGCGCTCGCTGTTCTCATCAATTGATGTGTCGTGCGCGATGCAGGGTGCGCATGCCGCTGAACTTAAAGATGGCGGAGCAGAAGTCGAGCAGGCGCTCGGTACAGGGCTTGCTTACGATTTGGTTTCCTCGCGCAATCCCTTCGCGCAAAGCGTGAGAGAGCTTATGGGCGAGGTGCTCGGGGAGCCTACGGGCCCATTGGCTTCATCCAAAGAGCCCGAGGCGCCTTCGCGCGGGTTTTTCTCCTTTAGGCGCACTCGCCGAGAGGGGGTGCTGCCATGACGCTTCTCGATCGCGTTCGAGCTGCGGGAAATGAGACCCTTGCCGCTTCTCGGGCGACTCGCGATGAGTTGCTCGAGTGGTTGAAGGAGCGAGTTCGCGAGCAGCTTCCCGCCGACGACATAGCGTCGCTCGCCAAGGGCAATCCCGAACGGGCGCGCAACGAGATCCGAGCGGTTTGCCGAGCGGCGTTCGAGGGAAGCGGTCGCTTCGATACCAGCCTTGCTGAGCAGGAAGCACTCGCTGACACGTTGATTGACTCCATGCTGGGATTCGGACCGCTCGAGTCCTTTTTGGCAGATGAGTCGATAACCGAAATCATGGTGAACGGATCGCGTTCGCTGTTCTACGAGCGCGACGGCATGCTCCACCGAAGCGAGTTCTCCTTTGCGAGCGATGATGAGGTGCGGGTGCTGATCGACCGCATCATCGGGCCGCTTGGCCGTCGAATCGATGAATCGTCGCCTATGGTGAACGCCCGCCTTGCGCAGGGGCATCGCGTGAACGCCATCGTGCCTCCGCTTGCGCTCGACGGCCCGATGCTCACGATTCGGACGTTCTCCTCGCGAGTCATCACCTTGCAGGACATGGTGGAGAGCGGATCGATTGAGGAAGGCGTTCGGCGCTTGCTCATCTGGGCGGTTCGAGCTCGCAAGAACATCGCGGTTTCCGGTGGAACGGGAAGTGGCAAAACAACGCTTCTCAATGCCCTATCCTGTCATGTTCCCCCTGATGAGAGGATTATTACGATAGAGGACTCCGCTGAGCTGCGCTTTTTGGAGCATCCTCACGTCGTGCGCCTTGAAGCTCGTCCGCGCAATGCGGAAGGGGTGGGGGAGGTCACCATTCGCGATTTGGTCGCGAACGCGCTTCGCATGCGCCCCGATCGGATCATTGTGGGCGAATGCCGCGGCGGTGAGGCGCTCGACATGCTCTCCGCCATGAACACGGGGCATGAGGGGTCGCTTACTACGCTTCACGCGAACTCTCCCAAGGAGGCGATTTCTCGCTTGGTGACCATGGTGCGCTTTGTTGCCGATTTGCCCGTTGACGTCATCGAGTCGCAGATTGCGAGCGCTTTCGACCTCATCGTCCAAACGGCTCGCGGAGCAGACGGCTCGCGGATGGTTTCTCAAATTGCAGTGATTTCTCCAGGTGAAAGCATAAGGGAGTGCATTGTTGCGCCGATTTATGAGCGGGATATCTGCGGCGGTGCGGGTGCGTGGCTCTCTGCACCGGAATGGGTGGGCGACTTGGTGAAGTTGGGGATTGCGACCGATAAGGAGGTGCAATCGTGGAAGGAAATGTTGCTCTGTGCGTCGTAGCGGCCTTATCGGCGTTCGGGGGCGCTGCCGTTTTGGGGAGCGCTGTTGCGAGGCGACTAGCAAAGAAGCCTCGCTCGGCCGCGTTCTCGATCGGCAACGAAAAGGGCAGGGCGGGTTGGGTCTCGTGGCTTGTGCGCAACGGGGTGGGGCTTATGCGCCCTGTTGCCCGAGCGGTTCTTCGCAACGCGCAGGCTCGTACGTCGGTTTCAAACTTGCTCACGGCCGTGGAGGGGCTTGGCTTCATAGCGACCAAAGAATCGTTGCTGTCGCTCGTTTTAGCTGCGATGCTCGTCGTCGGAGTGGGGGGCGCTGCGATCACTGCGGCTCCAATATGCGGTGCGGCCCTCGCCTTGTGCGTTGCCGCAGCGTGCGCGATTTACGCGAAGGGTTCGGAGGACAGGCGTCGCGAGCGCATGCGTGAGGCTGTTCCCGATGCGCTGCGCTCGATGGCAGTGTGCTTTCGGGCAGGGCAATCGCTTCTTCAGACGATGCAGCAGGTTGGAGCAGCCACGAAAGGCCCCGTCGGGGTGCTGTTTCAGCGTGCGGCCCATCTTCTCGAAACCGGAGGAAGCACCCATGAGGCGCTTTCCGTCTTCCAGGAAAGAGGTTCGGTTCCTGAGCTTGCCTTTGTCTCCGTCGCGCTTGACGTGCAGCATCAAACGGGGGGAAGCATGGAACGCGTGCTCGATGCAGCGCGAGACACTGTGGAAGGCGAGCTCGAGCTTACGCGCTCGTTGCGTGTCCAAACTGCCCAGGCGAAGTTGTCGGCGCGCATCGTCAGCGTGATGCCGATTGTACTCATTGCACTGTTTTCCCTGGTGAGTGATGACTTCCTGGGGCCTTTCTTCTCGAGTTTCGCAGGGATGGCGCTTCTCTGCATTGCGGTTGCCATGCAAATCGCCGGCATCGTCATCGTGCGCCACATGCTGAAGGTCGAGGTGGAGTGATGGTTGCGGGAGAAAGCGCCCTTGCGGTGATTGCGGGCGTCGGAGCATTCGGCGCGGGGTTCGCCGCGTCAATCGGAGCCGTTCGGGCGCGTGAGCGAAGTCGTGCTGCGGCAAGGCGCCGCGCTTCCCTTGCGGGCTCGGAAGTGGCGGTATCTCGCGGGAACGGGGGCTTCTCGAATGGAGTGATTTCCCTGCTTGAAGCACGTAGCCGTGTCGCGCGTGCAGGTAGGCTTCGTCCGGTTTCCCCTCGGCGGGTGGATTCCCTCGTTAGAGACATTCGGCAGGCGGGTTTGGCCTCGTCGGTGTCGATTGCGGGGTTTGCCGACGCTCGGGTTCGCCTGGCGGTTTTCGCAGCTGCAGCGGGTGCCCTCCTCGGATGCGCGCTTTCCTTCGAGCTTGCTGTTCTGCTTGCGGTAGCGGGCGCGGCGTGGGGCTGGTCGGCTCCGAAGAGGGCCGTTGTCAAAGGGAAAAAGGTGCGGGCGGAAGAACTCGAACGGCATCTGCCCGAAATGCTTGAGGTAATCTCGCTTGGTTTAAGGAGCGGCTTGTCGTTCGATAGGAGCCTTGATGTGTATATCGAGCACTTCGACACGCTGCTCTCTCGTTCTCTGGCGTCGGCTCGGCAGCAATGGGCGTTGGGGCTGGCTCGCAGGGACGAAGCGCTTCGCGATACCGCCGGAACCTACGACTCGGCGCTTTTCTCTCGGGCAATCGAGTCCGTGATCCGGTCTTTGCGCTACGGCTCTTCGCTTGCGGAGGGGCTTGAGGCGACGGCACGCGAGGCGCGGGCATCGTATCGCGCGCTTAAGCAGGAGCAGGTTGCGAAAGCGCCGGTGAAGATGATGATTCCAACTGGAGCGCTCATGCTCCCCGCGATGCTCATCTTGGTGTTAGGGCCGATGCTCCTTGAGCTGATCGGCGGATTTTAGAAAGGAAAGGTGCATGCAAGATGATGTTTATGAGAAAGGTTCGTGCCGCGGTCGAACAGCGTGCAATAGGCGCATGGTGCGCGATGAGGTCGAAGCTCGCTTGCGAAAGGGGGCAGGGCACGACCGAGTACGCGATTCTCGTCGGTGTGCTCGTCGTCATCGCGATAGTCGCCATAACCTTGTTCCGCCCGAAAATCCAGGAGCTTTGGGATGCGATCGCAAACGGTATCAACGGGTTGTGACGAACCCGAGGGCAAAGGGCGCGCTCGCGCTTCTTGCGGACAAGATGCGCTCGGAGCAGGGGCAGGGTACGGTGGAATACGCCGTGGTGCTCACTGGCGTTTTGTGCGCGGTGATGGGGCTCGGAGCGCTTGCCAAAGCAATGGGGGAAGGGCTGTTCGTGGAGCACGCGCTCATGTCGGCGTCCCATCATCTGCAACTCGTTGCCTTGGGGTCGGTGGCGGACATATTCGCGTTTTAATATGCAAGGTTTTTCATGAAGACGCTGGTCAGGCAACCATAGAAGCGGCATTCGCGCTTCCTGTCGCGTTGGCTTTGGTAGTGCTGCTCGTGCAGCCGGGCATTCTGCTCTATGACCGCATCGTCATGCAGCAGGCTGCTGCGGAGACGTGCCGGCTTCTTGCGACAACTCCCGAGGGCGATCCGTCGGGAACATGCAAGGCGTTTGCCCTGAGACGTTTAGGCGCGGTGCCCGAGCAGGATTGCTTTCATGTCCACCAGGGTGGGTGCACGTGGGAAGTTGAACTCGAGGGTGGCGAGGCGAGCGATGCTGTTCGCGTGCGCATCACGACGAAGGCGAAGCCGCTGCCGCTCATCGGGGTGGGGGCTCGCCTTCTGGGGATAGTGAACGATGGCGATGCTTTCGAAGTTTCCGTCGAGGCCTCGGCTCCAACGCAGCCAGCATGGGTTGCCCAGGCCGCGGCGGGAAGGTCGCCTTCTGAATGGATTGGAGCGTGGGCTGATGAGGCGTAAGCGCGCAAAAGGGCGTGGTGCCTTTTGGGATGACGACGGGGGCTTTTCGACGCTCGGCATGGCTGTTGCGTTGCTGGTCGCCTTGTCGCTCGTGTTTTCGGCGGCTCAGGTATATCGGGTTTCCTCGGCTTCCGCGGACATCCAAGACGTTGCCGATGCCTGCGTTCTCGCCGCGGAAAACGAGGTTGCCGAATTCATGATCGCCGTGCGCGTATGCGACGCTGTCGTCCTTTCCCTCTCGCTGACAAGCGCGGCGCTATTCGGTTTGGGGGTTGTCGCGCTTTGTGCTCCGCCTGCGGCAGAACTGGGAATTGAGCTGATTGACCTGGGGTCTAAGGTGCTTCAATCGAGAAATACATTTGCTGAGCGTGCTGCTTCGGGGCTCAATACCCTTCAGGAGGCCCTGCCTTTTCTCGCGGCAGCGAACGCTTATGCGACGGCAAGTTCCAATTCGGGTGGCGTCATGGGTGCGAGCTATCTTGGCGTGGCAACGCTTGTCCCTGCGCAAGGGGAAGCGATCGAAGTGGGGGCGTCGAAGGCGCTCGCTGATGCCGCCGATGCCGTAAACGAGGATGCCGAAGCGCTCAAGCAAGCATCTGAGGAGGCGGAAGAGGCTGCGAAGGAGGCTAACTCGTCAAAGGAGGCGGGCTTCAAGCGCGATTGCGGCGATGACCCTGCGTACTGCATGTATGAACGCGCGGGAGCGCTTTCGAGCATTTCCCCGACGGACAATCCTTTGTTCCGTACGGTCGATGCATGGTCGTTTTCCGTTGCGCTCAATCGTGCGAAGGCCTATTACTCGGCGCGCTACGAAAACGAAGTTCCTCAGTCTTCGACGATGGAAGAGCAGGCTAATTCCGCTTTGCGCAAGGTGTTCTATCGTTTCGCAGTTGATGAGGTGTCGCGTGGGTTCGTGCTCGATACGGGGGATTCTTTCGACGCTCTTTTCCCCTTGCTTCCTAAAAACACGATGGAAATGAAGGCGACAAGGCTCTATACCGACCCTGTCTTTCCGCTTGGAAAGAACGAAGCGGGTGAGACGACGCTTCATGCATGGGGTGGATGCCCAAATGCGTCTCCCAGCATGGGGTCGGCTTCCATTGCCCAGATGGAAGCGGGAAATTACCCGATGTGCGACCTCTGCCGTCTTTCGGTTTTGAGCTTGGGCAAGGTTGCTGCGGCGTCGAGCTCTATCTCGAATGGCTTTGAGTACCACTACAACGCCGTGGCGCGGGCTGCTGCGGACTACACAGCCGCCCGAAAGAAGCAGGACGAGGCGGCGGGAGCGGCGAAAGAAAAGGCGGGCGGGCTGCTTGAAAAGTGCAAAGAGGCGCTCTCCGAAATCGGGGGAATGCGCATCGATGCGAAACCCCCTGGATACAAGGGGGCTATCTCGATGGTCGTGAACCTTGTTGCAGCTCCGGCGGACACGGGATTCGCAAGTTCGTTTGTACAGGGAACCTCTTCGCTTGGGGCGCGTGCCGCTGTTTCCGGCGCAACGCTGCTCGAAGAGGAGAGCGAAGAGGGGCGCACGGTCATCTCCTCGCTTCTCGATGGTTTGGCCGAAGAAGGGGGCTCGGTGCTTGGCGCTCCGCGCTTCGTTTTAGATATGTGGTCGCGCTCCCTTCGCGTTTATTGCGAGGGACAAGAGGCGCTCGACGATGCTATTCGTCATTCGCTCGACTCGATACCGCTTGTCAGTGCGAGCGGCTTGGGCAAATGGGCGGCGGATAAGCTGTCCGATCTTGTCGAAGCGGCGGGATTTGCGCCAGCGAAGTTGGATGCGCTGAAGCCCGTACTCGTGAGCACGGGGTATGTTGCCGCGGCTGATTCAGGTTCGTTTTCTGCCCGCTATCAGGTAATCCGTAGTGGAGCGCTATCGCTATCTGGGTCGTCGACAAGCTTGTTCGACTCCCTTATCGGTAAGGTCGAAGACGAAGCGTTGCGGGCTCTTGAAGGGGAGGACGGCGCAATCGAAATCGTTCAGATTGATTTCCCTCTCGGCGGCGGGACGATTCCCATAACCATCACATTGCCTGATTCGTTGAAGCAGGCAACGGGTGGTCTTATCAGTGCTGCTGCCGATGCGCTTCGGGGAGCTGTCGCGAGCATCACGGGAACAAGGGTGTGGCATTAATGAGGACCCTAGAGAAAAGGAAGCGAACCTGCCGCCTTGACGAACAAGGGCAGATGACCGTCGAGCTCGCCGTGATGATCCCGGTGCTTGTCATCGTTGCGGTAATCGCGATGAACGCAATGCTCTTCTTCTCGGAGTGCGCCGCATTCGATAGGCTCGCCCGCAACGCGGTACGCGTGTTCGCGACGTCCCCCGCTTATGGCGAGGACGCAACGCAAAGCTGCGATGCCGCCCTTAGTGCAATCGAGGAAGGGATGGGCATAGCGGAGAAGGAATACTTGGAAGCAAGCGTATCTGTTGCGGGCGAATCGTTCGGGCAAAAGCGGTTCCGTGCAACTCTTCGCTTCACCCCGACGCTCTTCGGTTTGGGCTTGAAGTCCTCTGTTTTCGGTGTGTCACTTCCGCAGCTGGAACATTCGACGGAATTGGTGGTGGACGTCTATAAGCCGGGGGTGCTGTTCTGATGGGGCAGAGGCAACGGGTCCTTACCGCCTTGCTTTCGATTGCGGCCGCTGTCGTGCTTGCGATTGCGATTGACGATGCGCTCGACGTTGCGAATGCGGCAACGAAGATGGGGCGTGCGTTTTCCGCAGGAGAAGAAGGGGCTCGGGCGCAGCTTGTGCTCGGGGGCGGGTCGGCCGCAAGTGATGACGGCGCCGTGGCATCATTTGCCGGCGAGCAAACGGGGGAAGAAGCGTTGCCCTCATGGTTCGAGGAGGAGCTCTTTGCGCTTGATTCCGCCAGGTCGGTGCGCGTGGCGGAAGCAGGCGGCGTCGTCGGGTTCTCGTGCGCGGAATCGGCGGAGGACGAGCTTTCGCGATTGCGGGAGCAGCTTTCAAGCAAAGGTTGGGTGGAGTCGAGAACGGGAGTTGAAGGATGTTCGGTTTTCGTAAAAGAGGAAGGGATATGCCGATGGGCGATGGTGTCGTGCGTGCCTGTGGGAGTGGGGACAAGCGTGGTCGTGCAGTGCACGGTAGGCGAGGGGTGACGTTGGATGATCGAACTCGATCGCAGCTCATGGTGGCTACCGATACCCTCTCAAGAGCACGGGGTTTGCTCTTGCGGCACAGGTGCAGCGAGCCTTTGATTCTCATGCCCTGTAACGACGTGCATACCGTCGGCATGGTTCGAAAGCTCGACATCGCGTTCGTCGATCGGTGCGGCGTGGTACTCGAATCCTATCGTGCAGTGGGCCCGATGAGACGCTTGCGCTGTCCTCGTGCAGTGGCGACCATCGAGCGCTTCGCCGAATGCGGGGCGTGGTTCTCGGAAGGGGATCGCGTGGGGCTTACTGCCTACGCGGCGCGAAGTGAGCGGAAAGGACTATCGAAATGAAAGTGTGCCCTGTGTGCAAGGCGCGAGTGTTCGACGACATGGACACCTGCTATGGATGCTTGCATCGGTTCGAGTCGTCTGCTGCCCAGGATGCGGGTGAGAGCGGATTCGATCCGGAAGAGCCGCCCGACTACCAAGAGGCTGCTTGCAAACCCCTTGCCGCCAAGGGGGAAAGTAAAAGCGCACGCCCCAGGGACGTGCGCCAAGAAGATAACGTTGAAGCTTCGCCAATCGCGCGGGACCTCGTACTCCATATTGCGGTTCCGAAAGGCGCCGCAGGTGTGAGGGTTTCCGTCGATTTTGCGGGGTGCGCCCATTAATCGGGCGGTTGGTGCCTAGCCGACGAGCTTGTGGAATTCCTTTTCCGCGGCTTCCTGAACGCGCTCGGCGATTTCGAGGTAGGAGTCGAGGAGCTTGTTACCCTCATCGGTGAGGCTGCTTCCGTGGGCGCCATCGCGATTGAGCAGCTGAATCTCCAAGGCTGCTTCGGTTTCCTTGATGATGCGCCAGGCCTTGCTGTACGCCATGCCGATGCTCTTCGCGGCGGCGTTCAGCGAGCCCTTTTCGCGCACGCCGAGGCATAGATCGGCGATGCCGCGGCCGAACACCGATCCGCTTTCGGAATTCGGGTTCTTGATAGAAAGCCTGATGGTTGGAGTGAGATTGGTGAGCTTGCTCATGGGTTCCCCTTTATCGATGGTGTCCTTTATCCTTGATGTTGCGATTAGTCGTTGCCCTTGCCGAGAAACGCCGTGGCGGCGCGCTCGATGTCCTCGGTTGAGTTATCGATAACCTCTTCAAAGCGCACGTGCGCCGCGTCGAGGGTTGCTAGGTTGGCGGGCACGTTGTGCTGCCCGGTCTCGTTGGCGATCAGCTCGTTGAGCTGGCATCCCGAAAGCGCAGCAGCCTCTTCGGGAAGCGGTTCGCCGGGTGCCATGCCGTGAAGCGCGCGATATACGTTGTCGCCGAACTTCGCCCAATGCGCCGTGCTCGCGATGAGCACGGGGTTTTCTCCGCGCAGCTGCTCGGCGACCTTGTAGGCGACCGCGGTGTGCGGGTCGAAAAGATAGCCGTTGGCGTCGAAAACTTCTTTAATGGTTGAAAGGCAGGTCTCGTTGTCGACGGAGTCGGCCGCGAACTCGGCGCGCACCGCGGCGAAGGTATCGGCGTCGACGCGGAAGCACTTCTTCTCGCGCAGGTCGGACATCCAGCCGCGAACTGCGTCCGCATTGCGCCCGGAAAGCTCGAACAGCTGGCGCTCCAGGTTGGAAGACACCAGGATATCCATTGACGGTGACGGTGTCAGCGCGAAGTCTCGCTCAGAGATGTCGTAGGTGCCGGTGTTGATGAAGTCGGTGAGCACGCGGTTCTCGTTGCTCGCGCAAAAGAGCATCTCGATTGGGGTTCCCATGCGCTTGGCGTACCATGCGGCGAGGATGTTCCCGAAATTGCCCGTGGGGACGCAGACATCGATCGGCTTGCCGGCTTCGACTTTGCCCTTGGCGACCAGCTCGGCATAGCTCGAGATGTAGTACACGATCTGGGGCATGAGCCGCCCCCAGTTGATGGAGTTTGCGCTCGATAGGGTCACGTTGTGCTCGGAGAGCAGCTTCTCGGCGTACGTCTCGTCGCCGAAGACGTTCTTCACGCCGGTCTGGCAGTCGTCGAAGTTGCCGCGCACGCCCCAGACCTGCACGTTGTCGCCGGTGGTCGTGACCATCTGCTTGCGCTGGATGTCGCTCACGCCGCCATCGGGGAACAGCACGCCGATGCGCACGTGCTCGGCGTTCTTGAAGCCTTCAAGCGCGGCCTTGCCCGTGTCGCCCGAAGTTGCCACCAGGATGAGGAAGTCGTGGTCAAGCTCCCCACGTTCGCGAAGCGCCTCGGCGCTTGCAGAGAAGAAGCGGGGCAGGCATTGCAGTGCCATGTCCTTGAACGCGCTCGTGGGGCCATGCCACAGCTCGAGCACGTGGGTGTTCTCATCGAGCGAGGTGATCGGGCAGATGCGCTCGTCGTCGAACTGGTCGCCGTAAGCGCTCTCCATGAGTGCCTCTACGCGCTCGGTCGGCAGGTCGACGCCGAAGGCGCGATAAACCGTGGTGGCGCGCTTGAAATAGGGCATTTCCGCCAAACTGCAGATTTCGTCGATTGAAAGTGTCGGCACGTGAGCAGGGACGTAGAGGCCGCCTCCATGGGCTAGGCCGTCAATAACCGCCTTCGTGAAGGGGACGGGGTCGCTCACGAGGCCGCGCGTGTCGGAATAGAAGTTCTCGTTTACGCCTGCGGCCGGGGCGAAGCTGTCTTTCATATTGCAACCTTCCGCGTTCAGATAAGTCATGCTTACTATACTATCTGCGAAAACATCTCGATGGGAAATTATCCGCATTTTTTGCAATTCAACCATTATTGCAGCCGTTGCTTCGGCATTCGGTCTTAAGGCACTTCGTAACAGAAAATTAACCACGGCGAATTATGGAGATTAGCCGCAGGAAACAAAAAAAGTTCACCAAGGCTTCCAAACCGAGCCAGCGATGGCATATGATAACTAGATGTTAACCACGGTTAGCAAAGAAAGACGAGGTAGTTATGATGCAGGAAGCAATGGCGATGGACAAAGGCATGAGCACCGCAACTGTTGCGGGACCTTCCATGGCGCAGATGCCGCTCACCTTCATGAAGACGGGCGAGACGGGCACCGTTGTCAAGGTTCGCGAAAAGGGCGACGTGCTTCATCATCTCGAGAATCTCGGCTTTGTCGCCGGCGCTGAAGTGAAGGTCGTCTCCGAGCAGGCGGGCAACTTCATCGTCGAGGTCAAAGGTGCGCAGGTCGCTCTGAACAAGCAGGTCGCGCAGCGAATCATTACCCGTTAGTTTTCGTGGGCGGTTGCACTTTCCGCAAAGGGGAGTGCGGCAGCCCCGTGAAAAGCTAAGCCGCAGCTAAGGGCGCATCGTGCCCATTTCCGTGACTTCGGGAAAGCTACGGCAATAGGACGACTTTTGAGACAGGAAGGAAAAGGAGGAGGAACTATGGCAGAAGCGGGTCAGAACAAGACGCTGCGCGATGTCGCCATCGGTGAGACCGCCACGGTGCGTCGCCTTGTGGGCGAAGGTGCCCTCAAGCGTCACATCATGGACATGGGCATCACCAAAGGCGTCGAGGTTTTCGTTCGCAAGGTGGCGCCGCTCGGCGATCCTATCGAGGTCACCGTTCGCGGCTATGAGCTTTCGCTGCGCAAGAGCGAAGCCGAAAGCGTGCTCGTTCTTTAGTTCGAGCAGGGCCTTTCTGGGGCCTTTTTCTTTGCTTGGCGGTTAGTGTCATCTAACTTATCGAAGCGACCGCACCGACCCTTCAGGGTGCCGCCGTTTCGGCGAAGCAGCAAAGGTAAGCATCGTTGATTTTGGAAAGGTAGATCATGGGAATTCGCATTGCGCTTGCCGGCAACCCGAACTGCGGCAAGACGACCATGTTCAACGACCTGACCGGAGCCAACCAATATGTTGGCAACTGGCCTGGCGTTACTGTTGAAAAGAAGGAAGGCAAGTACACCAAGGACAAGGACGTCACGGTTACTGACCTCCCTGGCATTTATTCGCTCTCGCCGTATTCGCCCGAGGAAATCGTCGCGCGCGACTATCTGCTCGATGGCGACCCAGACGTCGTCATCAACCTGATCGACGCGACCAACCTGGAGCGCAACCTGTACCTGACCACGCAGATCCTCGAACTGGGCCTGCCTGTGGTCATCGCCCTCAACATGATGGACCTCGTCGAGAAGAATGGCGACAAGATCGACGTCGACAAGCTCTCCCGCGAACTCGGCTGTCCGATCGTTCCCACCTCGGCGCTCAAGGGCCGCGGCATGGACCAACTTGTGAAGACCGCGATTGAGCTCGGCAAGAAGGGCGTTCCCGCCGCGCCGCAGATCCGCTTCTCCGACGAGATCGAGACGGCGCTTGCGAAGATCATCGACGTTCTCGGCTCGAGGGTTTCCCCTGCGACGGCCCGCTGGTTCGCCATCAAGGTGCTCGAGGGCGAGGATCGCACGATTGCCCAGCTCAAGCTGACGGATGCTGATAAGAAAACGGTCGACGCCATCCGCGATGCGCTCGAGACCGAGCTTGACGACGACGCGGAATCCATCGTGACCTCCGCTCGCTACGACGAGATCGCCGGTGTCGTCGACGACACGGTGAAGAAGTCGACCAAGGGCATGTCCACCACTCAGAAGATCGACCGTGTCGTCACGAACCGCTTCCTCGGCCTGCCGATTTTCATCGTCATCATGTTCTTCGTGTACTGGCTGGCCGTTTCTGTCGGCGGCGGCGTTGTGACCGACTGGGCCAACGATGGCATCTCCGGCGACGGCTGGCTCTACACCGGCGGCGAGGCGTTCGACGAGGCCACGGCCGAGTACGAAGACGCCCAGGCGCAGATTACCGCCTACGTTGAGAACATCCTCGGCGAGGACGAGGTCTCGGGCCTTCCCTCCGATGACTCCCAGGAAGTGCTCGACGCACTGGCCTTAGCTGAGCCTGAGGCTCCCGAAGACGCCACCGACGTCGACGCTATGGCCGAGTACGAAGATGCCGTTGCCGAGTACGACGACGCCCAGGCAACGATTGCGGCGTTCGATGAAGAGGCCCAGGCCAAGCATGCTGTTGCCACGATGGAGGTCGAGGGCGACGACGGCGAGGTCGAGGAGCAGTCGATCACCTTCGCCGATTACCAGGCCGCTCTTGAAGTCGAAGAGCCCGACCCCTCCGATGGCTCTTGGGGCCTGTGGATCCCGGGTCTTGGCGCTATCATCGGCAACGCTCTTGAGGCAGCCGACGTCGCCCCGTGGCTCCAGTCGCTCGTCATGGACGGCATCGTCGCAGGTGTTGGCGCCGTCATCGGCTTCATCCCGCAGATGGTCATTCTGTTCCTGCTCCTTGGTTTCCTGGAGCTGTGCGGCTACATGTCCCGCGTCGCCTTCATCATGGACCGCATCTTCCGCAAGTTCGGCCTGTCCGGTAAATCCTTCATCCCGATGCTCATCGCTTCCGGCTGCGGCGTGCCTGCCGTCATGGCGACCAAGACCATCGAGAACGAGAAGGATCGCCGCATGACGATCATGACCACCACCATGATCCCCTGCGGTGCGAAGATGCCGATTATCGCCCTCGTGTTTGGCGCGATTGCCTCTGGCAACTCCGACGCTACCTGGTATGTTGCCCCGATGTTCTACTTCATGGGCGTCGTCGCAATCATCATCTCCGGCATCATGCTGAAAAAGACCAAGCTCTTCGCTGGCGAGACCACGCCGTTTATCATGGAGCTTCCGCAGTACCACATGCCGGGCGTGAAGAACATCCTGCTCTCGATGTGGGAGCGCGTGAAGGGCTACATCATCAAAGCAGGTACCATCATCTTCCTGTCCACCATCGTCATTTGGTTCCTTATGAACTTCGGCGATGCGGGCGAAGGCTTCGGCCTGCTTGACTCCGAGGCGCCCGACTACATGGAGTACAGCCTCATGGCGGGCCTTGGCAACCTGCTGGCCTGGATCTTCGCGCCGCTCGGTTTCGCGAACTGGCAGGCAACTGCAACCGCCGTCACCGGCCTTGTTGCGAAGGAGAACGTCGTTGCGACCGTCGGCATCATCACCCAGCTCGGCGACTTCGGCGAAGCGGACCCGCAGCTGTGGTACGGCTTTGCCCAGATGCTCGGCGGATCGACCGCTGCAATCGTCGCCTTCTGCGCCTTCAACCTGCTGTGCGCACCGTGCTTCGCGGCAATGGGCACCATTCGCCAGCAACAGCGTTCGGCTAAGTGGTTCTGGATCACCATCGGCTACATGTGCGGTTTCGCGTGGTGCGTGGGTTGCATGCTCTATCAGTTCGTTGGCCTGGCTTTGGGCGAGGTGAGCTTCGGCATCTGGACGGTGATCGCCATTATCATCGCGGTGCTCATGCTCTTCCAGATTTTCCGCCCGATGCCGAATTACGACAAGAAGGACGAAAAGGTCGCTCGCAAGCTTGAAACCGAGAACGAAGCGGCGTAAAGTCTACTTAGTGAAACTTTGGGGATGCGCTTTCGGGCGCGTCCCCGATATCGAACGGTGAGAAAGGAGGCGCACCTATGATGGGTTTGGTTTGGACGCCGTCGACGATCGTCGTCGCGCTTGTCATCGCCGTGTTGGCCGTGTTGGCGGTGCGCCGCATTGTGACGCGCGGCCTGTGCGATTGTCACGACCACTGCGGGGACGGCGATAGCTCTCGCGGAGGATGCGGAAGCTGCCATGGCTGTTCTGGCTGCGGCGCCGTCGACTGCATGGTGGCTGACATGAACAAGGCGCTCAGGTAGCGCGTCGTTCACGTGAGATGAAGCGAGGGCCGGGTGCGAAAGCGCTCGGCCCTCCTTGCGTTTGGGGAGGGTTCTTGCGCGAAACGGCGCGTGGGGTGCCCTGCGGGTCTTCTTCTGCCAACGTCGCTCGCGGTGCCTGCGAATTCTCCTACCAAATCGCAAGACATTTGTGGAGGAATTGTAAACCACGGTTAACCCCATTGACTCATTCGTAAGGTTAACCTAAGATAACAAATGTCAGAAGCAAGGGTTCGAAACCCCCTCCCTCTCTCAGGAAAAAAGAACCCTCTGACCAGCACACCTCTTAATGCTGACCCGGTGGTGGAGGCTCCTCTCGTCTGGCCATCCATCACACTAGCCGGTGAGGGCTCACCCCCCCCTCGCCCTCACCGGCCTCCTCTCCTTCGAAACGAAAACGCCCGCGGGCGTTTTTTTGCCTCCGTATGGACTCCCCGCACGGCAATCGCGCCCGCGACCTTCCGCGCAGCTTCCCCGCGCCCGACTTTCCGTATGGTCGACCCGCGCAACGTACGTCGCTCGCCGCAAAAAACACAGCGCCCGGCCGTTCGAGACCCTTGCGGGCATCGAACAGTCGGGCGCTGCAGAAAGCGACTAACGGGCCCTGCGCTAGGCGAGGCGTTTGCCAAGCTCGGCTGCGGCTTGCGCCTTGTCGAAGTTGCCGCCGGTCGCCTTCGTGAGTGCTCCCATCACCTTCCCCATTTCCTTCTTCGAGGAGGCGCCAGTCTCGGCGAGCGTCTTCTCGATGAGCGCGACAAGCTCGTCGCCTGAAACCTGCTTGGGGAGATACGACTCGAGGATTTCTACCTGCGCGGTCAGAAGGTCGGTGCGCTCCTGGTTGTTCGCGGCCTTGATGGAGCCCTCAAGCGTCTCCTTCGTCTGCTTGATCACGCGCTTGAGCATGGCGTCGACGTCGGCATCCGTGATGTCGCGGCGCTCGTTGACCTCGATGTTTTTCACCTCGCCGTGCACTTGGCGCAGGATCGACACCCGCGCCTTGTCGTGCGCCTTCAGCGCGGCCTTGATTTCGTCTTGCAGCTCCTGGTATTTCATGGTTCCCTCTTTTCTGCTGCGCAATCGATTCAGCCTCCCCATCGTACACAATTTGGCTGGGCCATGCAGGCTTCTGCAAAAAGGTGACAAATGTCATCGATGCCGTGAGCAGGTGCAATGCCGATATCGCCTTTGCGAGGCGCTGGCTTCCCCATTCGCTTTACCTAAAATTTGCCTCCGCTTGCTATTATGGGGAAAGCGTTCGCGCCGTGTGCGCATTCGAGAAAGGCTCTCCCCATGAACGGTATCCCCCAAAGCAAGCTCGATTCTCGGGTGAAAAACGTGTGGCGGGCGAACGACGCCATCTGGATCGTGCTCGGCTACCTTTGCTGCGCCGTCCCCTTCGTCATCTGCGCCGCGGTCGATCCGGCTCCCTGGGCTTTCGCCGTCGTTGCCGTGCTCTCGGTCGTCGCTGCGGTGCTGCTCGTCGTTTTCCTCGCCGTGCTGCCACCCATTCGCTACATCCGCTGGCGCTACGAGCTTCACGACGACTACCTCGACATCGCCAAGGGCATCATCTGGCGCAAGCGCTACATCATCCCCTTCATCCGCGTTCAGAACACCGATACGCGCCAGGGGCCGATTCTGCGCGCGTTCGGGCTCTCGAGCGTCACCGTCGCCACGGCAGCCGGCGAGCATGTCATCCCTGGGCTCGCAAACGATGTCGCTGACCAGGTGCGCGACCGCGCGGCTGAGCTTGCCCGCCTCGCGCGCGAGGACATGTAATGGGCGGGCCCGAGAACCGCGAGAACCGTGAGAAGCACGCGGTCCGCGAGAACCGCGAGAAGCATGCGGTTCATTCCAGCTATATCTGGCTTGGCGGGCTGCAGGGTGCCGCTGCGGTGTTCGCGGTGCTCCTCGTTGGCGTGCTTCCCCAGCTCATCCCCGAGTTGTTCGATCCCGACAGCCTTGGCGGGTACGTGAACGGCGGGCTTGCCGTAATCATCATCGTCCTGGTGTTTCTTGTCACGGTGGTCATTTCGTTCGCCGTGAGCCTGCTCTACCACCTCGCGGCATACAAGCATATCTGGTACGAGTTCGGCGACGAGGAATTCAGCTTCTATTCAGGCATTTTCAATAAGAAGCGTGTCCATGTGCCCTATCGGCGCATTCAATCGGTCGATCAGGTTGCCTCGCTGCTCCAGCGGGTGTTCGGTGTGTGCACGGTGCAAATCGACACGGCGGGCGGTGCCTCGAACAAGGCCGTGTCGGTGCCGTTTCTGCGCAAGGCGGACGCGGAAGCGCTGCGGGCCGACCTGTTCGCGCGCAAGTCAGCGGCCGTCGGGGCGCCTTCTCGGGAAGCTGACGCCTCGAGCAACTTCGGCAACGTGCTCGATGCGCCTGCCGAGGTGTGGGACGACGTGCGCGGCGTGTTCGCTGGGCGCGAGGTCGACACGGGGCGCATCTCCTTCCAGTACGGCATGACCAACGGCGAGCTCATTCTCACCGGGCTTTCCAACAACACGACGCTGCTGCTTGTCGTCGTCGGCATCATCGGCGCGTTCTCCCAGGTCGCCGATATCATCTCGCAGGTTGCGGGGGATGCGGGCGGCGCCGTCGCGGGGGCGGTTGCCGATGCGGGCCTCGCACTTTTCGGGAACAGCCTCATCGCCCTTATCGCCGCTGCCTTCATCGCGTTGTCCCTGCTCATCTGGATGATGTCGGCGCTTGGCACCTGCATCTCCTTCGGGGGCTTCAAGGCGCGCCGCCGCGGCGACCGCATTGAGGTCGAGCGCGGCCTTCTTCAGCACCGCTTCCACGGCGTGTCGGTCGATCGCGTGCAATCCGTCATAGTGAAGCAGAGCTTCGCCAGGCGCATCTTCGGCTTCTGCGAGGTGTCGCTTGGGAAAGTGGACGCGTCGAGCGGGTCGGGCAGCATGGAGGACTCGCTTTCCGAGGGCGCGCTTGTCATCCATCCCTTCGTGAAGGTCGATCGCGTGCCCGAGATTCTCGCGGGGCTTATCCCCGAGTTCGCCGACCTGCCCGCCGAGCGCCGCCGCGTTCCCAAGGTCGCGCTTCGCCGGGCGCTGGTCAGGCGCACAATCATCCAGGGCTGGGGGCTGTGGTGCGCGGTGGCGCTCGCGCTTCTCCAGCTGGGCGTCGCGTTCGGCATCAGCACCTGCGGCGATGATTTCATGACGGCGGGGGAGCTTTTCTGGTTCGATCGCATCGCCCTTGTGTGTTACGTCGCGTGCGCGGTCGCCGAAGTGCTTGCGGCCATAAGCGCGATTCTCTGGGCGCGCTCGTCGTGGTTCTCGTTCAACAGGCGCTTTATGCAGGTAGAAAACGGCGGCCTCGGCTCGGTCTCGGTTTGCTTGCCACGCGAGAAGATCCAGTTCGGCTTCTCGAAGTCGAACCCCTTCCAGCGCCGTGCGAAGGTGGCGACCGTTACCGCGCGAACGGCTGCGGGTTTGCAGGGCACCTCGACCAGGCTGATCGACGCATGTGAAGAAGATGCCGCCGCATGGCTGGCGTGGCTTACCCCAGGGGGAAATGTGATAGAGTGATAGCCATGGACACACATGCGACATCCGATTCGAAAGGCGGCCGAAGTTCGGCGCCAGATCCTTCAGCGCCTGGGCCTGCCGCTTCTCACGACGCTCCTCTGACTAGCACGTCTCCGTCGTGTGCGCAGGGTCATCCTTCCGCGCCTCGCGCATGGACTCCTTCCCAGTTCAAGCCGCGCACCATTTCCGAAGCGCGCGAACACAAAGACGAACCCGCCAACACTTCCGCAAACGCCGATCGCGCTCGCCGCAACGTGCGCGAGTACACGCTTGGCGAGGAAATCGCCAACTCGGTGACGCACGGCATCGGGGCGCTGCTCTCCATCGCAGCGATTCCCATTCTCGTGGTGATTGCGGTGCGCGCGGGCGGCGGCGTGAAGCTGGCCGCGGCGCTTGTCTACACCATCACCATGCTGGTGGAATACCTCATGTCCACGCTCTATCACGCTATCGCGGTGGATCGCGCCAAGCGCGTGTTCAAAGTGCTCGACCACAGCGGAATCTATCTGTTCATCGCGGGAACATACACGCCATTTTGCCTGGTCACGCTAGGTAATGATGGCGGCATCTACCTGGCGGTGTTCGTGTGGGTCGTCGCACTTGCGGGCGTTGCCTGCGAGGCGTTTTGGGTATTCCGCCCGCGCTGGATCTCGGCGGTGCTCTACCTTCTTTTGGGGTGGTGCGTTATCTGGTATCTGCCGGCGCTTTTGGCGAACCTTCCCATGGAGGGCCTCGTGCTCTTGGTGGCGGGCGGCCTGGTCTATTCGATCGGGTGCATATTCTATGTGTTGAAGAAGATTCCCTACATGCATTCGGTGTTCCACGTGATGGTCGATGCGGCGAGCGTGCTGCAGTTTCTGGCCGTGGCGCTGTATGTGATGTAGCGGCGAATCGACCGGTTGCGCCCGCGCGGCGTGACCAGCGAGTTTATCGGGGTTGACATCCCCGATGAGTACAAGGAGTGAATGGTTGCGATGGGCGACGAGGAGCAGAAGGGCTTGACCGGTTTCTTCTCACGTTTTGGATCGGCGAAGAAGCAGACGGTTTCCGAGGAGGAAATCAAGGACATCGTCGCCGACAACGACGAGCTTGCCGACGACGAGAAGCGCATGATCCACGACATCATCGACTTGGGCGACATGTCGGTTCACGAGATCATGCAGCCGCGCGTCGACATGATCATGGTCGAGGACACCGAAACCGTGCGCACGGCGGTCGAGCGCATGCACGGCACGGGCTACTCGCGCCTTCCTATCTTCCACGAAGACGCCGACCATATCATCGGCATCGTGCACTACAAGAACCTCGTCGGGCCGCTTATCGACGGCCACGAGGACGACCTTGCGGCGAAGTACGCCTTCGAGCCCCTGTTCGTTCCCGAGTCCAAGGACATCTTCCCGCTGCTCAAGGAAATGCAAACGAATCGGCAACAGATGGCCATCGTGGTGGATGAGTACGGTGGAACCGATGGTTTAATTACCATCGAGGATATCATCGAGGAAATCGTGGGCGAAATCGTCGACGAGTACGACATGGAAGGCAAGGAAATCACTGAGGTCTCCGATGGCGTATGGCGCGTCGACGGGCGTTTTCCGATCGACGAGGCGGCGGCGCTTGGCTGGCCGGTTGCCGAATCGGAGGACTACGAGACCATCGCCGGCTGGTTGATTGACACGCTCGATTTCGTGCCGGAGATGGGCGACGAGTTCACGCTGGGCGGTTATTCGTTCAAGATCGAACGCATGCGCCGCTCGCGCATCTCCACCATTCGCGTGGAGCGCCTGGCCGACGGGGCCGGCGCTTCGACCGAATCGGAGGAGGTGTCGGAGGCGCGAGCGCACTAAGGCGAGGGAAAGGGGCATCGTGGCCGAAAAGAAGCTTACGCGAGCTGCGGGTGCACGCCTTGGCGGCGTGTGCGCTGGCGCCGCGCGCTACTTCGGCATCGACCCGATCATCGTGCGCATCATCGTCGTTGCGGGCTCGCTTCTCACGGGCGGTCTTCTTGCTGTTGCCTATGTGGCGATGATCTTTGTTTTGCCTAAATCGTCGGTTTCCGAGGACGTGTTCGATGTCCGCCCCGAGTCGGCGTCTTCCGACAAATTCGGGCCTATTGATTGCAGTGCGCCGCCGGTCGAAAACGAGCGACAGACCTATGTGGGGGTTGGCCATTTGCCGCCGAAGCCGCCGCGTTCGTTCCGCTAAGTGTGAAGCTCGCTTGGCTTTGATTCTAAAACGGGAATAATAATCATCAGGCGCAACAGATTTTATCTCGTAGATTATCGAACAAACCGTGGAGCGCCCTCCACAAGATTTTGCGCGAAGACCCCCGCATAGGGTAAAATCTTGCCTTGCAAACAACAGCATAAGCTCTTACTCAGGCAGCAATCCCACTCACAATTCAACACGCTGTCACCGCCTTGGCGGTTAGGTCTCGTGCTGTTCGAGAAAGGTTGACACTGCGTGGAAACACGTCAAAAGCATATGAAGAAGACGGGCTTGGTCGCGAAAATTGCCGCGATCGGGTGCGCCTCCGTCGTGGCGGTCGGCTGCTTCGGCTACGGCCTTGCCGCGGCAGGCGGCTCGTCGTCTCCGTTCGGTGGCACGGCTTCTTCCGCGCCGGCTTCTGAGGCGCTTGTATCCAACGTATCCGACGCGTCGGTTGGCGGCGTTTTGTCGCAGCCCGCATCGCGCGACATTTCCCAGGGCGTACAGGCTGTCGAAGCTGAGAAGGAAGCCGAGCGCATTGCTGCCGAGCAAGCTGCCCTCGCCGAGGAGCAGGCTCGCATCCAGGCTGCCGAGCAGGCGCTTGCCAAGGCCCGCTCCACCGATGCCGCGTCTGCGATGTCCCAGCTCACCGAAGTGGATTGGAGCTGCGGCAAGGACGCCTTCATCTCCGAGTGGACAACTCGCATCAACAATTATCTCGCAGGTTCCCCGCTTGCCGGTCAAGGCGAGACGTTCGCCACCGCTGCGTGGAACAACGGCGTCGACCCTCGTTGGTCGCCGGCCATTTCCAACACCGAGTCCACCAAGGGCACGAACTGCTTCTTGCCGCACAACGCGTGGGGCTGGGGTTCCACCGGTTGGAGCTCGTGGGAAGAAGCTATCAACGCCCATGTCGCGGGTCTCGCGAAGGGGTATGGCTACACCATCAGCTACTCGAATGCGCAGAAGTACTGCCCGCCGAACTACGACAATTGGTTCCGCGATACGCTTCGGGAAATGTCGAAAATCTAACGTATGGTTGAAGGCCGGGCGCACGTCCGGCCTTTTCTTTTCCGTATGCGCTATGCTTATGCCCTAACGGCGATACGGCGAAAGGCGTTTTATGAGCAATGTCATCGTGGTGGGATGCGGGCGCGTGGGCTCCCAGCTTGCCAACATGCTTTCCGACAACGGGAGCAATGTCTGCGTGATCGACAAGAGCGCCGACGCGTTCGCGAACCTCGGTCGGAATTTCAACGGCTCCACGTTGCAGGGTGTTGGATTCGACGAGGAAACCCTCGTGAAGGCGGGTGTGGACGAATGCGATGTCGTTGCGGCAGTCACGCAGCTCGACAACACGAACCTCATGGTCGCCGAGGTCGCGAGCCATCTGTTTGGCGTTCCCCACGTGATCGCGCGCTTGTACAACCCCGACCACGAGCGCGCCTACATGCAACTTGGTATCGATTACGTGTGCGGCACATCGCTCGTTGCCGAGGACGTGTTCTCGAAAGTGGTGTCGGGCCATGGCGCGCATATCGACACCTTCGGGGAATTCGAGGTGCTGCGCTTTTCCCTCGATTTGAGCTCTCGCGAGGGGAAACGGACGATTCGCGTGGGCGAACTCGAGCGCGACCACGACATCCGCATCATCGCCTTCGAGCGCGGCGACGGATCGGCGAGCTCCATTCCCAACAAGGAAAGCGTGCTCTACCATGGGGACTCGGTGCTCGCGTGCGTGCGCCACGAGCTGATTCCCCTGTTCAGCAAGTATATTCAAGAGTAGGAAGCCAGCCTGGCCGCATCGCGTTTCACGCCTTGCGCAAGATAGCTCCCTCTCTGTGAAAGGGCATCCATGTATGTAGTGATCAACGGCGGCGGCAAGATCGGCGCCTACCTTGCGAACGTGCTGCTGAAAAGCGGTAACGAGGTCGCGGTCATCGAGCAGAACCGACGCACCGCCGACAGGCTGTCGGTGGAGCTCACGGGCCGCTACCTCATCATCCACGGCGACGGCTGCGACTCGAAGTTCCAGGAGGACGCGGGCATCCGCCACGCCGACGTGTTCGTCGCGACGACCGGTCAGGATGACAGCAACCTCGTGTCGTGCGAAATCGCGCAGCGCGTGTTCAACGTGCCCCGTTGTATTGCGCGCGTGAACAGCCCGAAGAACATGCGCATCTTCCACGAGGTCGGCATCGAGAGCGTGTCTTCCACGACGCTCATTGCGAACATGATCGAGGAAGAGGCCCTCATGGGTTCGGTGAGCGTTGTGTCCTCGCTTACGCACGGTAATGTCGCGCTTTCCGAGGTCACGGTGCCACGCATGCGCTACCACTCGAACGCCGACGGGGTGCTCGTGCGCGACATCCCCATGCCCGACGGCAGCCTGATCGTTGCCGTCGACACGGCCGATGACGTCGAGGTGGTGCGCCACGACACCGTGCTGCACCCCGGCGACAAGGCGGTCGTCGTCGCCGACACCGAAGCGCTCGACCGCGTGCGCGCTTTGTTCAAGGGGCTCTAACCTGCGCGCGCGAGCGTATAGTATGCTAAGCGGAAAACGAAACGGGAACGATTAACACGGGAAAGGCGAGCAAGCGCAATGATCAACCGCTATACGCGTCCTGAGATGGGCGCCATCTGGGAGCTTCAAAACAAGTTCTTCATCTGGAAGGAAATCGAGATTCTCGCGTGCGAGGCTCAGGCTGAGCTGGGGAAAGCCGGCATTACGAAAGAGGAAGCGAAGTGGATTCGCGACCATGCCGACTTCACCGTCGAGCGCATCGACGAGATAGAGAAGGTTACCAACCACGACGTCATCGCCTTTACCACCAACATGGCCGAGTACATCGACGCCGAGGTGCCGGAGGGCGAGGAGAAGCCGTCGCGCTGGGTGCACTACGGTATGACCAGCAGCGACCTGGGGGATACGGCTCTTTCCTACCAGATCACCCAGGCGATCGACATCATCTTGGCCGACGTGAAGCAGCTTGGCGAGACGTGCAAGCGCCGCGCCTTCGAGTTCCAAAATACGCTGTGCGTGGGCCGCACCCATGGCATCCATGCCGAGCCGATGACTTTCGGCATGAAGTTCGGCAGCTGGGCATGGGCGCTGAAGCGTGCGCAGACGCGCCTTGAGCAGGCTCGCGAGGTTGCTGCGACGGGAGCGATCTCGGGCGCGGTGGGCACGTATTCCTCCATCGACCCGTTCGTCGAGCAGTATGTGTGCGAGAAGCTGGGTCTTACGCCCGACCCGCTTTCGACTCAGGTGCTCGCGCGCGATCGTCACGCGCAGGTGATGTGCGCGCTCGCATGCGCCGCGGCGACGCTCGAGTCCATCGCCATGCAGGTGCGCTTGCTTCAGCAGTCTGACGTGATCGAGGCTGAGGAGCCGTTCAAGAAGGGCCAGAAGGGCTCGTCGGCCATGCCGCACAAGCGCAATCCCATCACGGCTGAGCGTGTCTGCGGCCTCGCTCGCGTGGTGAAGGCGAATGCCCAGGTGGCGCTTGATAACGTGGCGCTTTGGTACGAGCGCGACATTTCGCATTCGGGTACCGAGCGCGTGGCGCTAGCCGACTCGTTCACTGCGCTCGATTACATGTTCGGCAAGATGCAGTGGATCTTGGACGGCCTGCAAACGTATCCCGACAAGATGGAGCACAACTTGTGGCGCACCCGCGGGCTCATCTTCTCTTCGAAGGTGCTGCTTGCGCTCGTGCAGACGGGCATCACGCGCGAAGAGGCATACGTCATCGTGCAGCGTAACGCCATGAAAGTGTGGGAAGACATCCAGAATGCCGTCGAGGGACCGACCTATCGCGAGCGTTTGGAGGCAGACCCCGAGGCAAAGCTTTCGAAGGAAACGCTCGACGAGATTTTCGACCCGTGGGATTTCCTCACGCGCAAAGACGAGGTCTTCAAGCGTCTCGAAGGGCTGGAGTTCTAGAGGCTTTTAGGCTTGTAGAACGCAAGGGGCGTTTATCAGTGGGCGTTGGCGCAGGCCAACGCCCATTTTTGATGGAAAAGCTTTTGGGTCGGCTGTTCCGCTGGACGAAAAGTACGTCTGGTTAGAGGTGCTGGTGCTGATGCTGATGCTCTTGAGTTTCGGGTGATTCGAGCCCCTCGGCAACTTGCAATCCGCCTCGGCGCTTGAGGCTGAGAGTTTTTGTACGAAAATGCCACTTTTTTATGACGAAACTGTAAAGTAGACCCCATTATAATAAAAAATGTGGAATAACTATTTCAATAATTGTCTTGTATGGGACGATTTTGGGACAATTGAAGCTCGAAATCGCTCATCTTCACCATTCCGTCACAACTTACTGTCGTTTTTGTACAAATAGGTGCCTAACAATGCTACGGAGTGAGCCTATTCTCGTGCAATCCGCGCTTCGTGCCCCTTGATTCTCTCGCCGCGCGCGTCTCGCTCGGTTCGTGCAAACCCTCGCGCTCTCGTTCAGCCAGAGACCTCGTACAACCTGCATTTCCCGCGTTCGCGGGCGCGCCCCGCGTTGACGGGCGAACCCTCGATTTTGGGCACCCGCAGCTCTCGCTTTTCGCGCAGTTCTCGCGCCCGCGCGTTACTTCAGGAGCTCGACGCCGGGTATCTCGCCAGCTCGGGTCTCTTCGAGAATCTTCTCGTTACCAGCAATGGCCACGGTTCCGTCTCGCCCAACGAGGAGGACGGCGGCATCGGTCTGTTCGCGGATAAAGGCCGCAGCGCGTTCGCGCCCCATGATGACGAGCGCCGTCGACAGGCCGTCTCCTTCCAACGACGTGCGCGAAAGCACCGTTGCGCCCGCGAGGTCGCTTTCGCAGGGGTATCCCGTTTTCGGGTCGATAAGGTGGTGATACATCTTTCCCGTCGTCTTGTCGAGAAAACATCGCTCGTAGATTCCGCTCGTTACCACCGACAAATCAGAACAGGAAAGAACACACAGGGGCTTTTCGGGCTTTCTTTCCAAATCGTGAAGCGCACGCGTGTCGATGCCGTGCGGCGAACGGGCGATAGCCTCGTACTCGATTCGCTTTTTCTGCTGGTCGCGATGGAAATCAGGCGAGCGAACACCGACGTTCCACGGCCTGCCGTGAGGTGATTGCCCTATGACGACAACGTTCCCGCCAAGGCTTATGAACGCGTCCCGCACTCCTCGCGTTGCCAGCAAGTCGCGCACGCAATCGGCGATGTAGCCTTTCGCGATGCCTCCAAGCGTTATCTCCACCTTGGGATCGGTGACGACGATGGTGTCGGCGGTCGCATCGACTCGCTGCCAGCCTACGTGTAGAAGCGCTCGGGCAACATCGTCTTCCGAGGGGACGCGCGCGGTGTGAAAATTCCAAAGGCGGGCGAGCGGTGCCAGCGTGATATCGAAAAGGCCGCCCGATTTCGAACAATATCGAAGCGCCTCGCGAACGAGCGCCGCCGTTTCCGGATCAACCTTCGTGCGCTTGCCCTCTGCATGGTTCACGGCCCAGATATCACTTTCGGGCAGCGTGTGGCTGAGGAGCCGCTCGTATCTTGTGCAAAGGGAAACTACCTGATCAAGGTCGCCTTCGCTTGCGCGTGCCTTCACGAGGCAGGTCGTGTCGAATGCGTGGAACCAACGCTCGCGCCACTGGATTTCCTCGGGGTGGGGTTCATCCGCCGAAGAAGAATGGAACGCCTGCACTGAGGAAGAATGGAACGCGTCCGCCAGGGGAGGGCGGGGTGCGTCCTCGGAGGAAGGCTGCGGCATGTCAGCCGAAGAAGGTTGGAGCATGCCTGCCGAGGAAGGGCAGGACGCGCGGTGGCTGTTGCTCGAATCGACATCCGGGCTGCTTGTGTAATCGTTCACCGGTGTTCCTTGAAATCAGGCGTGAAATGTATCAAAAAAAGTTATACACGGCTTACCAATATATGTCAACTGTGGTAAACTTCCTTGCCGACACGGGGTGACATGAATTGATTGTCCCGAAATGAGCCCACAGAAAGGCTGGGAAACATATGGAGAAACGGAAGACGCAAGCAGTTAAGCCATGGGAAGCGGCGGCGCGTGCCGGCGTTGCAACGGTGCTCGCTGCGGGTATGGTAGGCACGCCTGCGGCAGCTTTCGCCGACAATGGTGCATCGACAAGTAACGACGGCGGAATCCAGCCGCTGAGCAAGAGCGACGGGTATTACTACGTGGACGACAGCTCTTACGGACTGTCTTATTATCTCGGCCAGGCCGTGTCAAACGGGTACACGAAAGTCCACGTCGGAACCAGCTTTTCGGATTCGGGGACGGTGACCATCCCCTCGTCGCTCACCGAAATCGCCGGCTATTCCGAGGGCTTTTTCAGTCAGGGCCCGAAAACGGTCGATGTCGGATACGCAAGTGCGCTTTCCGTTGTGATTCCGTCAGGCAGCGATATTGCTATCGACCGCGTGAACTTCTTCGCGAAATCCGGGGAAAAGGGTGCAACGGTCACTGTCGAAAAAGGCGCGAAGGTGAAGTTCTCCAACTGCACCTTCTCCAACACGCCTATCGTGAACGGCGAGGCGACTTTCGAGGATTGCACGTTTGCTACGGGTAAAATCGAGAACAACGGCACGGCAACCTACACCGGGTCGACCCAAGAGCCCGAAAACATCAGCAAGCCCGTCGAAACGTACGAGGCGCTCTCGCTTGTTTTTGCAGGTGACAAGGCATTTTCCCCCGCGGTCGAAGGCAGCACGGTCGACCAGAAGCTCGCGTTCGAAACGAAGGGGACGAAGGCGGCGGACGCAAAGTTCTCGGCTGCCGTCACTGATGCCGAGGGCAAGGACGTGGCGGGTCTTTCCGTGACAGTCGAAGATGGCCAGGTGTCGCTTTCGGGCACGGCTCCCGCGGCGGGCACCTATCAGGTGAAACTCACCGCCGAAGCGACGAAGGACGATGGCTCGGCGGATTCCGTTGCCGAAATGCTCTCCTTCGAGGTCCAGCAGCAGATCCAGGTTCGGCTTACCGGCAAGCTGCAGTGCTTCGTCGTCGACGGCACGAGCATGATGAGCCTCGATCACGACGGCATCGCCCTCGCGTCTGCCGGCGGCGGGGCGAGCGGTGGCAGCAGTTCGTCGGAGAACAACAAGCTCGACGTCGAGGTGAAAGAGGGCGACGGCGAGTGGACGTCCTGGAATGACTGGGCGAAAAACGACGGCGTGCGCCAGGATAAGGTGAGCGTCTCCATTTCCCCTGAAGGCAGTGGCATGGCGGCAGGGGTGACGATGGGCTCCGTCTTCATCACCGGCACTCCCGCAAAATCAGGAACCTATCAGGTGGTTGCCACGGTGACCTCCGGCGCTCGCACGGAGCAGAGCAACGCGGTGGAAATGCGCATCTACGACAACGACAAGACGCTTGCCGAGCGCATCGCCGACCTTCCCGAGGGCACGACTTCGTGGGACATGGAGCCCTACACCATCGCCGAGACGGGCAACGCGACCATCCCCTCCACGCTGACCGACATTTACGGCTCGCACGAGTCTGGCACGTACGGGACCATCGGCAAGGGCGAAAACGGGAACTTTGCCACCGAAACGCTCACTATTCCCGCAGGTGCCGACGTCACACTGCACAACATGAAGGTGCTCTCCAGCGTGAAAATCGTTGTCGAGAAGGGCGCGAAGCTTACCCTCGACGATTCCGTGGCGTACGGGGCGGTCGAAGTGAACGGCGGCACGCTTTCAGCGAAGAACTCGGCGTCCTTTGTGGGACAGATTGCGCTCAACGACGGCTCGACGCTCGAAGATGCCACAATCGTTTCGCATGCTAACTTCCTCTCCGATGGAAACTACCAGGTGAAAGTACCCGAAGCGCCAGTTGCGGTGAACGGCAGCGTCACGTTTAAGGGCGCGAACTCGATTACTGGTTGCGGTATCACGTCGGGCTCCGACGCGCAGTCTGCCCTGGTGGTGAACAAGGGTGCGACGGTCACCATCCCGGCCGGCTCGTCGCTTGTCGCCACGGGCGGCTCGGTCGACACGACCGGCGGCAACGGCGGCGCGGGCGTGAAGCTCGACGGCGGCTCCATCGTCGGCGAGGGCTCGCTTACTGCTACGGGCGGCTCGGTTGGCCTGGGCCTTGGAAACGGCGGCGCGGGCATCGGTGGCGAAGGCAAGGTCGGCGTAGCGACCGTTGTGGCAACGGGTGGCAACGTCCCCGCGGCGGGCGAGGGCTCGATTGGGGACCCCTCCAAGTACAAGGCGGGCGACGGAGTTGCCGCTGATGTCGCGGTTTCTCGGAAGTCGGATATCGCGGCCACCGGTGGTCAGGGCGCAACTCCCGGTAGTTCGGAAGTGGCGAAAACCTACGACCCCGATGCGCAAGATCCCGACCCCGGCACCCCTCCGATCGAGGAGATGTTCCGCGATGTTGACGCAAGCGCATGGTACGCGCCTGGCGTGAAGAAGGTTGCGGACGCCGGCCTCATGCGCGGATACAGCGAGGAGTCGCTGTTCGGCGTTGGCGTGTCGCTCACGCGCTCCGAGCTCGCGATGATTCTTTGGCGCTACGCCGATCCCTCCGCCGAGGGTTCCTATGTTGCAAGCACTGCGGAAAACGAGACCGCATTCTCCGACGTGCGCAGCGGTATGTGGTATACGGGTGCTGTGAACTGGGCGGTTAAGAATGGGATCATCAACGGCTATGCCGACGAAACGGGTGCTCGCACAGCGTTCGGCCCCGACGACGCGGTCACGATGGAGCAGCTTCTCCAGATTCTCGCCAACCTGAAGGGCGTGTCTGGAGCCGACGAGTCGTCGCTTTCGTCCCTCTCCGACGCCGAGAGCATTTCCCCTTGGGCGAAGTCCGCTGCGGCCTGGGCGGTTCAGCAAGGCGTGGTCAGCGGTTACGAATCGGCTGATGGGACGCACTGGCTCGTTCCGGGCGAGCTCATCGCGCGCGAACGCGTCGCAATGGTTCTCTCGAATGCACTTGAAAAGGGCATCCTGTAAAACCAGTAGGAGCCTTACCTCATGAGAAGCGTGCGCGGGCTGGGGGCTGTTAGGCCGGTTCCCAGACGCGCACGCAGCAGTATTGCTGAGATTCGCCCTGAAGCGTGGTGTTGTCGATGTTGGAATACGTGACCACGCGCTTGACCGACCCCGTCGATGCAAGGTAGTCGCCGAAGCTCGGCGCGCCCGATTTCACCTCGAGCATGAAATACTGCTTGTTCGAGGGGTCGAATCCGCACACGTTGTACGAGTCCTTCGCGATGACCCATCCGCCGCACCACGCGGGCGGGGCGGTGGGGGTCACGCCATGGCGGAACCACGGCACTGAGCTGTAGGCGTCGTTGCCCGCCGTATCGGCCTCGGGCTGCACGGCGTTTGCGGGAATGTATGTTCCCAGGTTAGCGATGCCTTCGCCGAAGTTGTAAATCGCTTCGAACGAGAACATGAACCCCGTGTCGCCATAGCCCGCCTCGAGCGGCTTCATCGAAGAGGGCAGCACGAGGGAGTCGACCATGCTCGCGGATTGCGCATCGATGCGCGTGAGCTGGTAGCGCGACGAAGACGCCGCGGCGCGCGGGGTGATGATGACGGAGTCGCCCGTCGCGTAGGGCGGTGTGCACATGCGGCCGTTCGAGGTGTAGGCCTCCTCGGCGTCGCTCGACCCGAAGCGGGCGCGCATCAGCCGCGACGCTTCCTTGCTTGCGGCGCCGTCCTTCTTGGGGAGGACCTGCCAAAACGCATATCCGCTCGAGGCGGCGAGCGTCGGGGTTTCCCAATCGGAGCCGCCTTCTTCCGCCAAAGCCGCAGCTCCAAGCGATCCGTTCGAAAGTGCTGCGCTGTAGATGCGCCACGTTCCATCGAGGATATTCGCCTCGGTCCAAATGACGCCCGTCGCGCACGCGCGCACGTCATAAATCTCGAAGCCTTCGTCTTGGCCTTTCGCCTGGGAAACGGCGGTGGTCTGATTGCCCGACGAAAGCGAGAGCAGCACCACTTTGGTGAGCGGCTTCGAGCCGTCTTCGGGTACAAGGCACGCGGCAACGGAATCATCGCTTGCCCAGATGAGCGTTCCGTAAGGAAGCTCATAGGTTCCGGAAAGCCCGAGCACGGTGCTTGAATCTTCTATCTCGGTGAAATCGCCCGGCGTTGCGGCGGAGCACGATGAGACGGCGTCTTTGGGGACGGTCAGCGTGTTGAACGTGGGCTCGTTCGACTTCGAGGCGGCGCTCACCCCTGCGCCGATGCCTCCGCCGACGACGGCGAGGGCCCCGATGCCGATGGCACCGTAAAGGAAATGACGTCGGGTAAGCAGGATTTGCCCGCCGCTTGGAGAGGGCACAGAGATGCCCTGCTTCGGGCTCCCCTCAGCGGCGCGGACCGTCGGCGCATGATTCGCGCGCGGATGATAGCTCGCCGAAGTGCCCCGCCGAGAGCTCTGGCGAGGGCTTCTTTGCGCGTGCGCGCTGTTCTTTCCTGGAGTGGGTCGTTTCGTTGGCATGGTGGTAATTGTGTCATTTCGCCTACACCTCGCGCGAGAATACGGCCAATTGCTACAATAAACCCAAAGACGAAACTGACGGGTCGCCCCGCAAAGCGTTTGCGATGCGCGGTCCGCAGACCTTGTGCATGCACCATGTACGTAGGGAAATCCCATGTTAGGAGACGTCAATGAACAATGAAACCCGACGCATTCTTCTTGTGGAAGACGAGAAGGCGATCCGCGACGCCGTCGCTGCTTATCTCGAGCGCGAGAACTATTGGGTAACCGCCGTAGGCGATGGCCAAGAAGCACTCGAAGAATTTCAGAAGCATCACTTTGACCTGGTCGTTCTCGACCTTATGCTTCCCCGCGTTCCCGGCGAGCGCGTCTGCCGCGCCATCCGCGACAACTCCGATGTGCCCATCATCATGCTCACCGCGAAAGGCGAGGTGGAAGATCGTATCATCGGACTCGAGCTGGGCGCCGACGATTACCTGGTGAAGCCTTTCAGCCCCCGCGAGCTTGTCGCGCGCGTGCGCGCCCTGCTCCGCCGTGTGCATGCCGACTCCGAGCCGCAGCGCGAAGTCCTCGAGTTCGGCGACCTCACAATCGACGTTTCCGGCCACAAGGTTCTCGTGAAGGGCGAGGAAGTCGACCTGACCGCTTCCGAGTTCAAGCTGCTGACCACCCTTTCCCGCTACCCTGGCCGCGTGTATTCGCGCATGGAGCTGGTCGAGAAGGTGCTCGGCTACGACTTCGAGGGCTATGAGCGCACCATCGACTCGCACGTGAAGAACCTGCGTGCGAAGATCGGCGACAATCCACGCAACCCGAAGTGGCTGCATACCGTCCATGGCGTGGGCTACCGTTTCGAGGATCCCACGAAAACCGGGAAATAGCCTGCGGGTGACCCGTGAGCGAAACGAATCCAATCCATAACGACTCGACGGCCGAGGGGTCGTCGAGTCTCTCTGCGAATGCGGGCGGCGAGGCTGCCCGCATTCGCGTCATGTCCGACTTCCCCGAAGAGCGGCCTTCTACGGGTGAACCCCATCAGGGAAAGCTCGCGCGAAAGGAGCGCCGCCGCAAATTCGGCTGGACGAGCCTGTCCTATACTGCGCGCGTCACCTTGGCCTTTGCCCTTATCGCCGCGATGACCGGCCTTGTCGCCATCGGCGTCATCTCTTTTGTGTGGGAGCAGCATTTCCAAACCTATACCGCGTCCAACATGGAGACCCTTGCGGAGACGACCGCCAGCCGCATCGAAGAGCGGATGGAGTCGGACAGCGCGCTTACCATCAAAAGCGCTGCGGCCCTTACGCCCGTCGAAGCTGCGCTCGAGGTCACGCCGGGCATCGCTATCAAGGTCGTCGACGAGAACGACGTCGCCGTCTTCGATTCCTCGAACCGCATCAACGGCATCCCGAACGCCACGAGTTCCTTCGAGCCGAAGGATGCGTCGAAGGTGGCGCTCGCCAAAATTGTGGTCGACGACAAGGTCGTTGGCTCCGTGCGCATTTGGGTTTACGGGTCCGACACGCTTATGCGCGGGCCCGACCAGGAGTTCCGCGAGAATTCCTATCAAGCGATGCTGTTTGCGTCGTTGGTGGCCATCGTGCTCGCGTCGTGCATCGGCTTTCTGTTCGCGCGCAATCTCGTGGCCCCTATCAATCGCATGACGAAAACGGCCCGCGCTATCAAGGAAGGCGATCTTTCTGCGCGCACCGAACTCCACGGCGAGGACGAAATCGCTCGCCTGGGCGAGACCTTCGACGAGATGGCGGAATCGGTCGAGAAGGACCGCGAGCTGGAGCGTCGCCTCACAACGGACGTCGCTCACGAGCTGCGCACGCCCCTTATGGCTATCCAGTCCACCGTCGAGGCGATGGTCGACGGTGTCTTCGAAGCCGACGCCGAGCGCCTGGAAACCGTGAACTCCGAGGTGCAGCGCTTAAGCCGGCTGGTCGACGCGCTCTTAAAGCTCTCCCGCCTGGAGAACCGCGCCACCCCCATGAAAGAGGAAGTGGTCGACGTAGGCGAGCTCATCCAAAGCATCGTCTCCACGCACGAGGCATTCGTTGCCGATTCCGGGCTCACCTTCGAGTACCGCGCCGAGAAGGGCGTGCTCGTCGTGGGCGATCCCGACATGATTCGCCAGGCCACGGCCAACCTTATCTCGAACGCGGTGCGCTATACCCCCGAAGGCGGACATGTATCGGTCACCGTTTCGAAGGGCGACATCATGGCCTCGATCGCCGTGCGCGACACGGGTATCGGCCTTTCCCCCGAGGAGGCGAAGATGGTCTTCTCGCGCTTCTGGCGTGCGGACGCCGGGCGCAACCGCGCGAGCGGCGGCTTGGGAATCGGGCTTGCGGTCGTGAAGGAAATCGTCGATCGCCATGGCGGCTGGGTGCAGGTGGAAGGCGAGAAGGGCAAAGGCGCCTGCTTCACCCTCCATTTCCCCCTCTACGACGAGGCGCGCACGCGCTCGAACGACAAGCGCGAGCAGCAACGCCAGCGTCAGCAGCAAAAACAGCAGCATCGTCAGCAGCTGCTCTCGGGCGCTCGTCAGCAACGTTCGTCCGATGGAAAAGCCACTTCCAATCGCAAAAAGTAAGGTAGTGCGCGATAATGGGTCGCGACTCATTATCGCGCGTCAACGCGCGGGCTCGTTCCCGCGCGCCGCATATTCGCAACGAGGTTTTGAAAGGACCTGAAATCATGAGCGTTATCGACATCGAACCCGATGCGCAAGGCAAAGTTCGCGACCTTTACGATTTGGACGATCGTCTTTTGGTGGTAACCTCCGATCGCATTTCCGCGTTCGATTACATCCTTGAGGACGAGATTCCCCACAAGGGCCAGGTGCTCACGCAGCTTTCGTGCTTCTGGTTCAAGCTGCTCGATGGCGTGATCGAGAACCACCTCATCTCCGCCGACGTTGCCGACTTGCCGGAGCGCTTCAAGCCCTATGCCGACAAGCTGGAAGGGCGATTCATGCTGGTCAAGAAGGCCGACATGTATCCCGTCGAGTGCATCGTGCGCGGGTATCTCGCCGGCAGCGGCCTTAAGGAGTACCAGGGGCAAGGCACGGTGTGCGGCATCAAGCTTCCCGCTGGCCTCGTGAATTCCTCCAAGCTTGAAACGCCCATCTTCACGCCTTCCACCAAGGCGGAAATCGGCGACCACGACGAGAACATCAGCTTCGAGCGCTGTGCTGAGCTCATTGGCGACGAAGAGGCTGCCGAGCTGCGCGACGCTGCCATCAAGGTCTACACCGCCGCACGCGACCATGCGGCTGACCGCGGCATCATCATCGCCGACACCAAGTTCGAATTTGGTCGCGTTGACGGCCGCCTCATCTTGGCCGACGAGGTCCTCACCCCCGATTCCTCGCGTTTTTGGCCGGGCGACGAATACGAGCCGGGCAAAAGCCAGTCGAGCTTCGACAAGCAGTACGTCCGCGATTGGCTCACCGCGCATTGGGACAAGGAATCCGGCACCAAGCCGCCTCGCCTTCCCGAGGATGTCATCAAGCGCACGAGCGAGAAGTATATCGAGGCCTACGAGAAGATCACGGGCGAGAAATTCCCGTTCGCATAAGGAATTTCGTCTCGCGTAAGCCTTGCACAAGGTGGAAGGGGAAAGGTCTGTCCGCCGACGGCGTCCGGCCAAGGTTTCCACGGCTTTTGAAGTAAGTGTCCACGAGAAAGAACCATCGCATGTCACAACGTAACTACATGAACGACCGCTATCAAGATGAGGGCCCTAAGGGTGCGACGCGCAAGAGCGCGGCTTCGGCAAAGCCGAAAACGAAGGCTGCCGCTTCGGTGCATATCCAGTCCTCGACGAAGACCCCTCAGGAGAGGAAGGCGGAGCAGAAGGCTCGCCGCAAAGCCGAGCGCGCCAAGCAAAACGAGCTTGACCGCAAGTACTACAACCCGCCCACGGCGGAATATAAGCGCCTGCGTCGCCTTTGGTGGGTCGTCCTGATCGCTGCGGTCATCATGGTTGCGCTCTCGTGGTTCGCGCGTTCGTGGGAGCCGGCTTGGATCAGCTACGTGACGCTCGGCTCGTCCTACGTTCTCATCATCCTTGCGTTCTACCTCGACTTCTCCAAGATTCGCAAGTGTCGCCGCAAGTACCAGATGGAAATGGAGTCTCAGAACACCAAGGAGAGCCGCCGTGCCGAGAAGGCGAAGCGCGCAGCCGAGCGCGAGGCGGAAAAGCAGAAGGAAGATGCCGCTGCGGAGGTCGCCGAGGAGCAGATCAAGCCCAAGCGCGGTCTGTTCGGCCGCAAGAAGGTTGATGCCGCAAAGACGGCCGATGCGGCTAGTGCCGCCGACGCCGCAAAGCCCGCCGACAAGTAATCGCCTGCCACCCTGGAAAGGATCATCATGGTTTCGCGTGTTTACGTGGAGAAGAAGCCCGGCTTCGACGTTGAAGCGCAGCAGCTGCTCGCCGAATTGCACACTGCCGTGCCCGAGGGGCTCGCGAAGGCGGCCCGCCTGCGCCTGATCAACTGCTACGACGTCGAGGGCATCGACGAGGAACTATTCGAGCGCTGCATCCCCACGGTCTTCTCCGAACCGCAAGTCGATGACGCTTCGCGCGAATTCCCCGTTAAGGGCGTCGAATTCTCGGACAAAAGCGCCAAGCAGCTTGCCGCGGAAGGGGAGGCCATCTCCGGAATCGCCTCGGCTCCTGCCGATGTTCACGTGTTCGCCGTCGAGGCGCTGCCCGGCCAGTTCGACCAGCGCGCCGACTCCGCATCGCAGTGCATCCAGTTCATCAGCCAGGGAGAACGTCCTGAGGTTGCCTTCACGCAGGTTTACGTTATCGAAGGCGAGTGCACCGACGCCGCCCTCGCTGCGGTGAAACACTACGTCGTCAACCCGGTCGAGACGCGCGAGGCGTGCCTTTCCGCACGTGAGACGCTCCAGATCGCCCATCCGACGCCCAAGCCCGTCGAAGTGATCGAAGGGTTCCTCGATCTGGATGAGGCGGGCCTCTCCGCGTTCATCGATGAGCGCGGTTTGGCGATGGACCTTGCCGATATCGCGTTTTGCCAGCAGTATTTCGCGGGCGAGAAGCGCTGCCCCACCATCACCGAGATCAAGATGATCGACACCTACTGGTCCGATCATTGCCGTCACACTACGTTCGGCACCGAGCTCACCAACGTCGTGATTGACGACGAGCAGGTGCGCGAAACCTACGAGCGCTATCTCGAGCTGCGCCATGAGCTCGGTCGCGACGAGAAGCCCATCTGCCTTATGGACATGGGCACGATCGGCGCGAAGTGGCTGAAATCCCAGGGCATCCTGACCGGGCTCGATGAGTCCGAGGAAATCAACGCCTGCACCGTGAAGTGCAAGGTCGACGTCGACGGCCACGACGAGGACTGGCTGTACCTCTTCAAGAACGAGACGCACAACCATCCCACCGAGATCGAGCCGTTCGGCGGTGCGGCCACGTGCTTGGGCGGCGCTATCCGTGACCCGCTTTCGGGACGCAGCTACGTTTACCAGGCCATGCGCGTGACTGGTGCGGGCGATCCCACGGTTCCCGTTTCCGATACGCTCGAAGGCAAGTTGCCGCAGCGCAAGCTCGTGACGACGGCTGCTGCCGGCTACTCGTCTTACGGTAACCAGATCGGCCTGGCCACGGGCTCCGTTCACGAGCTCTACCATCCGGGATACGTTGCCAAGCGCATGGAAATCGGGGCCGTCGTTGCGGCGACCCCGGCCGACCATGTTCGTCGCGAGAAACCCGAGCCGGGTGATGTCATCGTGCTTTTGGGCGGTCGCACTGGCCGCGACGGCATCGGTGGCGCAACGGGATCGTCGAAGGCGCATAACCTGGAAAGCCTCGAGCACTGTGGTGCCGAGGTGCAGAAGGGCAACGCCCCTGTCGAGCGCAAGCTTCAAAGGCTGTTCCGTCGCGGCGAGGCCTGCCGCCTTATCAAGCGCTGCAACGATTTCGGCGCAGGCGGCGTGTCGGTGGCCTTGGGCGAGATCGCCGACGGCCTGCGCATCAATCTCAATAAGGTCCCGAAGAAATATGACGGTCTCGATGGCACCGAGCTCGCCATCTCCGAAAGCCAGGAGCGCATGGCCTGCGCCATCGCCGCTGCCGATGTGGAAGAATTCCTCGGGTATGCCAAGGAAGAGAACCTCGAGGCGACGGTGATCGCCGAGGTGGTCGCTGAGCCGCGCGTGCGCATCTTCTGGAACGACAAGGCGATCGTCGATGTGAGCCGCGAGTTTTTGGCATCGAACGGTGCCCCGAAGCACCAGGACGTGCACATCGAGGCGGGCGCCGCCTACGAGCGCGCATGGGCGGGCGACACGCTTGCCGATCGCATGGAATCGCTCGTGCGCGACTTGAACGTCTGCTCCAACAAGGGGCTCTCCGAGCGCTTCGACTCCACAATCGGCGCGGCGACCGTGCTCATGCCGTTCGGCGGCAAAAACCAGCTTACGCCTGCGCTCGCTATGGTGGCGAAGTTGCCGGTCGACGGCGAGACCACGACTTGCTCCGGCATGGCATGGGGCTTCAACCCCTACCTCACCGAGAAGAATCAGTTCGTCGGCTCCTATATCGCCGTCGTCGAGAGCGTTTCGCGCCTGGTGGCCACGGGCTTCAAGCGCGCTGATATGTACCTCACGTTCCAGGAATACTTCGAGCGCCTGCGCAACGATCCGGTTCGCTGGGGCAAGCCTGCCGCCGCTGTTCTCGGTGCACTCCAGGCGCAGCTCGATCTGGGGCTGGGCTCGATTGGGGGAAAGGACTCCATGTCGGGTTCGTTCGAAGATCTCGACGTTCCTCCGACGCTTGTCTCCTTTGCGACTGCAGTCGGCAAGGTCGATCGTGTGACGAGCCCCGAATTCAAGGGTGCTGGCCATCGCATCGCGCTGATTGCTCCGCGCTGCTACGATGCCAACGACGTGGCACCTGCTGCTGAAGATGAGCTTGCGGCCATCGCTGCGGTTGAGGAGCTTATCGGGTCGGGCGCGGCGCTCGCCGTCTCGACGCCTGGCTACGGATGCGCGGCGGAGTCCCTGTTCAAGATGTGTGTGGGTAACGGAATCGGTGTGGCTCTCGAGGATGTGGACGCCGACGCCCTCTTCACGCCCGCATACGGAAGCTTCATCGTCGAGCTCGCCGATGGCGCGACGCTCCCCGAGGCGACCGAATGCCTCGACGTTGCCCTTCTTGGCGTGACGACCGAGGAGTACGCGTTCGCGGCTGCAGGTGAGGTTATCGACTTGGCTCGTTTGCAGGATGCGTGGGAAGGCTCGATCGAGTCGGTGTTCCCGTATCGCAGCACGGCTGCCCAGTCTGGTTCCGACGATGCCGACGTTGCGCCTATCACCTGCGACGATAAGCTGCCGCTCGTTTATGGCGGCTCGATTGCGAAACCGCGCGTCATCATCCCCGTGTTCCCGGGAACGAACTGCGAGTACGACACGGCGCACGCATTCGAACGTGCCGGCGCCCTGCCGACCACGCTCATCGTGAACAACCTCACGCCCGATGCGGTCGCCGAGAGCATTGCTGCTCTTGCTGCCGCCATCCGCGAAAGCCAGATCGTCATGATTCCCGGTGGCTTTTCCGGCGGTGACGAGCCCGATGGTTCGGCGAAGTTCATCACGGCGTTCTTCCGCGCTCCCGAGGTGACCGAGGCAGTGCGCGACTTGCTGCAGAACCGCGACGGTCTCATGCTCGGCATCTGCAACGGCTTCCAGGCGCTTGTCAAACTCGGCCTCGTGCCCTACGGCGACATCGTTCCCATGACCGACGAATGCCCGACGCTCACCTTCAACACGATCGGCCGCCATCAAAGCCGCCTCGTCCGCACGCGCGTGGCGTCGTCGCTTTCCCCGTGGCTTTCCGAGTGCAAGGTGGGGGACACGCACACCGTCGCCATCAGCCATGGCGAGGGCCGCTTCGTCGCAAGCCCCGAATTGCTCGAGAAGCTCATTGCGAACGGCCAGGTGGCAACGCAGTACGTCGATGCGGAGGGCAAGCCGTCGATGGACCTTTCGGTCAATCCCAACGGCAGCGTGCTTTGCATCGAGGGCATCACAAGTCCCGATGGCCGCGTGCTCGGCAAGATGGGCCACACGGAGCGCTCGGGCGCTGGGCTCTATCGCAACATCCCGGACTTCACGTACCAGCCGCTCATCGAAGGCGGTGTGGAGTACTTTAAGTAAGGGGCGGGCGGCGGCCGATTCTGGCACGGTCGCCACTCCCCGATGGAATATGTTGAAGCGCGGGCAATCGGAGCCCGCGCTTCATTTACGTTACAATGCAAATCGCAATCAAGCTAAACGAAGGAAAAGGTGGGCGCAATGGCAATGCAGGCTGCTGAAGGCACGAGGGACTTTCTACCTGACGAGGCGGCGTTTTGGCTGCATTTCAAGGAGACGGCGTTCTCCGTCTTCGCCCGTTATGGCTATGTGCCCATTGAGACGCCGATATTCGAGCAGACCGACCTGTTCGTTCGCGGCATCGGCGAGGCGACCGACGTCGTGTCCAAGGAGATGTTCACCGCTGTTTCGGGTGAGAATCTCAAGCGCCTCATCGACGGCGGCACCATCAAGAGCAAAAGCCGTCTGTCGCTTCGTCCCGAAGGCACGGCCGGCGTTGTGCGCGCGGTGGCGCAGCATGACCTCGTTCCCCAGGGTGGTGCGCCCGCGAAATTGATGTACGCGGGCCCCATGTTTCGCGCGGAGCGCCCGCAGAAGGGTCGTCAGCGCCAGTTCAACCAGGTGGGCGTGGAATGCCTGGGTGCCGAGGAGCCGACGATCGACGCCGAAGCCATCATCATGCTCATGCGCTTCTACGAGACGATCGGCATCCCGCGCGAGTCAATGCGCCTGCTCATCAACTCAATGGGGTGTGAGAAGTGCCGTCCCGCCTATCGCGAGCTCGTTCGCTCCTACATGAACGACCACGCCGAAGAGCTGTGCGAGACGTGCATGACGCGCGCCGAAATCAACCCGCTGCGCGCTTTCGACTGCAAGAACGAGGGCTGCGTTCACGTGATGGAGAACGCCCCGAAGATCTCCGATCACCTTTGCCCCGATTGCCGCGAGCACTATGAAGCGGTGAAGGCGTACCTCGATGCGGCGGGCGTTTCCTACGTGGAAGACTATAAATTGGTGCGTGGCCTGGATTACTACACCCGAACCGTGTTCGAGGTTCAGGTGGACAACGGCATGGGAAGCCAGAACGCAATTGGCGGCGGCGGTCGCTACGACAAGCTCGTCGAGGAAGTTGGCGGACGCCCGACGCCGGGCCTCGGGTTCGCCCTCGGATACGAGCGTTGCGCGCTTGCCCTGCAGGCGGCGGGTGTCGAATTTCCCCGTGCACAGCATTGCGATCTGTTCGTCGCATGCGTCGACGACTCGGTGCACGCCGAGGCGTTCTCGCTCGTGCAGGCATTCCGCGATGCGGGCCAGTCTGCCGACATGGATCACCAGAAGCGCAGCCTGAAAAGCCAATTCAAGCTTGCCGATAAGTTGAGCGCATCGATGGTCGCCATCCTTGGGCCCGATGAGCTTTCCGCGGGTAAGGTGAAGGTGCGCAACATGACGTCGCATGCCGAGCGCCTGGTCGACTTGGCGGCAGTAAAGGCGGTTCTCGCGAAGTTCTCCGACGACGGCGCCGTCCTTACGCTGGAGCAGATGAGCGAAGCGCTCGCAGAAGTCGAGTAGCGCTAACAAAGATAGCTATTGGGGCGAATGCCGTTGGCGTCGCCCCGTCCATGAGGAGGCCGGGTGCTCGGGGAGTGCCGGCCTCTTTCTGTAGTGGAAGGCGTCTCGATGGAACGGGGGGTGTGCCTCTATAGGGCGAAAGCGCGCAGCGTCCAGTCTCTTTCTGTAACAGGGGGAGTCGTAGTTGAGAGAGGATGCCTATATAGAGTGAGCCTTCACTCTATATAGTGG